>CAZNII010000127.1:0-1536 GCA_964573075.1 uncultured Novosphingobium sp. | reverse complement strand
GGCTATCTCGCGCTTGTGCAAGGATCGTGTTATGCGATGGTTGCCATGCTGGTTGTCGGGGCGCTTGCTTCGCACCGCAGGGCGCCGCCGGGGCGCAGTCCCGGCGCGAACGAGGCAGAGCCATGACCGGCAAGGCAACGGCCGTACAGACCCTACCCAAGCTTACGCGCAAGCAGCGCGACGTCCTTGCGCTCGTGGCCGACAATCGCACCAGCAAGGAAATCGCGGCCCGCCTTGGCATCTCGGAAAGCGCGGTCAACCAGCGGATCGAAATGGTCCGATCGCGCCTTGGCGGGCTTCCCAGAGGCGAGCTGGCCCGGCTTTATCGTCAGGAATTCGCCCCTCAAGATACTGATTCGCAAAGTCATTCTGAAACATGGCAAAAAATTTACCTTCCTGATTCCGGATTGGGCAGCAATGGCGGCGGGGCGGAGAGTATCTCTTTGCCGCACCCCGCCGGTTCGCACCTGGGCGGGGAGCAGCTTCGGGATGGGTCGCAACTTTCCGCCTTCTTCTTCGAGCAGGATCGCACCTGGCTTGGCCGCGAGGACCGTCCGACGGTCCTTGCGCGCCATGCCGCGATCGTCGCGATCGTCCTGATCGGTCTGGTCATTGCCGCCGGGGTCACCGAATTGCTGGGGCCGGTTGGCGGATAGCGCGTTTTTTCGCCAAGTGACTGCTTGCCCCGGCGCGTCGAATCGCTAGAGAGGGCCCGAAACCGGCCAGCCGGCCGCGCAGCAAGCAGGGATGGACATGGCGAGCTTCACTCTTCCCGCCAACAGCAAGATCACTGGCGAAGGCACCCTCCACAAGGCCGCTGGCGCGGCCCGGGTCAGGAAGTTCACCGTCTATCGCTACGATCCCGACAGCGGCAAGAACCCCCACTATGACGTGTTCGAGATCGATCTCGACAATTGCGGCCCGATGGTGCTCGACGCGCTGATCAAGATGAAGTCGGAAATGGATCCGACCCTCACCTTCCGCCGGTCCTGCCGCGAAGGGATCTGCGGGTCCTGCGCAATGAACATGAACGGCCGCAATGGCCTTGCCTGCACCACCGCGATCGAGGATCTGGATGGCGACATCCGCATCACCCCGCTGCCGGCGATGGAAGTGATCAAGGATCTGGTGCCGGACTTCACCCATTTCTACGCCCAGTACGCTTCGATCCGCCCTTGGCTGCAGACCGTTTCGACCACGCCTTCGGGCAAGGAACGCCTGCAGAGCCCCGAACAGCGCGAGAAGCTGGACGGCCTGTACGAATGCATCCTGTGCGCCTGCTGCTCGACCAGCTGCCCCAGCTATTGGTGGAACAGCGACAAGTTCCTGGGCCCGGCAATCCTGCTCCAGGCCTATCGCTGGCTGGCCGACAGCCGCGACGAAATGACCGGCGAACGGCTCGACGAACTGGAAGATCCCTTCCGGCTCTATCGCTGCCACACGATCATGAATTGCGCCAACGTCTGCCCCAAGGGCCTGTCCCCGGCGCGCGCGATCGCCGAAATCAAGAAGCTGCAGGCAGAGCGGCACATTTGA
>CAZNII010000126.1:0-6071 GCA_964573075.1 uncultured Novosphingobium sp. | reverse complement strand
TCGACCTGTTCGAGGTCAGCCTGGTTACCCACCCGATGCAGCACGGCGCGCGGGTGCATCTTCTGCAGAATTCCTCCCCGGCACGGGGAGGTGGCAGCCCGCAGGGCTGACGGAGGGGGCTCGCCGCACAGCTTGCCCCCATCCGTTGCGCCTGGCCGCGGGCCCCCTCCACCACCTTTCAGGTGGTCCCCCTCCCCGGGCCGGGGAGGAATTTCAACACGAAAGGCCAATCCATGGATAATGAAGTACCTGTCGAGGCGCTTGACGCCTCGTTCGATCTCGTCGCCCGCCAGGATGCCGCCGAACAGGCGCTGAGCGCGCTGCGCGGCGATGTCGATGAAGTGAAGTCGCGGCTCGAAAAGGTCAGCCGCGCCGCCGCCCGCCCGGCCCTGGCCGGTTCGGCCGAGGCCAGCCCGGAACTCAAGGGCTTTGTCGACGGCTACCTGCGCTTCGGCCGCGAGGCTGAATTGAAGTCGGTCACCGCCGGTGTGCTGGCCGATGGCGGCTATGCCGTCCCGCGTGAGATCGACGCGCTGATTTCCGCGCAGCTCAAGGCGATCAGCCCGATCCGCGCGATCGCCCAGGTCGTCCAGATCGGCACCTCGGGCTATCGCAAGCTGGTCACCTCGGCCGGCACCGCCTCGGGCTGGGTCAGCGAAACCGCCGCGCGGCCCGAAACCAGCACCGGCAAGTTCAACGAGATCGTGCCGCCGATGGGCGAGCTCTATGCCAACCCGGCGGCGAGCCAGGCGATGCTCGACGATGCCGCCTTCGACCTCGAAACCTGGCTGGCCGGCGAAATCGCCACCGAATTCGCCCGCGCCGAAGGGGCCGCCTTCGTCAACGGCACCGGCACCAACCAGCCCAAGGGCTTCCTCGGCGCGCCGACCAGCAACGCCGCCGATGCCACCCGCCCGTTCGGTACGCTGCAGTTCTCGGTCACCGGCAATGCCAGCGCTTTCGACACCGCCCCGGAACTGAAGCTGATCGACATGGTCCACTCGCTCAAGGCGGCGCACCGCCAGGGCGCGGTCTTCGTGATGAATTCGAAGACCCTCGCGACGGTCCGCAAGTTCAAGGCGGCCGACGGCTCGTTCCTGTGGCAGCCGGGGATCATGGACGGCCAGCCGGCCCGCCTGCTGGGCTATCCGGTGATCGAGGCCGAAGACATGCCCGACGTGGCCGCCAACGCCTTCCCGATCGCCTTCGGCAACTTCAAGGCCGGCTACCTGATCGCCGAGCGCAAGAGCACCACGATCCTGCGCGATCCCTTCACCAACAAGCCCTACGTCAATTTCTACGCGACCAAGCGGATTGGCGGGCAGGTGCTCGACAGCGACGCGATCAAGCTGCTCAAGGTCTCGGTCTAAGACCTGCCGGGGCCGGGTGAGATCCCGGCCCCGCGCCCTTCCCGACACATCCAAGCAACAACCTGGAGACCGCCATGAAGCGGGCCATCGTCACGCCTGCGGCGCTCGCGCCGGCGGCGCTATCCGAGCTCAAGGACTGGCTCGGAATCACCACTCCGGCCGACGACACACAGCTCACCGCGCTGCTGCGCGCGGCGCTGGAGATGTGCGAGCATTTCACCGGCACCATGCCGCTGCAGCAGGACTGCGAGGAAGTGCTGCCGGCCTCAACCGCCTGGCAGGCGCTTTCGACCCGTCCGGTCCAGGCGATCACCGCGATCGAGGGCATTCCCGCCGAAGGTGCCCGGTTTGCCCTGCCGATCGGCAATTACGCGATCGAACTCGACCCCGGTGGCGGCGGGCGGGTGCTGGTTTCCAATCCCGGCGCGGCGGGCCGGATCGCGGTGCGCTTAACCGCCGGGCTCGCTCCGGACTGGGCCAGCCTGCCCGAATTGCTGCGTCACGGCATTCTGCGGCTGGCCGCCTTCCAGTACCGCCAGCGCGAGGATGTTGCCGCTCCCACGACGCCCCCGGCGGCGGTTGCCGCACTGTGGCGGCCCTGGCGCCGGCTGCGGCTGGCATGAGCGGCGCTTTCGACGCACTCGCTACCCGCCTGACCGAGCGCGCCCGCCTGCTTGGCGAAGCCGCGCTGCGTTCCGCCCGCGCGGCACGCCGCGACCCGGCCCGGGCCTGGCGCGATGCCCGGCTGCTCTGGCCGCTGTTCACCAAAGGATAGCCCGCGATGGAAATTGCCCTGCGCGCCGCATTGATCGCCTGGCTCAAGGCCGACGCGGCGCTGACTGCCCAACTCAATGCCGTGGTCGAGGAAGCCCCGTCGCGCACCGCCCTGCCGTGGCTGGCGATCGCCGCCAGCGCCAGCGCCGACTGGAGCGCGAAGGACCGAACGGGTCGCGAAGTGCGGATTGCGCTGGAGCTGCACTGCCGCGGCGACCGGCCCGATAGCGCCGCCAGCCTGACCACCGCGATCGAGGCCCGGATCGCCACCCTGCCGGCCGCCCAGACCGGGTTCCGGATCGTCACCGCCCAGTTCCTGCGCGCCCGCGCCGAACAGCGCGGGGCAAGCACCCGCGCGGTGCTGATGGAATACCGGTTCAGAGTTCTGACCGACTGACGTCCCGCTCTCCCCTCCCGCCTGCGGGAGGGGTCGGGGGAGGGCCTGTTCCCTTCCCTCGCACCAAACAAGCCCTCCCCTAACCCCTCCCGCAAGCGGGAGGGGCACTGAAAGGACCCCCCCCCATGACCGCCCAGAAAGGCAGCGCCTTCCTGCTCAAGATCTCCGACGGGGCCAGCCCCGCCGTTTACCGCACCGTTGCCGGCCTGCGCACCACCCAGATGTCGATTTCCGGCGATCCGGTGGTGATCACCACCAAGGAAAGCGGCGGCTGGCGCGAGATGCTCTCGGGTGCCGGGGTCCGCTCGGTCTCGGTCAGTGCGGCCGGGATCTTCCTGGGCAGCGCGGCCGAGGCCCAGGTTCGCGCCAATGCGATGAACGGCACGCTCGACGATTACGAGCTGAGCTTCGAGGATGGCGAGAAGCTGCGCGGCCGGTTCCTGGTCCAGAAGCTCGACTATTCGGGCGATTTCAACGGCGAGCGCAATTACACCCTGCAGCTCGAAAGCTCCGGCGCGGTCATCAGCGCATGAGCCGGCCTGCCAATCCCTTTCGCGGCGAAGCGAGCCTCCCCCTCGCCGGTTCGCCGCGTCTGCTCCGCCCCAGTTTCGCCGCGCTGGTCGCGGCCGAGGAAGAACTGGGCCCACTCTTCGCGCTGGTTGAGCGCGCTGGGGCGGGGCAGCTCAGACTGGGTGAGCTGGCCGCGCTGTTCTGGCACTGCCTCGACAACCGCGATGGCCTGACCCGCGATGCGGTTGGCGAAGCGGTGATGGCGATGGGCCTCGCGGCGGCAAGCCAGCCCTTGCGGGTCCTGCTCGGCCAGATCCTGCAGGGCCGGACCGAACCGGACGCGCCATGACCGGCGCCTTCGGGCCCGGCGCCCAGCGCCTGGCCGGCCTGGCCGCGCAACTGCTGGGCTGGCGCCCCGACGATTTCTGGGCAGCGACCCCGGCCGAGCTGGCCGCGATCCTTTCGCCCGCCCTGCCCGGCGCCGGGCAGGCCATGTCCCGTAACGACCTCAACCGCCTGATGGAGCGCGATGATGCCTGATACCGTCGAAAGCCTGCTGATCGACGTGCGCGCCAATACCCAGGGCTTCGCTTCCGATGTCGCGGCAATGCGCAGCACCTTCGACAGCACCCTGGTTGACGGCTTCGAGCGGGCCGGGATGGTGCTGGAACGCGGGCTGCTGAACGCCCTGCGCAAGGGTAGCCTCGGGTTCGAGGATCTGCGCCGGATCGCGATGAACGTGATCGACCAGATCGCCAGCCAGGCGCTTAACGGCCTGTTCTCGTCGATCGGGCTGGGTGGCGGCAGCAGCGGTGGCGGGCTCGATACAATCCTGGGGATCGGCACAATGATCAGCTCGCTGTTCGGGCTGCCCGGCCGCGCCACCGGCGGTCCGGTCTCGCCCGGGCGCGGTTACGTGGTCGGCGAGCGCGGGCCCGAACTGTTCGTGCCGACCAGCGCCGGCCGGATCGAGACCGCCCTGCCCGGCGGCAACCGCGACGTCAGGGTGAACATCACCATTGCCGCGCCGCCCGGAACCGGCGCCCCGCAAGCGCTGCAGCGTTCCAGCCGCCAGGTGGCCAGCGCCGTGCGCCGCGCGCTCAGCGAATTCTGATTAAAGGGGAAAGCGCATGACCTTCTGGCTTGCCGCCAAACGCGAAGGGCAGGACAGCGACTGGATCCAGCGGTTCGATCCGCGGTTCTGGACCGTCAACTTCCCGCGTCCGATGATGGCCGCGTTGACCTGTCCGGCACCCGATGGCTTGCGGGTCGATGCGGTGTTCCTGCGCCAGGGCGATCTTGCCGGGATTATCTGGGACAGCGTCGATCGGCTCGACCACCCGCTGCTGGCCTATCAGACCAACCGCGACTATTCGCACACCCGGCTGACCTTCCGCTGGCGTTCGGGCGGCGTGATCGCGCTAGATGCGGTCAACGGTCCGGTCCTGACGATCGAGGGCCGCGATGCGGCGGGAGCCGCGCGGACCTGGTATGTGCGGCTGTGGAACTATGCCCAGGGCAGCCCCCAGGACGCGGTGATCCAGCTCGACTTCTCGACCCTGCTGGGTGGCTATTCGATCCAGGCCGGGGGCGACCCGGTCCATCCCGGCGATATCGACCGCATGTTCATCTCGCTGGTCGCGCCGGGTTATGTTGCGGCCAGCACCGTGCCGCTGGCCGCCCCGGTCGAAGGCTGGGCCGAACTGAGCGGGATTGCCTGCGAAGGCCAGCACGCGATGCTCGAAGTGGGTGATGTGATCGTCCCGCCGCATGGGCTGGCGCTGGCCACCGCCTATGACGATTGCACCAACCAGGCGCCCGAGCGCCTGATCCGCAATGCCCGGCAACTGGGCTATCGCGGCAGCCTGCTGCACTATGTCGGGATGAGCCATTACATGCGGCTCACTTCGCAGGGTGGCGCCTATCTGGTTCCCGGCAGTGGCGATCCGCTGTGCACCCCGGCCAAGGCCTGGCACCGCGCCTTCTTCGCCGCGGCCATTGCTGCCGGCTTCTCGCCGATAGCCTCGCTGTCCTACGAATTGCTGGCCCAGCATTGCCCCGATGCCTGGCAGCAGCGCGCGGCCAACGGCGATCCCGCGCGGACCGGCTGGGATCCCCCTTCCGCCCTGCTTTCACCGGCAAATTCAACCGCGATGGCCTGGCTGCGCAGCGTTGCCGAAGGATTCGTCGTGCTGATGAAGGAGGCCGGCGCTGCGATCCGGTTCCAGATCGGTGAGCCGTGGTGGTGGATCATGGCGGACGGCCGCCCCTGCCTTTACGACGATGCGGCCAAGACCGCCTTTGGCGGTAATCCGGTGGCGATCCCGGACCTGCGCGGGCCGCTGGGCAACGCGCAGAAGGATCTGCTTGATCAGGCCGGTACCGTCCTCGCCAGCTCGACCGCCGCGCTGCGCGATGCGGTCCGCACGGCGGCCACGCCGGGCAGCGCCGAAGTCCTGCTGCTCGCCTTTCTGCCCGGTCTGCTCGATCCGGCCATGCCCGAGGTGCGGCGCGCCAACCTGCCGACCGGCTGGGCCAGCCCGGCCTTCGACCGGTTGCAGGTGGAAGACTATGACTGGCTGACCGGCGGGGCCGAGGCATTCCGCCGCGATGCCTATGCCGAAGTCGCGGCGCGGCTCGGCTATCCGCCCGCCCAGACCGACTATCTGGCCGGCTTCGTGCTCGATCCCGCCGACCGCGAACTGTGGCGCGCGATCGACGCCGGGATCGACGAAGCGATCGCCCGCCAGGCGCACGAATGCTTCGTCTGGGCCCTTCCCCAGGTCTGCCGCGACGGCTTTGTCCGCCTGCCCCCTCCCACCGACGAGGACGACATGCTGCCCTTCGACGATGTTCACTATCCGCTGGCGCTGGGCCGCGACGCCATGGTGATCCCGGAATTCTCGACCAGTGTTGCGGTTACCGCATCCGGTTATGAACGCCGCAACAGCCTGTGGTCGGATGCACGGCTGCGCTTCGATGTCGGCCCCGGGATCCGCGGCGAGGCCGAGCTCGGTGTG
>CAZNII010000125.1:0-6149 GCA_964573075.1 uncultured Novosphingobium sp. | reverse complement strand
CGCCGCCGATCTCGGAAACGTAGCCGACAATCGCCACTTCGGGGATCGCCAGCCGGGCAATGGCGCCGGCCGCAACCCGCGCCGCCGTTTCGCGCGCCGAACTGCGTCCGCCGCCGCGATAGTCGCGGAAGCCGTACTTGGCGTCATAGGCATAGTCGGCATGGCCCGGACGATAGGCCCGGGCGACTTCCGAATAGTCCTTCGAGCGCTGATCGACATTCTCGATCATCAGCGAGATCGGGGTGCCGGTGGTCCGCCCTTCGAACACGCCGGACAGGATCCTGACCGCATCCGGCTCTTGCCGCTGGGTGGTGAACTTGGATTGCCCGGGCCGGCGCGCGTCGAGGAACGGCTGGATCAGCTCCTCGCTCAACTCCAGCCCCGGCGGGCAGCCATCGACTACGGCGCCCAGCGCCGGCCCGTGGCTTTCGCCCCAGGTGGTGAAACGCAGCAGACGGCCGAAGGTGTTGATGGACATGGCCCACGGCTTTGCCGCCAGATTGCGCCCCTGTCCATATCCGGTTTAGGAAGCGGGCCATGTACCTGACCGTCTTCCGCAACCGCAAACGCGCCGACATGGACCGCGCCGCCTATGAAGCGGACAACGCGCGGATGGAGGAGCTTGCCGCGCGGCAGCCCGGATTCATATCGATCAAGGGCTTCGTCGCCGAGGATGGCGAGGTGGTGGCGATTTCCGAATGGGAAAGCGAGGAAGCCGCCAGGGCCTGGGGCAGCCACCCCGAACATGCCCGGGTCCAGGCCCGCGGGCGTTCGGATTATTACGAGAGCTACAGGCTCTATTCCTGCGCCGATCCCAAGGTGCGGAGCTTTGAAAGGCCCGAAACGTGAGCCTGACCCTTTACGGCATTCCCAACTGCGACACGGTCAAGAAGGCCCGCACCTGGCTGGACGCGCGCGGAATCGCTTACACTTTCCATGACTACAAGAAGGCCGGGGCCGATCCGGTGCAACTGGCGCGCTGGTGCAATGCGGCGGATTGGGACAAGGTGCTCAACCGCGCCGGCACGACCTTCAGAAAACTGCCCGAAGCCGACAGGGCCGATCTCGATCAGGGCAAGGCGGTGGCGCTGATGGCAGCCAACCCCAGCTGCATCAAGCGCCCGATCTTGGAGCACCCCGGCGGACTGCTGATCGGCTTCAGGGAAGTCGAATGGGCGGCAGCGCTGGGATGATCATCGACGCGGACCTGCTTGGCCGGCTGGAATGGATTGCCGCCGGGCTGGGGGTGATCAACATCGCCCTGCTGATCTTCCGTTCGCAGTGGAACTTCGCTTTCGCGATCGCCTCGGTCTCGCTCTACATCTTCGTGTTCTTCGAAAGCGGGCTGCTGGCCGAAAGCGCGCTGCAGCTGTTCTTCATCGCTGCCAATGTCTGGGGCTGGATCCTGTGGCACCGCGCCGCCCGGGCCGGGATCGACGATTCGCGGGTGCCAGTGCGCTGGCTTGACTGGCGCAGCCGCTGGGTCTGGTTGCTGGCGATGGCCGCGATCAGCATCAACCTCAGCTGGGTGATGGACAAGTTCACCCCGGCCCAGGTCCCCTACGTCGATACCCCGCTGGCGGTGTTCTCCATCGGCGCGCAGTTCCTGCTGGCCTATCGCCGGATCGAGAACTGGGTGCTGTGGATCGCGATCGACGTGGTGGCGATCCCGCTTTACATCTACCGCGATCTTGGCCCGACCGCAGGTCTCTATGGCGGGTTCCTGGTGATGAGCCTGATCGGCCTCAAGGAATGGATCGAGGTGGAGCGACGCCAGCGCGCCATCGCATTCGCATGAAGCGGGTCTGCTTCCACGGCGCGGAGAGCACCGGAAAGTCAATGCTGGCCGAGCGGCTGAGCGGCGAGCTGGGGCTGCCCTGGGTGCCCGAATATGGCCGCGAATATGCCGAAACGCAGGGCACCGACTTTACCATGGCCGACCTGCTGGCGATTGCCGCAGGGCACGAGGCGCGGGTCCGCGAGGTCGAGCGGACCGGCGCGGCGCTGGCCCTGCTCGATACCGACCCGCTGATGACCGCCGCCTGGGCGCAGATGCTGTTCGGCACGGTGCCGGACGCCCTGCTGAGCTATCCCAAGGCCGACCTCTACCTGCTGTTCGGCCCCGATGTGCCCTGGGAGGAAGACGGCACGCGGTTCTTCGGCACGCCCGCCGAGCGCGCCCGCTTTGCCGCCGTCGCTGAAGAGATGCTGGTGCGTGCCGGGGTGCGCTTTGAGAAGATCAGCGGCGATTGGGCCGCGCGCGAGCAGCAGGTGCGCGCGGCCCTGATCGCCGGCGGTTACATTCCGAACCGGTAGAGCAGCTGCAGGCCGCCGCCCAGGTTCGGGCTGCCGTCGCTGAGCCCGGTATAGGCATAGCCCTGGAGCAGGAACGCGTCGTTCAGCTTGTAGCCCAGCGATCCGGTGATCTCGCTGCGAACGGGCGCCGTCGGCAGTGCGCCTTCGCGCCAGTCATAGTCGAGCCCGAGGGTCAGGTCGCCGGCGGTGTGATAGACCCCGGCCCCGGCCTGCCACACGTCGTTGAGCGGAAAGGCCGTGCTCGAGCCGTTGAAGCGACGTCCGCCGCGCAGGCTCACGCTGGTGGCGCCGAACAGCTGGGTCAGCTCGCCCTCGGCGGTGAAATCGGTGGTGCCGGTACCCAGCCCCTTGGTCTCGGAGGCGGTCGGCAGCTTGGCCTTGCCGGTCAGGTCGAAAAAGGTGGTTTCCCCGATCGGCAGCGAATAGCCCGCCGCCAGCGACAGGTCTCCCATCCCGCTGCGCGAAGTGCTGGTCACCCCGGGAATCGCGCCGCCATCGCCGGGAATGGCGGGGCCATCGACATGGAGCCAGGGCAGCGAGGCGCGGATGAAGAAATCGCCCTTCTTGAGCTTCACCCCGACCGGCACCGCGACAATGTCGGTATCAGGCGTGGTCCCATAGTCGCCGCTCGAATAGTCGGCGCCGATGCTGATCTGGAGATAGTCCTCGGCCTGGGCCGGTGCGCCCGCGGCAAGGATGGAAAGCGCCGTGAATCCGGCGGCAAGTCTGGTCATGCGGATCAAGCCGAATGCTCCCTGTTGTGATCTGTGCTGAATTGAAGACAAGGCCGGTCGCGCACTTAACGGCGCGACCGGCCCATGCCGTTCGCTGGCGGGGGACTTAGCCGCCGCGTCCGGGGTTGTCCGGCCGTTCGGGCTTTTCCGGACGCTCGGGGCGATCCGGCTTCTCGGGCCGTTCGGGCTTCTCGGCGCGCTCGGGCCGCTCGGCCCGTTCCGCGCGCTCGGTGCCTGGCGACTTTTCGCGCCGCTCGTGCTCGACCGTGGTCACTGTCTCGCCGCTGGCGTCGGTGGACTTGATCACCCGGGTGACATTGCCGCTGGGAGTGGTCACGGTCTGCACCGTGCGGGTACCGTCGGTGGTGGTTGTGGTAGTGCCGTCGGCATTCGTGGTGGTGGTGGTCGTCGTCTCGCGGGTACGGACCACGCTGGCACCCTTGCCCTTGGCGGTCGGCTCGGCCAGCGTCTCGGTCGTGGTGGTAGTCACCGGGGCCGGAGGCGGCGGAGGCGGCGGCGGAGGCGGCGGATTGCTGTCCTGGGCATGGGCGAGCGCGGCAAGCGTCCCGGCCAGAACCGTAACCGTAATCCCGGCAGTCCATTTCTTGGCAGACATTGCTTTCTCCATTTACGACCCGTCGCGGCCAGATTTTCCGCGCGTTCCCCGGTGCTTGGCCGGAGTATCGTGAAGATGGATTATCCAAGCAGGGTTAAGCCAGCGTCAGCCAATCCGGCGACCGCAGCCTTGCCCCGGCTTGCCGGCTTCCGTTCACTGCTTGCGACGAATTTACGCGCTTGACCCGCCGCGCGAAACGGGTTTGCATTGCAACGCCCATCACTGGAAGGATGCCATGGACTTCTTCAAGGCCCTCATTCCCGGAGGATTGCTGACCTTTGCGGTTTCGGCGATCCTCGGCAAGAACCACTCGCGCGGCGGGTGGCTCTCGATCGAGCACATCTATATTGACGGGCACGGCTTCTACTGGTCGTGGATCCTGTTCGTGGTCGCCACGGGTCTCGCCTGGATCATGTTCGCGATCACGCCAAAGTGACCGTCACGATATAGTTGAGCGCCAGGTCGCCCGAAAGGTGCAGGCCCTTGAGCGGGGACCAGGCGATCCCGCGCGGATCACCCATCTTCAGCCCCGCCTCGGCGAGCAGGGCTTCAAGCTCATCCGGGGTGACAAAATCGTCCCAGTGGTGGGTGCCGCGCGGGACCATGCCGATCCGCTCCGCCGCCTCAACCATCAGCAGCCGCGACTTGGCGGTGCGGTTGGGAGTGGACAGCACCATCAGTCCGCCGGGGGCGAGCGCGGCAGCCAATGCGCCGAGGAAGGCCTGCTTGTCGGCCACATGCTCGATCACTTCCATCGAGGTGACCAGGTCGAAGCCCTGAAGGCCCAGCTCGGCCACATCGCCGCAGCGATAGTCGATCGCCAGCCCCGCGCCGGCGGCATGGGCGCTGGCCGCGGCAACGTTTTCCTTGGCCGCATCAACCCCGGTTACTGCCGCGCCGAGCCGGGCCAGCGGTTCTGCCAGCAGCCCCGCCCCGCAGCCGACATCGAGTGCCCGCTTGCCCGAAAGTGGCCGGACTCCGCGCGAATCCGTGCCCCAATGGGCATCGATCGCCTCGCGCACAAAGCCCAGCCGCACCGGGTTGAGCCGGTGGAGCATGGCCGAAGAGCCCTTGGGGTCCCACCAATCGGCCGCCAGCTTGCCGAAATGGGCGGCTTCCTCCGGCCGGATCGTGACGCTTGAACTTGCATTAGCCATGGTCCCCTCCTAACAGGGCGCCCGCCGCAGGGCGAGGGGTCCTGTTGGCAACAATGTTGCGAAAAGGGTGGAACGGCACGTGGCCCGCATCGTGATGAAATTCGGCGGCACCTCGATGGCGGGATCGGAACGGATCCGGCGGGTCGCTAACATCGTGCGGCGCCAGCAGGCGGCCGGGCACGAGGTGGCCGTGGTGGTTTCGGCCATGGCCGGCGAGACCGACCGGCTGGTCGGCTTCTGCCGCGAGGCCAACCCGCTGTACGATCCGGCCGAATACGATGTGGTGGTCGCCTCGGGCGAGCAGGTAACCTCGGGCCTGCTGGCGATGACGCTCCAGGCACTGGGTTGCAAGGCTCGCTCGTGGCTGGGCTGGCAATTGCCGGTGCGGACCGACGATGCCCACGCCAAGGCGCGGATCGAGGACATCGATTCGGAAGCGCTGCTGGCCAGCATGGCTGCGGGCGAGATCGCAGTGATCCCCGGCTTCCAGGGCCTGACCGCCGCTGGCCGGGTGACCACGCTGGGCCGGGGCGGATCCGACACTTCGGCCGTCGCCGTGGCTGCGGCGATCGGTGCGGACCGCTGCGACATCTACACCGATGTCGACGGGGTCTACACCACCGACCCGCGGATCGTGGCCAAGGCCCGCAAGCTCAAATACGTGACCTACGAGGAAATGCTCGAGCTTGCCTCGGTCGGCTCAAAGGTCCTGCAGACCCGCTCGGTCAGCCTGGCGATGAAGGAAGGGGTGCGCGTGCAGGTGCTCTCCAGCTTTATCGACGAGGACAGCCCGCCGGCCGACGACATTCCCGGCACGATGATTGTCAGCGACGAAGAATTGGAAGGTTTGGACATGGAACGCCAGCTCATCACCGGCATCGCCGCCGACAAGAACGAAGCCAAGGTGATCCTTACCCGCGTGCCCGACCGGCCCGGCGCGGTGGCGACGATCTTCGGCCCGCTGGCCGCAGCCAACATCAACGTTGACATGATCATCCAGAACGTCGGCCGCGACAAGGGCGAGACCGACGTGACCTTCACCGTGCCCTCGGCCGACCTGCTGCGCGCGCAGACCCTGCTCGAAGCGCAGAAGGAAGCGATCGGCTTCAACCGGATCATCACCGACGGCAAGGTTGCCAAGGTTTCGGTCGTCGGCGTCGGCATGAAGAGCCACGCCGGGGTCGCCGCTACCATGTTCCGCGCGCTGGCCGACCGCGGGATCAACATTCAGGCGATCAGCACTTCGGAAATCAAGGTTTCGGTGCTGATCGACGAGGACGAAACCGAACTGGCGGTGCGCGTGCTGCACAGCGCCTATGGCATGGA
>CAZNII010000124.1:5082-6352 GCA_964573075.1 uncultured Novosphingobium sp. | reverse complement strand
CCCTCGGCGCTGCGGAACCGGGCCGCGCGCTCGATCAGCTCCGCCTTGAGCATGGCCTCCGGTAGCGCGCCGGGATGACGGTTTGGCTACAACCCATGGCGACAAGAGAACATGGGGCACGCGCTGCGGTCAAGCCTTGCGTAAGATGGCAATCCACAGGACAAGCATCTCCGTGACCGTCCGCACCCGCTTTGCCCCCAGCCCCAACGGCCTGCTGCACCTCGGCCACGCCTATGCGGCGGTGGTGGCGCACGATCTGGCGCGGGCGCGCGGGGGCGAGTTCCTGGTCCGGATCGAGGACATCGACGGTGCCCGCAGCCGGGCCGAGCTGATCCCCGAAATCCTCGCCGATCTGGCCTGGCTGGGGCTGGAATGGGACGGGCCGGTGCTGCACCAGTCGAGCCGGATCGCAGCCTATGCCGAAGCCGGCGAGCGGCTGATGGCAATGGGGCTGCTTTACCCCTGCTCCTGCACCCGGGCCGAGATCGCCGCGGTGGCGACCGACATGGGGCCGGACGGGCCGATCTATCCCGGGATCTGCCATGGCCGCAGCGCCGCGCCGGGCGACGACGTCGCCTGGCGGATCGACATGGCCCGGGCCAGCGACCGGGCCGGCCCGCTGTGGTGGGACGACGAGCTCGCCGGCCGCCAGCGCGCCCGGCCCGAGGCGTTCGGCGATGTGGTGCTGCTGAGGAAGGACGCGCCCGCCAGCTATCACCTGGCGGCGACGATCGACGATGCATTGCAGGGGATCACCCTGGTCACCCGCGGGACCGACCTGTTCGCCTCGACCCACATCCACCGCCTGCTGCAGGAACTGCTCGGCTTGCCAGTGCCCGCCTGGCACCACCATCCGCTGCTGGTCGAGCCGGACGGGCGCAAGCTTGCCAAGCGCCGTGGCTCGCCCGCGCTCAGGGACTTGCGCCTGGCCGGGGAGGACGGTCGCGAACTGGCCAATGCCCTGCGGGCCGGACGCTTCCCCGCTGGCATTTCGCTGGGGCAGGGTCTAGAAAGCGGGACATGACCTATTTCCTTGGCATCGTGATCGTGATCCTGATGGTGATGACCGTCATCAGCCTGGTGCGCGGGATCGCCGCCTTCATGCAAAGCACCCGCGAGGATCTGGAGCGCCCCGAAGGCAGCGGGCCGAGCGAGATGCAGCTCAAGCAGAACAAGCTGATGATGCGCCGGATCATGTTCCAGGCCGCTGCGGTCCTGGTCACCGCGCTGCTGATGATGGCGACGAAGAATTAGGGCAGCACGCGTTGGT
>CAZNII010000124.1:1864-4982 GCA_964573075.1 uncultured Novosphingobium sp. | reverse complement strand
ACATGCGGATCGTAGGCGTGATCGGAGCGGGCCAGATGGGTTCGGGCATTGCCCAGACCGTCGCCCAGAACGGCATCAAGGTGCTGCTGTCCGATGTCGACATCGCGCTGGCCGAAAAGGCCAAGGCCGGGATCGACAAGGCCCTGGTCCGGCTGGTCAGCCGCGAGAAGATCACCCCCGCCGAAGCCGAAGCCGCGCTGGCCCGGATCACCCCGGTGGCTGACTATGCGCCGATGGCCGAGGCCGACCTGATCATCGAGGCGGCGACCGAGAAGGAAGAGATCAAGCGCAAGATCTTCGAAGCCGCCGGCAAGGTGCTGCGCGAAGACGCGATCATGGCCTCGAACACCAGCTCAATCCCGATCACCCGGATGGCGACCAGCTCGCCCGATCCGAAGCGCTTCATCGGCCTGCACTTCTTCAATCCGGTGCCGGTGATGGGGCTGATCGAAGTGATCCCGGGCCTCGCCACCAGCCCCGAGACCGTCGCCCGAACCCGCGCCTTTGCCGAGGCGCTGGGCAAGCAGGTGGTCCAGGCCGAGGACGAGCCCGGCTTCGTCGTCAACCGTATCCTGCTGCCGATGATCAACGAAGCGGTCTTCGTGCTGGGCCAGGGCACGGCCAGCATCGCCGATATCGACAAGGGTTGCCGGTTGGGCCTCAATCACCCGATGGGGCCGCTGGAGCTGGCCGATTTCGTCGGGCTCGACACCTGCCTCGACATTGTCCGGGTGCTCTACAACACTACCGGCGACAGCAAGTACCGTCCGGCGCCGCTGCTGGTGAAATATGTCGAGGCCGGCTGGCTGGGCCGCAAGGCCGGGCGCGGTTTCTACGACTATTCGGGCGATGCCCCGGTGCCGACGCGCTAGGCGCTTGCTTTGCCGGTCGGCTCGGCTAGGCAGGGCCGACCTGGAGTTTGGGGCGAACGATGAATCTCGCAGCCTGGCGGCGGCGCTTCTGGCAAAATGCCATCGATCCTGACCGGCCGCTGGCCTCGCTGGCTCGCTGGCCCGGCTGGCTGCTGGCCTGCGCGGTCAAGCGACCGGCGATTGCCCGCTTTGCCACTGGCGGCTTGAAGATGCGGCTCGTGCCCAGGCTGCACAGCTTCGGATCGACCTCGATCTACATCAAGCGCGACCATTACGAGCCGGAACTGCTGGCGGTCGGCCAGTTGATCGAACCGGGCAGCGTGGTGCTCGACATCGGTGGCAGCTTCGGCATTTTCGCCCTTTTCATGGCCCACTTTGCCGGACCGAGCGGCAAGGTTCACAGCTTCGAGCCGGGCCGCTTTTCATTCGATCAGATCAGCGCCAACGTGGCGCTCAACAGAATGGGCGACCGGATCACGATCCACCGCGCGGCGGCCAGCGACAAGCCTGCCACGCTCAAGCTGTTTCACGTCGGCAATGCCCCGGTGACCTTTTCGGTCGGCGGCGGCGAAGGGCTCGACGCCGAAGAGGTGCCCGCGGTGCGGGTGGCCGAGGCGATCCCCGCGGCCGATGCGGCAAGGGTCGGTTTCATCAAGATCGATGTCGAAGGCTATGAGATCGCCGCGCTGGAAGGTGCCCGGCCGATCCTGGAGGCGCTTCATCCGCCGATCATGTTCGAGGTTTCGGCCGATGCCCTGGCCCGCCAGGGCCAGGCTCCAGGCGATGTCTTTGCCTATCTGGCCGGCTACGGCTATCGCTTCTGGGTTCTCGAAGGCGGCCGCTTCGTGGCGCAAGCCGATCCCTGCGAAGGCAACATCTTCGCCGCCATCGAGGATCTGTCGGCGCGATGAGTGCAGCCACCCTGCTCGCCACCGGCTTCGTGGTCGACGCCCCGCACGAAGGGACGACCTTTCCCTCGGCCGGCGGCAATTCGGGCAATCCGAAAGTGCAGGCGATCTACTGGCGCTGCCTGGTTGCCCTGTTCGCCAGCGCCCGGATCACCAATCCGGCACAGCGCCTCGCCCTGTTCTGCAATGTGCGCCCGCCGGTGGTGGAAGGCGTCGATATCGCCGGAGTCCTCGAAAGCTACCGGGTCGAGATAAGGCAGGTGCCGCTGACCGCACGGCTCCCGCAGGGTCGCGCGGCATCCTGGGGCAACGTCCTTTATTTCTTCGACATCCTGACCGCGCTGGAGGCCGAGCCAGACGCCCTGCGCTTTGCCCTGGTTGACAGCGACGTGCTGGTCACCGCGCCGCTCGACGGGCTCTGGCGCCTGCTCGATCAAGCCGATTTCGCCGGGTACGAAGTCGATACCGGCGCGGACGATCCGGTCAACGGCATGACCCGGCGCGAGATGGCCGGGGTCGCGGCCGGCCTGTCCGGCCGCCAATTCGAGCCGCTGCCGCATTATGGCGGGGAGCTGTTCGCCACCACGATCGGCGCCTGGAAGGCCAATCGCGCGCTGTTCGAAACCATGCTGGCCCAAGCCAGCGCGGGACACGGGCCCGCCGCCGGGGTGCTGACCGAAGAGCATATCTATTCGATCGCCTTTGCCATGCTCGATCGGCCAGCCGCCGACGCGCGCGAGGTGATCAAGCGGATCTGGACCAGCCCCCGGCACAACACGGCAAGGCCCGGAGACGAGCACCTGCCGCTGTGGCACTTGCCGGCCGAGAAGCGTTACGGCCTGGCCGATCTCTATCACTGGCTGGCGAGCGAAGGTTTTCCGGCGGACCTTCCGGCCAATATTTTCCGTGACCGGGCGATGGCGCTTTGCGCGGTGCCGCGCAAGGCACCGGGCAAGTGGCTGCGCGATGGCTGGCGGCAGCTGGCCGCGAAGGCAGGCTTGCGCCAATAGCGCGGACCGGAAGCTAGCGCTTGCGCTGGCCTATCGGCATGCTAACCCCTGCCGGGCAACCGCGAGGCGCCGGAACCTTGATCGACCCGACCAGCCAGAACAGCAGCGAGCACGGCGGGCGGAAACGCCGGCGGCGGCGAAGCTCGGCCAAGTCGAAGTTCCAGGATGATACCGGGCTTGTTGCGGCAATCCGCAGCCGCCTGTTCGGGCAAGTGGTGTTCGGCGCGATGTGCATCGTGGCAATCGGCGCGGTCTGGACTTCGTGGCGGGAAGTATCGGAGGCCGGGCGGCAATATGGCCCGGCCGCCATCGGCATGGACGGCGAACG
>CAZNII010000124.1:0-1764 GCA_964573075.1 uncultured Novosphingobium sp. | reverse complement strand
TGCCCTGAGCCACGCTTCATGAATCCCAGCCCATGCTCCCTCAGCAGATCGAGCAGCCACCAGAATATCTGGGGCGGGACCAGCACTAGCGCGCCTTCGACCGGGAAACCGCCCTCGCCGCCCCGGATGACGGCGAGCGCCACGATCAGGACCAGCAGCGAGACCAGATGGGCCAGCGATATGCCCCAGGCCTTGCGCAGCGGGTTTGGCAGGCGCAGCGAAATCCGGCTGGCGAAATATGTCAGCACCAGCGCGCTCAACAACTTGCCCGTCAGACCCATGGTGCCCCTCCCCACCGAACAGCGCTTTTGTAACACGGTCCGTTCACCCCGCAAGCCGTTGAGATTCGGACGATGAGTCGCCAGCGGATCGCCCTGGGGGTTGGGGCCAATGCGCTGGACAAGGTTATTGCGGCGGCAATCCAGTTGCTGCTGGTGCCGATCCTCGCCTCACACTGGGGCCTGGCCCGCTATGGCGGGTGGGCAATGCTGACCACCGTCCCCGGGGTGCTCGCGCTTGGCGATCTCGGCTTTGCCAATGCGGCAACCGTACGCATGACCATGCAGGTCGCGCGCGGCGAGCTGGCGCAGGCCCGCATCACGATCCGCAGCGCCACCCAGGTTGTCGCGATGGCCTGCGGGCTGATTGTCGCGCTGGTTGCGCTGGTTTCGGCAACGCTGCCGGCTCAGGCAATCCTCGACGTCCCGCAAACCTCGGACGCAGAGATGCGCCGCGCCTTCGTGTTCCTGGCCGTCTATGCCGCCCTGATCATGGGCTGCGGCCTGATGCAAGGCGTGTTTCGCAGCACCCAGCGGTTCGCCCTGGGGACACTGCTTTCAACCGTAACAGCGGTGATGGAAAATGGACTGCTGGTTCTGGTGGTCTTTCAGGGACACGGGATCGCCGCAGCGGCGACCGCGCTGATGGCCGGGCGGCTCGCCGGGTTTGTCACGATGTTCGCGACCGCAGCGATGCTGAAGACCGGTCTGTTGCCTGGATTTACCGGAGGCGATCGCCGGACCCGGCGGGACTTGCTGGCCCCGGCCCTGGCCGCCATGGCGATCCCGCTTGCCACCGCCCTGCTGCTTCAGGGCACGGTGGCGGCGCTCGGCTTTGTCGCGGGGGCAATCGCGGTCCCCGCCTTCGTCACCGCGCGCACCTTGTCCCGCATCGGGCTGCAAGGTTCGCAAATGTTGACCACCGCGCTGATGCCCGAGTTCGGCGCGGCCACGGCCCAGGGCAATCGGCGGGCAGTGCTGCGGATGTTCGTGGCGGTGCTGGGCACGGCAGCGGCCATCGCCGTTCCCTTTGCCTTGCTGCTGGCCCTGGCCGGCCCCTGGATCATTCTGCACTGGTCGAACCACAACATCCATGTCGGCGAAGGGCTGATGCTGGCCATCGCCGCGTCGGCACTGTGCGGGGGGATCTGGAACCCGTTGTCCAACCTGATGCTGGCGATCAACCGGCAATCCGAATTCGCCATTGCCTATGCCATTCTGGCGGGCCTTGCAGTGATCCTGACCCTGGCGCTGGGTGCCAGCCTGGGGGGTACGGCCCCGGCGCTTGCGCTGGCGCTGGTCGATGCGGCGATGCTGGTTGTCGTCGCCCGCTTCGCGGTCAGGCACTGGGGTTCCCATGGCGACTGGGGCCGGACCATGGTCGAGCTTTCGGACCAGGCCCGCAGCGATATTGGCCGTCTGATTGCGGGTCGCCAGCAGGACTAGCCGGCAGCAACAGTCCGCGCGTGATCGGCAATCCGCTCGC
>CAZNII010000123.1:0-6454 GCA_964573075.1 uncultured Novosphingobium sp. | reverse complement strand
AATCAGTCCCAGCCCTGCGCCAGAAACCGTTCGGCACAACCCGCCAGCAGCGCCGCGCCGCGCGGCAGGGCGGCTTCGTCCACCGTCATCCGCGGCGAATGGATGGCCGGGCAGTTGTGCCAGTCTGCCCCCTCGGCCGCGACGCCGAGGAAGAACATCGCCCCGGGCACCTGTTCGAGCACGTAGGAGAAGTCCTCGGCCCCCATGATCGGCTGGTCAAGCCGGCGGAAGCCGGCCTCGCCGAACAGGTCGCGGGCCACCGCCTCGCCCAGATCGACCGCGCGCGGATCGCAATGGGTGACCGGAAAGCCGGGCGTGATGGTCACGCTGGCGCTGGCCCCGTGCGCTGCGGCGATGCCCATGGCGAGTTGTTCAAGCGCGGCATGGAGCTTGGAGCGGTGCCGCGCCGAAAGCGTGCGCAGCGTGCCCTTGAGGCTCGCCGAATCGGCGATGATGTTGTGCGCGGTGCCGGCCTCGATCCGCGCGACGGTGGCGATCACCGGATCGTGCGCGTCGAACTGGCGGGCGACCAGCGCCTGCAGCGCGGTAACGATCTCGCAGGCGATCGGTACCGGATCGAGCGCCTGGTGCGGCATCGCCGCATGGCCGCCGCGCCCTTCGACCACCACGTCGAACTGGTCGGCCGATGCAAGCAGGGCGCCGGGCCGCCCGGCCACCAGCCCATGCCTGGCATTGGGCATTACGTGGAGCGCGAAAGCCGCCTCGGGGAGCGCCCGCCCGGTTCCCTCGCCGCCGAGCAAGCCGTCCTCGAGCATGAATTTGGCGCCGTGGAAGCCTTCCTCTCCCGGCTGGAACATGAACCGCACTTCGCCCTTCAGGCTATCGCGCCGGGCGCAGAGCAGGCGGACTGCTCCGGCCAGCATCGCGGTATGGGTGTCGTGCCCGCACGAATGCATCGTTCCCGGCACGGTCGAGGCGAATTCGAGCCCGGTTTCCTCATCCATCGGCAGCGCGTCCATGTCGCCGCGCAGCAGCACGCACCGCCCTTCCCCGGCCCCGCCCTTCAGCGTCGCGACCAGTCCGGTGGTCGAAGGTCCCTCGACCCATTCGAGCGGCAGATTGGCCAGCGCCGCGCGGACCTTGTCGCGGGTCTTCGGAGTGTTGAGCCCCAGTTCCGGTTCGGCATGGATTGCCCGGCGCAGGGCGACGATCTCGCCCTCGAGGTCGCGGGCTTCGGCCAGCAGCTGTTCGTGCAGCATGGTGATCAAACTCCGATCCGGGCCGCGATCCGGCGGGCGGCGGCATTATGCGCGCGCACCGAATGGACCAGCAGCAGGTTGAGGACAAAGGTCTGGTACAGCAAGTACCACAGCGGGGTGCCGGCGAACATCGACAGCCCCAGCACGATCGCCCGCGGGTTGGGCCCGAGGATCTTGCACAGCAGGAGCAGGGGCTGGGCTTCGGCCCGGGCGGCACCGGCGATCGCCTCAAGCCGGGCGCGGTCGCCTTCGGCAGCCTGGACCGCTGCATCGACTTTGAGCGCTTCAGGGGTCATTCCGCTGGCGACCCCGATATAGGCCGAAACCAGGGCCCCGGCCCACGAACGCGAGGTGGCCGACCCTTCCTTGCCGTGGCTGTTGCGCAGCCAGGGGGTGCCATAGACCCAGTACTGGTACTGGCGGCGCTGGACCTCGACATGGTTGGCCTGCAGCGCGTGGCTGATCCCGGCGGCGATCACCAGGACCCAGGCGTGCCAGCCCGAGAAGAACCCGGTCGATCCGGCCAGCAGCGCCGCCAGCATCAGGTACAGTACGATATGGCTGAGATAGTCGCACAGCCCGTCGACCATCTCGCCGATCGGGCTGGAACGCCCGGTCAGCCGGGCAAGATCGCCATCGGCCCCGTCAACCACGTGCCAGGTCATGTGCAGCGCCATGCCCAGCGCGGCCGAAACCGGCCAGGCGAGGCCGGTATAGGCAAAGCCCGCCGCGATCACGAAGCAGGCACCTATCACCGAGACCATGTTCGGTGTGATCGGAGTCGCCGCCAGCGCGCGGGCCAGCTGCCAGGCCAGCGGATGGTAGAGATAGTGGTTCAAGGGGTCCTGCAGCTCGCGCGGTCGTACGGGGCGCCTGATCGCTCCGCCAGCCCCTTGTCCACCGCTTGCCACGCGCGCTTCTCCCTTGCGAATCCTCGTGAATCGCGGGGATAATGCCCCGCGGGCCAAGCGCAACATGCCGCGGGCGACTGCAAACAGAATTGTCGCAGTCATCCCGGGCGGCGCGCATTGCGCTTGACGCGGGGCAATTGGCTTGCTTTTGGCGGCCAATTTTACAACAAGCGGGCCTTTCGCGGCCCGTCTCGTGTCGCTCGGAAGGGACAGAAACAGAATGAAGCCTATCAAGGTCGCCATGATTGGCGTCGGCAACTGCGCAAGCTCGCTCGTCCAGGGCGTCGCCTATTACCGGCAGAACAATTCCTCGCAGGGCCTGATCCACGACAAGATCGGCGGCTATGGCGCGGGTGACGTGGACTTCGTGCTCGGCATCGATGTCGATGCCCGCAAGGTCGGCAAGGACATCGCAGAAGCGATCTTCTCGGCTCCCAACAACACCAAGGTGTTCATGCCCAACGTGCCTGCCACCGGCGCCAAGGTGATCATGGGCAAGGTTTCGGACGGCGTGGCTGCGCACATGACCACCGTGGGCGAAAAGGGCTTCATCGTTGCTGAAGAGCCCGAAGCCGACAAGGCCCGCATCGTCGATGCGATCAAGGCATCGGGCGCCGAAGTGCTGATCAACTTCCTCCCGGTCGGTTCGCAGGAAGCGACCGAATTCTACATGGAATGCGCGCTGGAAGCCGGTGTGGCCGTGGTCAACTGCATGCCGGTGTTCATCGCCAGCAAGCCCGAATGGGAAGCGCGCTTCCGCGAAAAGAACATTCCGATCGTGGGTGACGACATCAAGGCCCAGGTCGGCGCGACGATCGTTCACCGTGTGCTGTCCAGCCTGTTCGCCGCCCGCGGCGTGACCGTTGAGCGGACCTACCAGCTCAACACCGGCGGCAACACCGACTTCATGAACATGCTTGACCGTCAGCGGCTCGGTTCGAAGAAGGAATCGAAGACCGAAGCCGTCCAGGCCATGCTGGCCCAGCGCCTCGAGGACGAGAACATCCACGTCGGCCCGTCGGACTATGTGCCGTGGCAGAAGGACAACAAGCTGTGCTTCCTGCGCCTTGAAGGCCTGCAGTGGGGCAATGTCCCGATGGAACTGGAACTGCGCCTCTCGGTTGAGGATAGCCCGAACTCGGCGGCCTGCGTGATGGACGCGATCCGCTGCGCAAAGGTTGCGCTGGAGCGCGGCGAAGGCGGGGCGCTGATCGGCCCCTCGGCCTATTTCTGCAAGCATCCGCCGCAGCAGTTCAACGACGATCTGGCCGCGCAGATGGTCGACGAATACGTGGCCGACGCCCCGCTCGCCGCCGAATAAGCGCGAGCAGCAGGAATTCGAGACGGCGCCAGGAAACTGGCGCCGTTTCTGTATGAGGATCTTCCCATGGATGCCCTGATCATCGCCGCTGGGTTCGGCAGCCGCCTGCGGGACATTTCGGATTCCAAGCCGATGACCCCGATTGCCGGCATTCCGCTGCTGGAACTGGGCGTGCGCCAGGCCAAGGCGGCCGGGGTGGAGCGGGTCGTGGTGGTGACCGGCCACGAGGCCGAGCGGCTCGAAGCGGCGCTGCCTGCCCTGGCCGAGCGGGCCGGAATCCCGATAGTGGCCCAGCGAGTCGAGGACTGGTCAAAGCCCAACGGCTGGTCGGTCCTGGCCGGGGCCGCGGTGATCCCCGGCAACTACCTGCTGATGATGAGCGATCACATCTTTTCCGGCTCGATCCTGACCCGGCTGGCGCAGCAGCATGGGAAGGACCGGGGCGTGACCCTGGCGGTCGACTATCGCTGCGATCATCCGCTGATCGATCCCGACGATGCGACCTGGGTCAGATTGGACGAAGCCGGGTTCATCCGGACAATCGGCAAGACCATCGCTCCCTACGACGCGGTCGATTGCGGAGCCTTCCTGTGCACCCCCGAACTGGCCGACGCGATCCGCGCCGCGATCGCGGGCGGCAAGGCCGGGAGCCTGTCCGAAGGGATGCAGATCCTGGCCGATGCCGGCCGCGCCGCGACGATGGATATCGGCGATGCCTGGTGGCTCGACGTCGACGATCCGCGCGCTTTCGCCCTGGCCGAAGCCCAGGCTCCGCTGGAACTGCCGGAACTTTATGGGGGTTAGGGGTACTTCATCCGGATCCGGGCGCTGGCCCCGTTGCCTGACACGGCCATCCGCACCGATTTGAAGCTGGGCGCGGACATGAAGATCCTGGGGTTGTTGGAAAAGCCGAAGCCCTCCTTGGGGATCCCGATCATGTTGCGGTCGATCTTCCCGTTGCCGTTCTCGTCATGGTAGAGCGCCAGGCCATAGGCGCCGGCAACGGGGACGAAAATGCACGCCTCGGTAATCCCGGCGCGGGCCTTGACCTTGGTGACATAAAGCGAGCCGTTGGGCTTCAAGAAGCGCCGCTGGTCATCCGGGTAGAGCGTCAGTACTATGTAACCGCCCGCATTGCGGACCTGCTCGATCGTGACGTTGAGCCAGAGCCCACTGACCGGTCCGGTGCAGCCCGGTGGCGCACCAACTGCTCCGGCCGGGGCGCACAGCCCCGCAGCCGCAGCAGCCACGACCGCGCCCACGGCCCACCGCCATTGCCCAAGCCTCATGAAATTCCCCTTCATCGGCGGCGGAATTGTGCAGAAAGCGCGGCCACGCGCAAGATGCAAATCAGGCCGGATCGATCCGCTTTCCATGCTCAAGCGGGATCCGCTGATCGGCCAGCTCGGTCAGGATCCCGCGATGGCCGATCACGATCACCGCAATTCGCTGCTTGAGACTGACCAGCGCCTCGGCGATCCGGGCCTCGTTTTCCGGGTCGAGCGCGCTGGTCGCCTCGTCGAGGATCAGCAGCGCCGGATCGCGCAGCAGCGCGCGTGCCAGCATCAGCCGCTGCCGCTCGCCCCCCGAAAGCTGCCGTCCGCCATCGCCCAGCATGGTGTCGAGCCCGTGCGGCAGGTCGAGCGCAAAGCCCGCCGATGCGGCCCGCAGCGCGGCCATCAGCGCGGCGTCGTCGGCCTCGGGCGCGGCCCAGCGCAGATTGTCGCGCAGGTTGGCCGAAAGCAGCACCGGGTCCTGCTGGACATAGGCCACCCGACCCCGCCAGGCCTGCCGTAGCGGGCCTTCGAGCGGGACATCGTCGATCAACACCCGCCCCGCATCGGGTGAAAGCAGTCCGGCGGCCAGATCGGCCAGTGTGCTCTTGCCGGCGCCCGAAGGCCCGGTGATCGCGGTGATCCCGCGTGCCGGGATGGTCGCGGTCACAGCATCGAGAGCGGGACGGGGCTCGCCGGCGAATACAACCGTTGCCGCTTCGAGCCGGATTTCCCGCTGCAGCACCGGGGCAATCACCCCCGTTCCATCCGGCTCGCGCGCGGCCTCGGCCTCGGCGATCAGGGTCAGTGCGGCATCCACCGCCGGCCGGCTGTGGGCGGCGGTCAGCGCGGCCTGTTGCAGGGTGCCGATCAGCGGCAGGGCCCGCGCGAACAGCGCGACCATCGGCAGAACCACCGCCACCGGCACTTGCCAGCGCGTCAGCGCCAGCCAGACCAGCAGCGCCAGCACTGCCGCGCCGCCGCCCTGGAGCAGCACCTGCCCGCGCCCGAGATCACGCTGATAGGCAAATTGCGCGGCGCGCAGACCGGCGAACTGGGCGGTCAGCCCGGCCTGTGCACGTTCCTGCTGGGCCAGTCCCTTGATCGCCCGGAGCGCGCCAAGCCCTTCACCAAGCCGCGAATAGACCCCGGCATAGGCTTCGCCCAGCTTCTCTCCCAAGGCGGCGGCGCGGCGGCGCAGGCCGTGGAATGCGAGCAGCACCGCCAGTCCCGCCAGGGCCGCGCCAAGCGTGAGGCGCGACGAAATCGCCAGCGCCGCCAGCCCGATCCCGGCCAGCGTTACCAGACTGGCGGCGGCCTGCAGCAACTGGTTGACGTAGAGTCCGGCCTGGTCGACCCGCGAGATCAGCAGGCTGGCCGTGCGCGCTCGTTCCATGCCCATGAGTGTCCGCCAATCGCAGTAGAGCAGGGCCTGCCAGGCGCGCTGACGCAGACGGTCGATCACGGCGTATTCAAGCCGCATCGCCGCCAGCGCGCGGGCCTGGACGGTGATCGCCCGCAAGGCCACGATCGCCACGAACATCGCCAGCAGGACGTCGAGCCTGAGTGGCAGGCCGAACGTGCCCAGCACCGCACTGAGCCGGTTGTCCCGGTTGTGCTCCAGGGCGCCGAGCAGCGGCACCAGCAGCACGATTCCGATCCCTTCGGTAAACCCGGCGAGAACCATCAATACCGCCAGCCAGGCCGCAGCCCCGCGCTGGGCGGCGC
>CAZNII010000122.1:0-6620 GCA_964573075.1 uncultured Novosphingobium sp. | reverse complement strand
TCGAGGCAGGCGGCATATTCGCTGCGCGGGCTGCGCAGGAACTTGCGCCGGGCCGGGACCTTGCCGAACAAGTCCTCGACCCGGATCCGGGTTCCCGGCGGCAGGGCTGCCGGCCCTTCCTCGATCAGGGCGCCATGATCGACCACACGCCGCCAGCCCTCGCTCGCCGAACGGGGCCGGCTTTCCAGCGTCAGCCGGGCGACACTGGCAATCGACGGCAGCGCCTCGCCCCGGAAGCCGAGGGTCGAGACCAGCTCGATATGATCGTCGGGCAGTTTGGAGGTGGCGTGGCGTTCCAGCGCCAGGGCCATTTCCGCCGCGCTCATCCCGCAGCCGTCGTCGGTCACTTCGATCCCGCCGAGCCCGCCCTCGGTAAGGCGCACAGCGATGCTGCGCGCGCCCGCATCGATCGCGTTTTCGACCAGTTCCTTGAGCGCCGACGCCGGCCGTTCGACCACTTCGCCCGCGGCGATGCGGTTGACCAGGTTCTCGGGCAGGCGGCGGATTTGCGGCATGGCATCTGCCTAGCGGCGAAGCGCGGGAATTTCGAGACGGGCAGCCCCGGGTTTGCGGTCAATCGACACAATTTTTTGGCCTTTCGCCGAGGCTTGCGCTAGGGGGTGCGCTTCCACGCCAACGCAACGGCCTGCCACTGCCGCGCGAATCGCGGTAAGTGGCGGTAAACATACGGGTTTTTCAATGGCTTCGATCCTCTCGCGATTCTTGAAATTCGGCTCGCAAAACATGGCGATCGACCTGGGGACAGCGAACACGCTGGTCTATGTCCAGGATCGCGGAATCGTGCTCAACGAACCCTCGGTGGTGGCGATCGAAACGATCAACGGGGTGAAGCGCGTCAAGGCCGTGGGCGATGACGCCAAGATGATGATGGGCAAGACTCCGGACAACATCGAGGCGATCCGCCCGCTGCGCGATGGCGTGATCGCCGACATTGAAATCGCCGAAGAGATGATCAAGCACTTCATCCGCAAGGTCCACGGCAAGAAATCGATGTTCCGCTATCCGGAAATCGTGATCTGCGTGCCCTCGGGCTCGACCTCGGTCGAACGCCGCGCAATTCGCGACGCGGCCAGCAATGCCGGGGCCAGCGCGGTCTATCTGATCCTCGAACCGATGGCCGCCGCGATCGGCGCCGACATGCCGGTAACCGAACCGGTCGGCTCGATGGTGGTCGATATCGGCGGCGGCACCACCGAAGTCGCGGTGCTTTCGCTGCGCGGCCTGGCCTATACCACTTCGGTCCGGGTCGGCGGGGACAAGATGGACGAAGCGATCGTTTCCTACGTGCGCCGCCACCACAACCTGCTGATCGGCGAAGCCACTGCCGAGCGGATCAAGAAGGACTATGGCGTGGCGACCCTGCCGGCCGATGGCGTGGGCGAAACGATCCACATCAAGGGCCGCGACCTGGTCAACGGCGTGCCCAAGGAAATCACCATCACCCAGGCGAACATTGCCGAAGCGCTGAGCGAACCGATCGGGGCGATCGTCGAAGGCGTGCGGATCGCGCTGGAAAACACCGCGCCCGAACTGGCCGCCGACATCGTCGATCAGGGCATCGTCCTGACCGGCGGCGGCGCGCTGATCCACGGGCTTGACGAATACCTGCGCGAGGAAACCGGCCTGCCGGTAACCATTGCCGAGGATCCGCTGTCGTGCGTCGCGCTGGGCACCGGCCGGGCGATGGAAGACCCGGTGTTCCGCGGCGTGCTGATGACGGCCTGAGCGGACGGCAAGGGTCGTGGTCCGCGCAGCCGGCATAGGGAACTGAACCGGTGGTGTCGGCGCCAAACAACCGGCGCCCGGGCCATTCCCGCCGGGCGCAATACGGCACGTTCTTCGGCTATCTCCTGGCGGTTGCCGGGATCGGCATCGGCGTACTGCTGCTCATCGTTTCGATCGGCAACAATTCGGCCTTCGCCGGCGCGCGCACCGCGGCCGGCGATGCGGTGGCGCCAGCCGGTCAGCTCGCGGCCGAGGGGCGGACAAATTCGCAGGGATTTTTCGCGACCGTCGCGGGCTATTTCACCCGCGGCAGCCGGGTCGCCAGGCTTGAACGCGAAGTGGCCGAGGCCCGGGTCCAGCTGGCCGAACAGGCGGCCCTGAAAGAGGAAAACGCCCGGCTAAAGGCGCTGCTGGGATTGACCGAGAGCGAACAGAAGCCGGTTGCCGTGACCCGCCTGATCGGTTCGACCTCCTCCTCCACCCGCCGCTTCGCGATCCTTGGTGCCGGCGCGCGTCAGGGGGTCCGCCCCGGCATGACGGTCCGTTCGCCGCTCGGCCTGGTCGGGCGGGTGCTCGAGGTTGGAGAGAATTCGGCCCGGGTCCTGCTGATCACCGATACCGACAGCACCGTTCCGGTCCGCCGCGCCGCGGACGGGGTCCAGGCCTATGCCACCGGTCGCGGCGACGGTTCTCTGCAAATCCGGCTGTCGACCACCGGGGTCAATCCGTTCAAGAAGGGCGATGCGATCGTGACATCCGGATCGGGCGGCCTTTACCGCCCGGGCGATGCGGTGGCGGTGGTCGTTTCGCTTACCCCCGACGGGGCGATCGCCCGCCCGCTCAGCGATCCGGGGATGACCGAATACGTCGCGGTCGAGCCGCTCTACGAACAGATCCCCGATCCGGTCCCGGCCAAGACGGAGGGCAAGTGATGCCTTCGCCGCTGGTCGCGCCGATAACCGATACGTTGCGCGATTTTGGCAAGCCGCGGATCAACCGCGGCCCCTCGCCGGTGCTGGCCCGGACCATTCCGTGGCTGGTGGTGATGCTCGGCTCGCTCAGCCCGATGCTGCCGTTCGTCACCTCGGCGCCGCTGCTGCCGCCGTTCGGCTTTCTGCTGCTGGTGGCCTGGCAGCAACAGCGACCGGGGTTGTTCCCGGTCTGGGCGGGACTACCGCTGGGGCTGTTCGACGATCTCTATTCCGGCCAGCCGTTCGGTTCGGCGGTGCTGCTGTGGTCGATCACCATGCTGGGGCTCGACCTGCTCGAGTTCCGCTTTCCCTGGCGCGGGGTGACGCTGAACTGGCTGGCGGCCAGCGGGATCGTGACCGCCTATCTGGCGCTGGCCGCGCTGATCGCCAATGCCGCCGCCGGCAGCACTTCCCTGACCCTGCTGCTGCCGCAGATCGCGCTGTCGGTGCTGGCCTATCCGATTGCCGCCCGCATCGCCGGCGCGGCCGACCGGCTGCGGCTGATCCCGATCCGGACCGTCTAGGGCGATGTTCGGAGAGCCCAAGCACGTCAGTTCCGGGACGCTGAAGAACAGCTTCGAGCGTCGCTCGGTGCTGATCGGCGGGTTGCAAGCCGGAATCGGGCTGCTGCTCGCTGGGCGGATGGGCTGGATCGCGCTGGTCCAGAACGACAAGTACGCGACCCTGGCCGAAAGCAACCGGGTCAGCCTGACCCTGGTGCCGCCGCGCCGGGGGGCGATCCTCGATCGCAACAACCTGCAGCTGGCCTCCAACCGGATCGAGTTCCGGATCGACATCATCCCCGAACGCCTGGTCGACAAGGACGCGACGATCGCGTCGCTGGCCAGGCTGCTGGGCTTCGATGCGGTGCAGGTCCAGGACCTGCAGGACCGGCTCGAAAAGGCCCATGGCTATCAGCCGATCGAGGTGGTTTCGGGGCTCGAATCCAAGGACTACGATCGGGTGCTGGTGCGCTTGCCCGATATGCCGGGCGTGGTCGCCCAGCAGGGCTTTACCCGCTGGTATCCGACCGGACCTTCAGTTGCCCACCTGGTCGGCTATGTCGGCCCGGGCACGGCCAAGGACTATGAGAAGGAAAAGAACCCGCTGCTGCTGACCCCGGGGTTCAAGATAGGCAAGGACGGGCTGGAGAAGCATTTCGAATCGACCCTGCGCGGCCTGCCCGGGGCCGATCGGGTGGAAGTGACCGCAACCGGCAAGTTCGTGCGCGATCTCGAACATCGCGACGACGTTCCCGGCAAGTCGATCCGGCTGACGATCGACGCCGGCCTCCAGGATTTCGCCGCACGCCGGATCGGGCTTGAATCCGCCGCCGTGGTGGTGGTTGACTGCCTGACCGGCGGAATCCTCGCGCTGTGCTCGATGCCGGCCTTCGATCCCAATGCCTTTGCCGGCGGGATCGGCCGCCTGCAGTGGAAAATGCTCAACGAGGACGATCACATCCCCTTGCTGAACAAGGCGCTGCGCGGGCTCTATCCGCCGGGATCGACGATGAAGCCGATGGCCAGTCTGGCGCTGCAGATGCACGGGGTCGATCCGGACGAGCATGTCAGCTGCCCGGGCGGCTACCGGCTCGGCAACCGCTATTTCCGCTGCGACGCGGTCCACGGTTCGGTCGACATGCGCCGGGCGATCGAGCAGAGCTGCAACACCTATTTCTGGTCGATGGCGCACCGGGTCGGCTACGATGCGATTGCCCCGGTCGCCAAGCTGCTCGGCCTCGGCCAGGAATTCGACCTGCCGGGCACTGCCCAGCGCTATGGCACGATCCCCGACGCAGCCTGGAAGATGCGCCGGTTCAAGCAGGAATGGTCGGCGGCGGATTCTCTCAATGCCTCGATCGGCCAGGGCTATGTCTCGGTCTCGCCGTTGCAGCTGGCGGTGATGACCGCGCGGATTGCCTCGGGCAAGAACCTGATCCCCTCGCTGATGTTCGGCCAGGAAAAGCCTCCCGGCCCGCCGCTGCCGTTCACCGCCGAACAGCTCGCGGTGGTGCACGAAGGGATGTTCCGGGTGGTCAACGGCAACGGCACCGCGGGCGCCAGCCGGATCGACATCGGCGGCGTCAAGATGGCCGGCAAGACCGGGACCGCCCAGGTTCGCGCGCTCGTCACCCGCGGCCATTTCGGCGACTGGAAGGGCCGCGACCACGCGCTGTTCGTCTGCTATGCCCCCGCCGACGCGCCGCGCTATGCGATGTCGGTGGTGGTCGAGCACGGCACCTTCGGCGCCCGCGCCGCCGCGCCGATCGCCAAGGACGTGATGACCTACCTGTTCGATCCGCAACAGGCCTGGGCCAACCTCCTCGCGCTGGAAAAGGCGTGGGGCGGCACCCCGAGCGAGCGGATGAACGCCAAGTACCGCAGCTTCGTCTCGCAATACGGCACCTCGGCTCCGAAAGTGGGTGACGACGAGGCGGTCAAGGAAACCATCTCCAAGGCCGAAACCCCGCAGCAGCCTGCCGAGGGTCCGACCGGCACCCCGGCCACCACCCGCCCCGAAGAGCCGCTGGCCGAACCATCCGACGCACCGGCCCCGTCTGCCGCCCCAAGCCCGGCCGCCGCGCCCAGCACCGCGCCCGGCGGAGCGACGCCATGAGCCGGCGGATCATCCCCGAAGCGATCGCGCGCGAGCCGTGGCAGGTGATCCTGCCGCTGTTCGCGCTGAACACCTTCGGTTCGGCGGTGCTCTATTCCGCGGCCGGCGGGCGGATGCAGCCCTGGGCCCTGCTCCACACGATCCATTTCCTGGTGTTCCTGGCGATGGCCTTCGTGATCTCGCGGCTCCCGCGCGAGTTCTTCAAGTCGATCACCTATCCGATCTACGGCGCGCTGGTGGTGCTGCTGATCCTGGTCGATCTGTTCGGGGCAGTCCGTGGCGGCAGCCAGCGCTGGATCAATCTGGGCTTCATGATGCTCCAGCCATCGGAGCTGATGAAGCCGGCGATCGTGCTGACCCTGGCCTATTTCTTCGACAACCTGCCCCCGGCGATGACCCGCAACTGGCGCTCGCTGATGCCGATCGCCGCGCTCGCCGGCGTGCCGGTGCTGCTGGTCATCGTCCAGCCCGACCTGGGGACCGGCCTGTCGATCGCGGCCGGGGCGGCGGTGGTGATCTTCCTGGCCGGGCTGCCGATGCGCTGGTTCGTCGGCGCGGGCCTGGCGGCATCCGCGATTGCCCCGCTGGCCTTCTTCACCCTGCTGCACGATTACCAGCGCAAGCGGGTGCTGGTCTTCCTCGATCCGGAAAGCGACATGCTCGGTTCGGGCTATCACATCACCCAGTCCAAGATCGCGATCGGTTCGGGCGGGTTCTGGGGCAAGGGTTTCGGCAACGGCAGCCAGAGCCACCTCGATTACCTGCCCGAAGCCCACACCGACTTCGCCTTTGCCACCATGGCCGAAGAATGGGGGGTCCTCGGCGGGATCTTCGTGCTGGCGGTGTTCCTGTGGACCTTCCGCTGGGGCCTGCAGGTTGCCCGCCGCGCGCCGGACCGGTTTTCCACCCTGCTCGCCGCGGGGATGACCTTCACGATCTTCTTCTACATGGCGATCAACATGATGATGGTGATGGGCCTGGCCCCGGTGGTCGGGATCCCGCTCCCCTGGATCAGCCACGGCGGCTCGGCGATGCTGACCAACATGGCCTGCCTCGGCACGATCATGGCGGTTGACCGGTGGAGCCGGCGGGGCGGATTGCAGCTGGGTTGAAAAAGCCGCAAAAACCCCTTCCATCCGGCAAAACAGCCGCTATAGGGGGCGCTCCCGAGCGAATCGGGGCCAGCGGAAACGCCGGAAAGTGGACGCATAGCTCAGTTGGTAGAGCAGCTGACTCTTAATCAGCGGGTCCTAGGTTCGAGCCCTAGTGCGTCCACCATTCCCT
>CAZNII010000121.1:0-6628 GCA_964573075.1 uncultured Novosphingobium sp. | reverse complement strand
CGGACCGCCCTTCCCTGGTTTCGCCGTGAAGGCGAAGCGAAGTTACTTGACTTCGACCGTGCCGCCTGCGGCTTCGATCTTGGCCTTGATGTCTTCGGCTTCGGCCTTGTTGACGCCTTCCTTGATCGCCTTCGGAGCGGCTTCGACCAGCGCCTTGGCTTCGGTCAGGCCGAGCGAGGTGATCGCGCGGACTTCCTTGATGACGGCGATCTTGTTGCCGCCGTCGCCGGTCAGGATGACGTCGAATTCGGTCTTTTCTTCAACCGCGGCAGCAGCTTCGCCGCCAGCGGCGGGGGCAGCAACGGCAACGGCGGCAGCGGCGCTCACGCCCCAGGCTTCTTCGAGAGCCTTGGCGAGGTCGGCGGCTTCCAGAACGGTCAGCTTCGAAAGTTCTTCAACAAGCTTGGCGATATCGGCCATGATGTTTCACTCCTGATTTGATGGACCCGGAAAGCTTCCGGGATAATTCGTTGAACGGTCTTATGCGGCTTCCTTGGCGTAGGCGCCGAAGACGCGGGCCAGCTTGGCCGCCGGGGCGGTCGAAAGCTGGGCGATCTTCGTGGCCGGAGCCTGGACCAGTCCGATGAGGGTCGAACGCAGCTGATCCAGCGAGGGCATCGAGGCGAGCGCCTTGACACCTTCGGGGGTCAGAACCTGCGAGCCCATCGATCCGCCGACGATTTCGATCTTGTCGTTCGTCTTGGCGAAATCCACGACCGCCTTGGCGGCGGCAACCGGATCGACCGAAGCGGCGATCGCGGTGGGACCGGTGAGCAGTTCACCGATGCCTTCGTAGGACGTGTCCTTGATGGCAAGCTTGGCAAGACGGTTCTTCGCAACCTTGTAGGACGCGCCCGCTTCCCGGATCTTGTTGCGCAGGTCGGTGGACTGGGCCACCGTCATGCCGAGGTTGCGGGTGATGACCACCACGCCGACCTCGTTGAAGACCGCGTTCAGCGATGCGACCGATTCGGCTTTCTGCGAACGATCCATGCCTTACTCCTTCACAAATGACCGGGCGGGTCGCCCCGCACGGCCGGCTACGTTGCTTGCCCCCGCGAAAGCGGGGGTCCCGCGTGCCGAGGCACCCGGGGCGAGTCCGTGCGATGGGGAAGGAGGGCGCGTGAAACGCCGGGCCAGACCCGGGCAAAGGCGCGGGCCGGAATTTCTCTGTCCCCGTCTAGGCTGCGAATTAAGCCCCGTGTCTGATACGGGGCAGCAGCTGTCTCGGACGGATGACCGCGCGCGAACGCCCGGTCGGGGCGGGCCAATAGCGGCAATCCGGCAGGAGTCAAGCATGCCGGCCCGCGAATTGCGCGAAACGCAAGTTGATGAAACACATCCGCAGCGCAATCTCCAGTTACACGCGCGCGAGGCCCCAAACGCAAAAGCCGCGCTGGCGGCGCGGCTTTCGGGGAGCGGAACAGGCAAGGCGCCGGTCATGGCACGAACGGTGGCTGGGTCATGCCGGAGATGATGACAGGGACGGGTGGTGTAGGAAAGGGCTGGTCCGCCTCCCCCACCCCCGCAACCATTCCTTAACCACGTTCTGCCATCCCTCCCGGTGATGACCGATACTGCAACAGCACCGCGCCCCTCCGGGTGGCTTACCCCGGCCCGGCTTGACCGGATCGAGCAGGTGGCGATCCTGGTCCTGTGGGTGTTCCTCGTCGAACGGGTCTGGGATAGCGCCAACCCGCTCGCACCCCTGCTGCTGATTGCCGAAACCACGGTGATGTTCTTTGTGTTGATCCGCCGCCCGACCGAGGCGATCTCGGTGCGGTTCGGCGACTGGCTGATGGCCGCCGCGGCCACTGCCGCGCCGATGCTGGTGGTGCCCGGGCCCAATCCCTGGCCGCAGTTCGCCTCGCTGGGGATCGCGCTGGTGCTGGCCGGCAACCTGTTCCAGATCTGGGCCAAGTTCAGCCTGCGGCGCAGCTTTGGCGTGGCGCCGGCCAATCGCGGGGTCAAGGTCGGCGGACCGTACCGGTTCGTGCGCCACCCGATGTACGCAGGCTATTTCGCCACCCATGTCGGGATCATGGTGCTGATGCCCAGTGTGTTCAACCTGATGCTTTATGTGTTGTGCTGGTGGTGCCAGATCCTGCGCCTGCTGGCCGAGGAGCGGATCCTGGGCGAGGATCCGGCCTATGCCGCCTTTTCGCAACAGACCCGCTGGAGGCTGCTGCCCGGGGTCTTCTGAACTCTCCCTGCCCATATGCAACTCTGGGCAAACGCGAAGGGCCGCGCTTTCGGGGGGAAGCGCGGCCCTTCTTCGTTGCGGCGGGGTTTTGGCTCCGCGCGGGAGGGGCTTTCCTCAGGACCTCGTCGGGGCGCTCCCTCGCCCGGTCCCGCCAGGGCCATAGCGGCGCCAGACGATCCCCCAGGGGATGATCGGGACATAGATCAGGATCGGCACGCATTCCCAGAACAGCCCTTGCAGTTCGGGGCTCAGGGTGCCGCTCAGCCAGCCGGGCAGCGCAATCCGCAGCATGTAGATGAACTTCCAGCCCAGCTCGAACAGCAGCACCGGCAGCATGGCGATCGGGCGGAAGAAGCCCAGCAGGCAGAGCAGCGCGAGCGAGGCAAGGAAGCTGGTCAGCGCCGCGCCTTGATAGGTCAGCGCTTCGGGCAGCCAGATCAGGCGGGGCACGATGGTCATGCCCAGCCCGACCGCGATGGCGAAATAGCACAGCCGCAGCAGCACGATCCGCCAGGTGGGAAGGCGGCTCATTCCGCCGCCTCCCCGGTTTCGTAACCCAACAGGTCTCCCGGCTGGCAATCGAGTACCTGGCAGATCGCCTCGAGCGTCGAAAAGCGGACCGCCTTGGCCTTGCCGGTCTTGAGGATCGAGAGGTTGGCGAGGGTGATATCGACCCTTTCGGCCAGCTCGGTCAGGGTCATCCGCCGGGCGTGGAGCAGGTCGTCGAGCTTGACAGTGATCGGCATCACACGGTTCCTTCCAGCTCTTCGCGCATCCGGGTGCCTTCACGGAACACGCGGGCCAGGATGAACAGGATCAGGGTGAGCAGGATCGAGCCGCCGTCGAGCCCGCCATCGATGTGGAGGTGCGCATCGGCCTTGTCGGCATAGGGCGCGAACCAGGCGGCGATCCCCGCCAGCGGCAGGAAGGCGGCCTGGGCGATCACCGTGATCCAGCCCATCCGGCGCAGCCGGTCGGCATTGTCGGCCCGGAACGGTTCGCCTTCGCCCACCGAATCGATGATCCCGCTAAGCTCTCCGAAGAACCGGAAGGCCAGATAAAGCAGACCGGCGCCGACCAGCATGGCGAGGACGATGCCCCACAGGCCCTCCGGCGGAATATCCGCTTCGGCCAGCTTGCCGGCCAGCTTGCTGTGACCGACAGTCAGCAGCGCAGTAGAGACAAGGCCCAGCACGACCATCCCGACGATGGTAAGGATCCGGGCGATGACGACGATGACCTTGGCCGCAATCAGCAGCGGGTCATTGAGCTTGGTGGACATGAATTGTCTCCCTGTTGTCGGCCGGTGGCGGCGGTCAGGCCAGCAGGCCCGACACGCCGGGCCAGCCGGCGAGGATTGCGGTGAGCGCCATGGCGGCGATCGACAGCCGCGAGGCAGTGGCAAGGCTCATCACGGGCGGTCCGCTCAGGCCAGCTCGGCCATGACCACGGTGCCGGCACCGACCGGCTGGGCCATGGCGGGGACGGCATAGGTCTGGGCGAACATCACGACGGTGAGCAGGGCAGCGGCGAAACCGGCCAGCGAATTGGTGGTGAACTTGGTCATTTCTCGAACTCCGATATGGTTGATATCGACATTCAATAAACCGAGTCGGGCATATTGTCAATCGATAATATCGTTTTTCGATATTTCACGTATCGTTTTGCGGGAAATGGCGGAAGACCGCAAATTTCGGCTCTCGCTGGACGATGGTTCACACGAAGACACGAAGATCGCGAAGAGGGCGCGCTTGCGGCAAGGCCGCTTTCCGGATCGGGCGTTTCGCCTGGCGCGATGTGGAACATTCTCAGCTGCGATAGGACAACCCGCAACAGCTTCGTGAGCTTCGTGAGCTTCGTGTCTTCGTGTGAACCCAACCCGGAGCCCATCCGCGCGGACGCATTCTGACTTCGCGGCCTGCGGCCTGCTCTCCCCGGGTTTGACAGCCCGCTTTGCCGCGCCTATAGCCCGCCCTCGCTCATCGCTTCGAGCAAGCGCGGCCCATGCGCGGGGGCCAAGCACGGAAGGAAGCGGCGGGTTTTCCATCTGACGCGACAGGCTGCGGGCCGCTTCCCTGACGGGGAGGCGTTTGCCATGCGGCCTTTTTGTCGTCGGATGGGCGCCACCAGCCGCGCGTGGCAAGTTTCATCGCCGGATTTCCGGCATTACAGCGAAGAGGCAAGACCCTCCCATGGCCAAGAAGGCTTCCACTCCCGCCGCCGCCACTGGCGCGCGCGCCAGTGCCAAGAAGCGCATCCGCAAGATCTTCGGCGACATCCACGAAGTGGTGAAGATGCCGAACCTGATCGAGGTGCAGCGCGAATCGTACGAGCAGTTCCTGCGCTCCGATCCGGCCACCGGCTATGTCTCGGGCCTGGAAAAGACCCTGCGTTCGGTCTTCCCGATCCGCGACTTCGCCGGGACCAGCGAGCTCGACTTCGTGCACTACGAGCTGGAAGACCCCAAGTACGACACCACCGAGTGCCGCCAGCGCGGGATCACCTATGCCGCGCCGATGAAGGTCACGCTGCGCCTGATCGTGTTCGAAGTGGACGCCGAAACCGAAACCCGTTCGGTCCTCGATATCAAGGAGCAGGACGTCTACATGGGCGACATGCCGCTCATGACCGAGAACGGCACCTTCATCATCAACGGCACCGAGCGCGTCATCGTTTCGCAGATGCACCGTTCGCCGGGCGTGCTGTTCGACCATGACCGCGGCAAGACCCACTCTTCGGGCAAGTACCTGTTCGCCGCGCGCGTGATTCCCTATCGCGGTTCGTGGCTGGACTTCGAGTTCGACGCCAAGGACATCGTCAACGTGCGCATCGACCGCAAGCGCAAGCTGCCGGTCACCGCGCTGCTGCACGCGCTGGGCCTCGATGACGAGGCGATCCTCAACTACTTCTACCAGACCGTCACCTGGAAGCGCGGCGAAGGCGGCTGGCGCCTGCCCTATGTCGCCGAGCAGTGGCGCGGCGGCAAGCCGGCCTTCGACATCGTCGATGCCAAGAGCGGCGAAGTGATCTTCCCGGCCGGGACCAAGATCAGCCCGCGCGCCGCCAACAAGGCGGAAAAGGACGGCCTGGCCGAACTGCTGATCCCGACCGAGGAAATCTTCGGGCGCTATTCGGCGCGCGACCTGATCGACGAATCGACCGGGCGGATCTGGATCGAGGCCGGCGACGAAGTCAGCCCGGAAAACCTCGACGCGCTCGACAAGGCCGGGATCGACCAGCTCGAGCTGCTCGACATCGACCATGTCTCGACCGGTCCGTGGATCCGCAACACCCTCAAGGCCGACAAGGCCCCCGACCGCGACCACGCGCTGGCCGATATCTATCGCGTCATGCGCCCGGGCGAACCGCCGACGCGCGAAACCGCCGAAGCGCTGTTCGAAGGGCTGTTCTTCGACGGCGACCGTTATGACCTGTCGGCTGTCGGCCGGGTCAAGCTCAACATGCGCCTCGGCCTCGATGCCGAGGACACCGTCACCACCCTGCGCACCGACGATATCCTCGCGGTGGTCAAGGAGCTGGTGAACCTCAAGGACGGCAAGGGCGAAGTCGACGACATCGACAACCTTGGCAACCGCCGGGTCCGCTCGGTCGGCGAGCTGCTGGAAAACCAGTACCGCGTCGGCCTGCTGCGGATGGAACGCGCGGTCAAGGAACGGATGAGCTCGGTCGACGTCTCGACCGTGATGCCCAACGACCTGATCAACGCCAAGCCGGCCGTGGCCGCGGTGCGCGAGTTCTTCGGTTCCTCGCAGCTCTCGCAGTTCATGGACCAGACCAATCCGCTGTCGGAAGTCACCCACAAGCGCCGCGTTTCGGCGCTTGGCCCGGGCGGCCTGACCCGCGAGCGCGCCGGCTTCGAAGTGCGCGACGTCCACCCGACCCACTATGGCCGGATCTGCCCGATCGAAACGCCGGAAGGCCCGAACATCGGTCTGATCAACTCGCTCTCGACCTTCGCCCGCGTCAACAAGTACGGCTTCATCGAAACCCCGTACCGCAAGGTGATCGACGGCAAGGTGACCAAGGACGTGGTCTATCTTTCGGCGATGGAAGAGCAGAAGCACACGGTTGCCCAGGCCTCGGCCGAAACCAATGCCGACGGCTCGTTCGTCGAGGAGCTGGTCTCGGCGCGCCAGAACGGCGAATTCGTGATGAGCCCGCGCGAACACATCACCCTGATGGACGTCAGCCCCAAGCAGCTGGTCTCGGTCGCCGCCTCGCTCATTCCGTTCCTGGAAAACGACGACGCCAACCGCGCGCTGATGGGCTCGAACATGCAGCGCCAGGCGGTGCCGCTGGTTCGCGCCGAAGCGCCGTTTGTCGGCACCGGGATGGAAGAAACCGTTGCGCGCGATTCGGGCGCGGCGATCGGCGCGCTGCGCGGCGGGATCGTTGACCAGGTTG
>CAZNII010000120.1:0-6731 GCA_964573075.1 uncultured Novosphingobium sp. | reverse complement strand
CGGTGGTGATCGGCCGCTCGAACATCGTCGGCAAGCCGATGGCCCAGCTGCTGCTGGCCGAAAGCTGCACCGTGACGATCGCCCACAGCCGGACCCAGGACCTGCCCGATGTGGTGCGCCGCGCCGATATCGTGGTGGCCGCGGTCGGCCGCCCGGAAATGGTCAAGGGGGACTGGATCAAGCCCGGCGCGACCGTGATCGATGTCGGCATCAACCGCCTGCCCCCGGCCGATGGCGAGAGCAAGGGCCGGCTGGTCGGCGATGTCGACTATGCCGGGGCAATGGCGGTGGCCGGCGCGGTCACTCCGGTGCCCGGCGGGGTCGGGCCGATGACCATCGCCGTGCTGCTGCGCAACGCGCTGGTCGCCGCGCACCGCAATGCCGGAGTGGCACTGGCCGAAGGCGCGCTCTGACGCGCGACTCGCCAGCCCGTCACAAGGCCGCTAGACTGGTCGCCATGAAGCGCTTGATTCTCTGTGGGCTAGCGCTTGCGCTCGCCGCCTCGCCCGGCCTGTCCCGCGATCGCCGCCCCGGCGATGCGCCCGGCCATGCCAACCCCAGTGCGGTGATCGCCGAAGAGATCGCCTTTGCCCGGCTCGCCCAGGACAAGGGCCAGTGGACCGCGTTCCGCACCACCGCGACCAAGGACGCGGTGATGTTCGTCCCGCAGATGGCCTATGCCCAGGTCTGGCTGAAGGACCGGGCCGATCCGGCCCAGGCGGTCAAGTGGCAGCCGCACCAGGTCTGGTCGAGCTGCGACGGCAGTCTCGCCGTCACCCGCGGGGCCTGGCAGAACGGCGACAAGTCCGGCTATTTCACCACGGTCTGGCAGCTGCAGAAGAACGGCAAGTACAAATGGGTGCTCGACCAGGGCGAGGAACTGCCGCTGCCGCTCGACGCGCCTGACATGATCGTCGCCAAGGTCGCCGATTGCCCGCCGGGTTACAACAATCGCCGCGCGCCCAAGGTCAAGGATTTCAAGGGCAACCTGCCCGCGCTCGATCCTGCCCGCCGGGCCGGGCAATCGCTTGACGGCACGCTCGGCTGGGACGTTTCGGTCACCCCGCAGGGCGCGCGCCGGTTCATCGTGACAATGCAGGTCGATGGCCAGCGCGTCACCGTCCAGGACGTGCAGACCGAGGCGCCCGCCCAGCAGTGATGTGGGATCTGTTCTTCTCGGCTTTCGTCACCCTGTTCGTGGTGATCGATCCGCCCGGCTGCGCCCCGATCTATGCTGGGCTGGCCAAGGGCGCGAGCAACCGCCAGGCGCTGGCCATGGCGACGCGGGCCACGCTGATCGCGACGCTGATCCTGGTGGTTTTCGCGCTGTTCGGAGAGGACCTGCTGGGCGCGCTGCACATCGAGCTCAACTCGTTCCGGATCGCCGGCGGGATCATGCTGTTCGTGATCGCAATGGACATGGTCTTCGAAAAGCGCACCCAGCGCCGAGAGGAACGCGCCGAGAAGGTCCGCGAGGACCATGTCGAGGACGTCTCGGTCTTCCCGATGGCGATGCCGATGATCGCCGGGCCGGGCTCGATTGCCACGATCATGCTGCTGACCGCGCGGGCCCAGGGCACCGAACAGACCGTGGTGGTACTCGCCGCGCTGGCCGCGGTGATGGTCCTGACGCTCGCCGCGCTCGCTGCCGCCGGACCGCTGATGAAGCTGATGGGCGCCCGGGTCGAGGCGGTGATCACCCGCCTGCTCGGTGTGCTGCTCGCAGCGCTGGCGGCGCAATACGTGATCGACGGGATCAAGGCGGTGCTGGCCTGATCCAAGTCAGGATCTAGCGCTGGATCACGTCCAGGATCACCCGGGTGACCGCGTGGATCACGAACACCCGCCCGTCGCGATAGACATAGCGGCGGCGGGCATCGTCCTCGTAACGCGAGCGGTAAAAGTCCGGCAATGCCGCATAGGCGAGGTAGTGGGCGGCCCATTCGGCCGGCAATTGATCGCCCTTGCGCCACTGCCCAGGCGGCAGGCAGCCGGTGTGCTTCTTGGCAAGCCCCGGCGGGCAGGCCTTGAGCCGCTTGGGTGCCGGGCCGTGCTGGCCCGCGCCATGGCCGCCATGGGCCTGGCTGCCGTGCTGGCCGTGACCTTGGCCATTGCCTTCCTTGGCCTGCGCGGGGCCGGCAAGGGCCAGCGCAGCGGCAGCGAATGCGAGAGTGAACCTGGCCATGGTACTCGGCTCCTTCATTGCAGCGTCACTTTCGGATCGTCGCTGTCGCGCCGGCCGAAGAACTGCATCAACTGGACCAGCAGCTCGCATCGCGCCGAAAGCGTCGGCGCTTCGAGCAGGGCCTGCTTCGAGGCGATGTCGAACGGCACGATCTGGCTCGATCCGTCGATCAGCGATTCGTCGTCGAGCCGGGTCACCGCCTCCCAGTCAACCGCATAGCCCTGGCTGGTGGCAAAGCGCTGCGCCTCGCGCTCGAACCCGGCGCGTTCGACCGGGGACAGCGCGGGATAGTCTTCCTCCTCGATCAGCTCCGCCTCGATCTGGCGGAACGGAGTGGCGGCATCGAGCTCGCGGACCATCCGGAACCGCGCCTCGCCTTCGAGGATCAGGTTGAAACGCCCGTCGTCAAGCGCCTCGACCTCGCCGATCTTGCCCAGGCAGCCGATCTGGTAGAGCGGCGCGCCTTCCTCGGCCCGCTGCGGCTGGATCATCCCGATCCGCCGGTCGCGGGCCAGCGCATCCTTGACCAGCGCACGATAGCGCGGCTCGAAGATATGCAGTGGCAATTGCAATCCCGGAAACAGGATCGCGCCGGGCAGGGGAAAGATCGAGATCCGCATCGCCGCCTCGCGCCGGGCTATCCGAACAGGATCAGCGACAGGCGGCGGCGCTGGGTGGCGACCCAGGGGTCTTCCAGCCCGACCGCCTCGAAGATCTGCAGCAGCTTGGACCTGGCCGCGCCCTCGTTCCATTCGCGGTCGGCCTGGATCATGCCGAGCAGCACATCGGCCGCCGCATCGCGGTTGCCGGCGGCAAAGGCCGCCTCGGCATAGGCCAGCTGGGCTTCGGGATTGTCAGGGGTGGCCGCCGCCTGGAGCGCGGCCAGCTCGTCGTCGGCCGGGCGATTGCGGGCCAGTTCCAGCGCGGCGCGGGCGCGGGCCACTTCGGCATCGCCGGCCAGTTCGGCGGGCAGTGCGGCCAGCACCGCTGCGGCTTCCTCGACCTCGCCCAGCAGGACCATCGCCCGGATCAGCCCGCCATAGGCCGCGCCGCTGGCCGGATCGATCTCGACGATCTGGGAAAAGATCGAGGCGGCACGCTCGCCGTCGCCTTCGCCCAGCACCTGTTCGCCCATCGCCAGCAGCGGGGCAATGTCCTGCGCCGGGCCGCCGCCGGGCTTGATCGGCAGCTTGGCCAGCAACTGGTCGAGCATGGTCTTGAGCTGCGATTCGCCGCGGGCACTGGTCAGGTCCGCCACCGGCTGGCCCTGGAAGATCGCATAGACCGTGGGGATCGAGCGGACCTGGAACTGCCCGGCGATGAAGCCTTCCTCATCGACATTGACCTTGGCCAAGACCACGCCCTTGTCGGCATAGTCGGCCGCGACCTTTTCCAGCACCGGGGTCAGCGCCTTGCACGGCCCGCACCATTCGGCCCAGAAGTCGAGGATCACCAGGGCATTCATCGACGGTTCGACCACGTTCTTGCGGAACCGGTCGACCGCCTTCTGCTCTTCCAGGTTCAGCCCCATGCTTGCCACTTGAACAACTCCTCGCTGCGCGCTTGTGTTTGGGCCAATGTGGGCCTTTGTGCCCATTTGTGAAGGGATAATCGGCTCATTCGCGCTTGCGGCAATTTTCCCCTTGGCAAGCCGCAGAGGCGATGCTAACCGCGCGCCTCACCCCGGCCTGGGGCGCTTGACGCAAAGGGCCGCAAAACGTTCGAGCGGGCGTAGCTCAGGGGTAGAGCACAACCTTGCCAAGGTTGGGGTCGAGGGTTCGAATCCCTTCGCCCGCTCCAAAATTCTTAAGCAAAATCAGATAATTGAATAGGTTCGTTGGACTGGTGATCCGACAAATCCTCAAATTGGGGTCAGATTGGGGTCAATTTCTCTTTTTGGAAGCACCCCCAGAATTGATCGTTCATTCCATCTCGCTTGTCGGTCCCGTTTGATAACGGCCCCAAATCGACCGTATGGATCAATTCGACGCTCACCCTTAGCGACATTGATCTAACCACTACAAACACAACCAGGAATGCCGGGCCGACGAAGCGGCAGACATGAGTCTTATTGCTGCAACCGGTTCATGTCTGAACTTTTGTAAGTGAAGAATGGATCGGCAAAGACATTCCTTCACTCAGAACTAGGATTATCAGTGTCTTCGCGGCCCCAGCGTTTCAATGATCTTGCAGTCGGCAACCGTGCCGTGGCTGCATGAGCCGATGACCCGGCTCAGTTCCGAGCGCAGCGATTTGAGATCACGGACCTTGCGGTCGATTTCCGTGAGGTGGACGCGCGCGATGCCGTCCACCGCTTCGCAGGATTGCGCCTTGTCGTCCGAGAGCGTGAGCAATTCACGCACCGCTTCGAGTGTGAAACCAAGGTCCCGGGCGCGGCGGATGAAGGAGAGGCGGGCGAGATGGTCGTTGCCATAAGCCCGGTAGTTGGCAGAGGTGCGCGCGGGCGGCAGCAAGAGGCCGATTTTCTCATAGTAGCGCACCGTCTCGACCTTGGTGCCAGTTGCGCTCGCCAGCTCTCCGATTTTCATCGCTTGACCCTGTAGTTGCTACAGGGTGTAGATAGATGTCCGACTCGGAATTTGTCGAGAAGGATATTGAATGGCGGACGATTGCTGCGCGAGCGCCTGCGGGAGCGAAACGGCCAAGGCCGACCCGCGCTGGCGGCGCGTGCTGTGGGTGGCGCTGATCGTCAATGCGGCGATGTTTTTCGTCGAGATGCTGGCGGGCGCAGCGGCGGACAGCCGCGCGCTGCAAGCCGACGCACTCGACTTTTTGGGCGATGCCGCAAACTACGCCGTGAGCCTTGCTGTCGTCGGCGCGGCGCTGGCTTGGCGTGCGCGGGCCGCATTGCTCAAATCGCTGTTCATGCTGGGCTTTGCAGGCTGGGTATTCGGCAGTGCGGTGCTTGCCTTCGTGAACGGCACTGCCCCCGATCCGGTAGCAATGGGTGCGGTCGGCCTGTTGGCGCTCGCCGCCAATGCCGGAGTGGCGCTGTTGCTCTATCGCTACCGCACAGGCGACGCGAATATGCGTTCGGTCTGGATATGCTCGCGCAACGACGCCATCGGCAATGTTGCAGTGATGCTGGCTGCGCTAGGCGTGTTCGGCACGGGCAGCGCCTGGCCTGATTTGATTGTCGCTTCGATCATGGCGGGGCTGGCATTGACCGGCGGGCTTCAGGTATTCCGTCACGCGATCGCCGAGTTGAAGGCTTTGCCCGCAGCGGTCGAGCAAGCATGATGATCGGTCTGCACTCCGCCCCCTTTCTTGCAATGGTCGCCATTGTCGTTGCCACACTTGCTCGCGGAATGGCCATCCGGCGCGCCACCGGCGACCGTCCCTGGGCATTCGCTTCGGCCATGGGCGTGCAGCGGATCGCAGGGAGCAGCTTTGCTTTGAGCGTCGCGGCATTGCTTGTTGCGGCTGCGCTTGCCCCTGCCAATGGCACGAACTGGACGGTTTTACCCGCAATTGTCTCACTGGCCGGTGCCGCTATTGTCATCGTCGCACAGGTGCAGATGGGCCGGGCATGGCGCATTGGCGTCCGCGAAGGCGACGCGCCGCTGTTCGTGTCGCACGGCCTGTTTCGCTACAGCCGTAATCCGATCTTTGTCGGCATGATGCTGGTTGGCCTGTCGGCAGCCATGATGTCCGGCACATGGTGGAGCTGGTCTGCGCTGGTGCTGTTTGTCCTGTCCTGCATCGTTCAGGTGCGGATCGAGGAAGCGCACCTTGAAGCCAGCTTTGGTGACGCCTACCGCGCCTTTCGCGTTCGGGTGCCGCGCTGGATTGGCTTGGCGCGGTCGGCATGAGGAAATCTTTGCCGTCGTCGCGCCATGCTGCTACGCAGCATCCGATGCGGGGTCGTTCTACTTCTTTTTTGGTTCTGATCGGGCTGTTTTTCGGCCTTGTCGTCATGCCGGTGATCGCGCACGCGAGCGAATACACACCTGCCACAGAAATGCTTGGCGATCACGAAATCGGCGATGCCGAGCACAAGCATTCGCAGGGGTCGGGCAAGGACATGCCCTGCCATGCTGTCAGCCATCATCATTGCAACGCCGCATTGCATCTTAGTTCGCCGAGCATCAACCTGAACGCGCTGACAAAAGGCGCACTGGTGCGCCCTGCGGCGACCACACCGCTCGCTTCGCGCAGCCAGGCTCCGCCGCTCGATCCTCCGCTAGCCTGAACCATGCCGCCGTGCGGGGGTAATCCCTCGCGTGTTCGTGACATGTGTTCAGGAGTTCCCAAATGAAATTGTCTATGCGAGCCGCCATGCTGGCGGGCGCGCTTATCGCCAGTAGTGGGGCGGCCTTGGCCGAATCCATCAATCTGGCGCAGGCGCTTGCCCAAGCGACAGAAAGGTCGCCGCGCATTGCGCAGGCCAAGGCGCAAGCCCAAGCCGCTGAGGCGCGCGCCCGGCAGGCAGGCGCTGCGCCCAACCCCGAACTGAATCTCGAGGTAGAGAACTTCGCGGGAACCGGGATGTTCCAGGGGTTTCGTAGTACCGAAACGACTTTGG
>CAZNII010000119.1:0-6896 GCA_964573075.1 uncultured Novosphingobium sp. | reverse complement strand
CGCAAACTCGGTCGCGCGGTCGACCAGCGGCTGCACCCGGTCCGACTGGGCCTTGGCATGGGCCGAGCTGGCAGTGCCGTCGATCACCCGCTTCTTGATCCCCTGGAGGATCCCCGCGAGGCGGAAGAAGTTGTAGGCGAACAGCCAGTTCATGTCGGGCAAGGCGTCCCGGCCGGTGGCGGCGCAATAGCGTTCGACCACTTCATCGAGCTCGGGAATGCCCAGCGCCTTGCGATCAAGATCGGCGACGCCGGAGCGCCCCGCATTGTCGGTTACCCAGGCCATCGCGACGTAGGAAAAATCGCCGAGCGGATCGCCCAGGGTCGAAAGCTCCCAGTCGAGCACGGCCAGCACCCTGGGCTCATCCTTGGCCCAGATCATGTTGTCGATCCGGTAATCGCCATGGACCACGCTGGTGCGGGTCTGTTCGGGCAGCGTTGCCGGCAGCCATTCGATCAGCCGCTCCATGTCCGGCATGTGCTCGGTCTCGGACAGCTTGTACTGCTTGGTCCAGCGATCGACCTGGCGGCCGAAATAGTTGCCGGGCTTGCCGAAGTCGGAGAGGCCGACAGCCTCCACATCGACATTGTGCAGTGCAGCCAGGGTGTCGATCATCGCGAAATAGGTGTCGCGGCGGTATCCGGGCGCGGCGCCGGGCATGGCCCCGTCCCAGATCGTTTTCCCGTCGACCATGTCCATGATGTAGAACCACGAGCCGACCACCGCGTCATCGGTGCACAGGCCGAACTGCCGCGCCGCCGGAAAGCCGGCCTTGTTGAGCGCGTTCTGGACCTTGTATTCGCGGTCGACCGCGTGGGCGCTGGGCAGCAGCGGGCCGAACGGCTTGCGCCGCAGAACATAGTTGCCGCTCTGCGCCTCGATCTTGTAGGTCGGGTTCGATTGCCCGCCCTTGAACTTGGTCAGGCGCAGCGGGCCCTCGAAGCCATCGACATTGGCCTGCATCCACTCGCTCAGGCGCGCCTCGTCCAGCTTGTCGGCGCCTTCCGGCTCGACCGTGCCGACAAAGGCTTCGTCCGCGTTGATCGCTGCAGGTTCGCTCATACCCAATCTCCGTCCACCCTGAGCTTGTCGAAGGGTTGTACTTTTCTTCGGATGGCAGCACCGACCGCCAGGAACAAGGACAGTCCTTCGACAAGCTCAGGACAGGCGGTTCCCGGGATCGGCGGCTGCGTTCAGCTGTCGAACACGATCACCGAGCGCGCCGAGGCACCCGACTTCATCGTTTCGAATCCTTCGTTGATCTTCTCAAGCGGAATCCGCTCGGCGATGATCGTGTCGAGATCGAGCAGCCCGCGCATGTAGAAATCAACGAGGCGCGGCATGTCGACCGGGAAGTGGTTCATCCCCATGATCGCGCCCTGCAGCTTCTTGCCCGACAAGAGGTCCATCGCGCCAAGCCCCACCGAGTGGTTGAGCGGCATCATCCCGAGGATCGTCGCCGTGCCGCCGCGGCGCAGCGACTTGACCGCGAGTTCGCCCGAGGCCGGACGGCCGACCGCTTCGATCGCGTGGTGGACGCCGCCCTTGGTCAGTTCCTGGATCTGCGCGGCGGCATCGGGGGCCAGGGCATCGACCGTGTCGGTCGCGCCCAGCTTCATCGCCAGTTCGCGCTTCTCCGGCATCGGGTCGGCGGCGATGATCCGGCCGGCGCCGGCAATCTTGGCGGCGTTGATCGCGGCAAGGCCCACCCCGCCGCAGCCGACCACGGCCACGGTTTCGCCCGGGGTCACCTTGCAGGCGTTGAAAATCGTCCCCGCGCCGGTGGTCACCGCGCAGCCGATCACCGAAGCGCGATCGAGCGGCATTTCCGGATCGATCCGGGTGCAGGCGTGTTCGTGGATCAGCATCATTTCGGCAAAGGCCGAAAGGTTGAGCATCTGGGCAACCGGGCTGCCATCGGGGCGGCTGAGGCGCGATTCCGCCCCCGGCGCGCGGCGGGTATCGCCGCCCAGGCACAGCGCCATCCGCCCGGTGACGCAGAATTCGCAGTGCCCGCAGAAGGCCGAGAGGCAGGTCACCACCGCGTCGCCCGGCTTGACCGTGCGCACTTCGCTGCCGACCGCCTCGACGATCCCGGCCGCTTCGTGGCCCGGCACTGCGGGCAACGCGTGCGGATAGGTGCCCTCGATGAAGTGCAGGTCCGAATGGCACAGGCCGCAGGCCGCGGTGCGGATCAGCACCTCGTGCGGGCCGGGCTTGCTGATCTGGAGCTGTTCGATCTCCAGCGGCTGGTTCGGTGCGACAAGGACTGCGGCTTTCATCGTATTCTCCGTAAGTTCCCCTCCCGCTTGCGGGAGGGGTTAGGGGAGGGCGTGTTGTCGGCCCTCCTTCAACAGGCCCTCCCCCCGGCCCCTCCCGCAGGCGGGAGGGGAGAGGAACGACCGCTTCGCTTCGTTACCGCGCCACGCCCAGATCGCCCGAGGTCGGCCCCGAAGCGGGCTGCGGCGCGTACTTGCCCATTTCCAGGCGCGCGATCGAGCGGTTGTGGACTTCGTCCGGACCGTCGGCGATGCGCAGGGTGCGCTGGCCGGCGTACATCTTGGCGAGGCCGAAATCTTCGGACACACCGCCGCCGCCATGGGCCTGGATCGCATCGTCGATGATCTTCAGCGCCATGTTCGGCGCCTTGACCTTGATCATCGCGATTTCGGCCTGGGCGGCCTTGTTGCCGACCTTGTCCATCATGTCCGCCGCCTTGAGGCACAGCAGGCGCGAGCATTCGATTTCGATCCGGGCTTCGGCGATGCGCTGTTCCCAGATCGAATGGGTCGAGATCGGCTTGCCGAAGGCGACGCGGTTCTGCAGCCGCTTGACCATCCGCGACAGCGCTTCCTCGGCCACGCCGATGGTGCGCATGCAGTGGTGGATGCGGCCCGGCCCGAGGCGCCCTTGCGCGATCTCGAACCCGCGGCCTTCGCCCAGCAGCATGTTGCTGGCCGGGATGCGGACATTGTTGAGGCGGATTTCCATGTGCCCGTGCGGGGCATCGTCATAGCCGAACACCGGCAGGTGGCGGACAATCTCGACGCCGGGCGAATCGAGTTCCATCAGCACCATCGACTGCTGCTGGTGCTTCTTCGCCTCGAAATCGGTCTTGCCCATCACGATCGCGATCTTGCAACGCGGATCGCCCGCGCCCGACGACCACCACTTGGTGCCGTTGAGCACGTATTCGTCGCCCTCGCGCTTGATCGAGCATTCGATGTTGGTCGCGTCAGAGCTGGCGACCTGCGGTTCGGTCATCAGGAAGGCGGAACGGATTTCGCCGTTCATCAGCGGCTTGAGCCACTGTTCCTTCTGCTCGCGGGTGCCATAGCGGTGCAGCACTTCCATGTTGCCGGTGTCCGGCGCGGAGCAGTTGAAGGTTTCCGAGGCCCAGCCGACCCGGCCCATTTCCTCGGCGCAGAGCGCATATTCGAGGTTGGTCAGGCCCGGCCCGTCGAATTCGAAGGTATCGTCGACATGGGTCCGGCCGGACTGCGGCGGCATGAACAGGTTCCAGATCCCCTGGGCCTTGGCCCGGGCCTTTTCCTCTTCGATCACCGGCAGCACCTTCCAGCGCTCACCCTCGGCGTGCTGCTTCTTGCATTCCGCGTCGCGCGGGCGGACGTGGTTCTCGATGAAGTCGCGGACGCGGTCGCGCCAGTAAACCTGCCGTTCGGTGGGATCGAAATCCATGGGATCTTCCTTTCCTGATACTGTCGAGTCTCGGCTCTCTCCCTGCCACGCGGCAGGGGCCTCGCCAAGGGGGATTTAAGCAATCGGTTAAGTTAGGGGTGCATGCCCTCTCCGTCGGGGTTGATCCGCGCGGCGCCCAGTGCGGCGACCCGGGCCTCGTGGTCGGCGCGGGTGATCGGGAACCGGCGGATGACCAGGGCAATGCACACCGCGAAAACGGCCACGGCAATGGCATAGGTCAAAGACAGGGTGTCGATCACCGCCATCGGCACCTCGCCCGGCTTGGCCCTTTCGGGCAGGCCGGCAAAGGTCAGCAGCTGGCCTGTGGTGAAGATCCCCAGCCCGGTCGCGCACTTGGCCATGAACATGTTGCCGGCAAAGAACGCGCCTTCGCTGCGCCGCCCGGTCTGCTCTTCGGAGGCCTCGACCACGTCGGCGACCATCGAGCTGGCCGATATCATCGCCGCAACGCTGAACACGTTCGAAAGGAAGAACAGCGTGAACAGCGGCACGGTCGAGGCCGTCGTCCCCTCGCTCGGCCAGGCCCCGATCGCGCGCAGCAGGAACGGGGTTACCCACACGCCGGCCCCGATCAGCGCGGTCACTGCGGCTGTATCGCGCTTGCCCCAGCGGGCGTGCATCAGCGGCAGCAGCATGAAGCAGGCCACCACGCTGGCAAACAGCACCCACGGATAGATTGCCAGATCCTGGGGAGTGAAGCGCCAGATGAACAGGTACAGGTAGTTGCTGATCGAGAAGGTGATCCCCTGGCTGGTATAGGCCAGCCCGCCGCCCAGCAGCAGGATCACGAAGGCCCGGTGCGAAAAGCTTTCGCGCAGTTCGGAAAAGGCGGTCAGCAGGCTGAAGCGCGAGCGGGCGCGCGGCGGGTAGCCCGAGGCGACCTTGTGCTGGGCCATGGCCGAAACCAGCACCGCACCGGTGATCAGGATTGCGCCGGTCAGGCCATAGGCGCGGTACCCCTGCGGATCGAGCAGGCCCTTGGCCAGGAACACGTTGTAGGCCAGAAACATCACCAGCAGCCCGCCGCCCCAGCCGAACAGGAAGCGGAACCGCATCAGCCGGGTGCGTTCGTCGTAATCGCGGGTCAGTTCCGGAACCAGCGCCACCGATGGCACCTCGCAGCAGGAAACCAGCGCCCGGATCGCCACCGCCAGTCCGACCAGGCCCCAGAAGCTGGGCTGGTCGGTTTCGGCCCAGAGCAGGTACCAGGTGATCCCGAGCGGAATCGGCGCGAGATAGAGCCAGGGCAGGCGACGACCCCAGCGGCTGTAGGTGCGGTCGGACAGATAGCCGATCACCGGATCGATGATCCCGTCGATCACCAGCGCCAGCATCAGCGCCAGGCTGACGGTCTGCGCGCTCATCCCCAGGACCTGGTTGTAATAGAGCAGCAGGAAGGTCGAGAAGCCGTTGTCCTTGACCCCGTAGGCAATCGAGCCGAGCCCGTGGAAGAAGGCCAGGCGGGTAGGGATCCGCCCTTCGATCGGGGTCATTGCGGCAGGCCCGCACCTGCCCCTTCCGCCATCGCTTGCAGCGCATCGAACAGTCCCGGCGCCTCCGGATCCCAGGCATGGCGCGGACCCACGGTGATCCCGCCATCGACGATCAGCGAGGTGCCGGTGACGAACCCGGCCGCCTCGCTGCACAGGAAGGCCACGGCATTGGCGATGTCCTCGGGCATGCCCGGCCGGCCGACCGGCTGGGCCGCGCTCGACATCTGCAGGATCATCGCCTTGGCCTGGTCGACCAGTTCGCCCGGCATTTCCATGCTGGTGGTGAAGATGTTGGTGTTGATGAATCCGGGCTGCACCGCGTTCACCCGGATCCCGTACTGCGCCAGGTCGGTTGCGGCGCACTTGGTCAGGTGCAGGACCCCGGCTTTGGCCACGGCATAGGCGGTGGGCGAATAGCCCGGGCCGACCGCCGCGACCGAACTGGTGTTGACGATCGCCGCCCCCTTGCGTTGCTTCATGTGCGGGGCGGCATAGCGAATCCCCATCGCCACCGAACGCATCAGCAGGTCGAAGGTGCGGTCCCAGCCCTCGGGCTCGATCTCGTCGATCGGGGCGCGGTCACCGCCGGCCCCGGCATTGTTGAACAGCACGTCGATCCCGCCGCAGGTGCCGGCGGCATGGTCCATCAGTGCCTTGATCTGGGCCACATCGCACACGTCGCAGGCCACCGGGATGATATTGTCGCCCTCGCGCGCCACCGCCTCGGCCCCGGCCAGGTTGAGGTCGGCGGCGAAAACGGTTGCCCCTTCGCGCGCGAACAGCAGGGTCGCGGCCCGTCCAATGCCCGATGCCGCGCCGGTAATGACGGCGCACTTGCCAGAGAATCGCATGTCCACTCCTCGCCCTTGGTTTGGCGGCAGCTTAGGACACAAGTCCGCCCGGTCAACGCTCTTGGCGTTTACGCTACGGCATACATGCAACTCGCCGAAAGGCGGAAATCCGCCCTTGCGCGCGCGCCCCGAGTCACTTTAACCTCTCGGTTAAGAGAGGAGTCCCGATCCATGTCCGACCTTGATGCCTTCCGGGCCGAAATCCGCGCCTGGCTTGAAGAAAACTGCCCGCCGGAAATGCGCGAGCCGGCCCGCGACGAAGACGACGTCTGCTGGGGCGGGCGCAACTTCAAGTTCAAGAACGAAGCCCAGAAGCAGTGGATGGAGCGCTGCGCGGCCAAGGGCTATACCGTGCCCGACTGGCCCAAGCCCTATGGCGGCGCGGGGATGAGCCCGGCCGAAGCCAAGATCTGGCGCGAGGAGATGAACCGGATCGGCGCTCGTCCGCCGCTCTCGTCCTTCGGGATCTGGATGCTTGGCCCGGCGCTGCTCAAGTTCGGTACCGAGGAACAGAAGGTCCATTACCTCAACCAGATCGCCCGCGGCGAGATCCGCTGGTGCCAGGGCTATTCCGAACCGGGCTCGGGCTCGGACCTGGTCAGCTTGCAGACCTATGGCGAGGACAAGGGCGATCACTGGGTGGTCAACGGCAGCAAGATCTGGACCAGCTATGCCAACAAGGCCGACTGGATCTTCTGCCTGGTGCGGACCGACAAGACCAACAAGTACCAGGGCATTTCCTTCCTGCTGTTCGACATGACCAGCCCCGGGGTTTCAACCAAGCCGATCCTGCTGATCAGCGGCAATTCGCCGTTCTGCGAAACCTTCTTCG
>CAZNII010000118.1:1689-7016 GCA_964573075.1 uncultured Novosphingobium sp. | reverse complement strand
ACCGCAAGCGGCGCCCCCTCCATCGGGTGCTAGTTGCCGTAGTCGATCACCGCGTCGCGGCGAAGGTCGCGCATATAGGTCTGGGCGCGGCGGTTGATCCGCTCATCCTCGAGCTGGGCCTGGACTTCCTCGAAGTTGACGCTGCCGCCGGCCTTCGGATCGTCGCGGCCGCACAGCATCAGCACGCGCACGCCGTCCTGGATCGAACCGAACGGCGGGGTGCTTTCGCCGAGCGACAGGCCCAGCACCAGGTTCTGCAGCGGTCCGGGCAGGTCGCGGGCCTTGATTGCTTCGTTGTTGACAACTTCGGCACCCATTTCGCCGGCCAGCTTGTCGGCCGCGGCGCAGCCCTTGGCCGACTTGATCCGGGTGGCGAAATCCTGGGCCTGCTGGGTCGCCTGGGCCTCGGTCGTGCCGGGCTTGAAGCTGATCGAGATCTGCTTGAGGTTAAGCGTCGCATCGCGCGGATCGGCGGTCAGCACCTGGCGCTTGTCGATCAGCACCACGATCGAGAAACCGCCGCGCACTTCGATCGGGCCGGCCATCTGCCCGGGCTGGAGCGTCTTGACCACCTGGTCGAGTTCCGGCGGCAGGACGCCGCTGCGGATCCAGCCGAGATCGCCGCCGACCGAAGCGGTCGAGGCTTCGGAGAACTGGCGGGCATAGCCGACGAAGCTGGCGCCCTTCTGCAGCTGCTCCACGATCTTCATCGCGTTCTGGAACACCGCATCGCGGTTTTCGCTGTTGGCCGAGAGGAAGATTTCGCCAACCCGGTATTCCTCGGCGCCGCGCGATTCTTCCTGACGCTTGATGTTTTCGCGCACTTCCTCGTCCGAAACGTTGACGAACGGCGTGACGTTGCGGCGCAGCAGCCGCTGCCAGGAAAGCTCGCCGCGGATCTGGCGCTTGAGCGAGTTCGGCGAGGAGCCGATCTTGACCAGATAGGCATCGAGCGCCTTGGGGTCCTGGCCGAAGTTCTGTTGGGCGATGCGCGCGTAAGAGGCGTTCACCTCGTCGTCGCTCACTTCCATGTCCTGGGCCTTGGCTTCCTGGATCTGGAGCGTTTCGTCCATCAGGTTGCGCAGCACCTGCAGGCGCAGCCGCTGAAGCTCCTCGGCCCCGATCTTGCCGCCACTGGCGGCCACGATCAGCGCGACCCGCTGGTCGACATCGGTGCCGGTGATCACTTCGCCGTTGACGATCACCGTCGCGGTGCGGTGGTTGGGATCGTTCTTGCCGAAAATCGTCGGGTTTTCGGGCAGCGCAAGGCCACCCTGCGGCGCTTCAACTTCCTGGGCCAGCGTGGTGGCAGGCAGGGCCAAGGCGGCGGCGATCAGGGGAACCAGCGCAAGGCGGGTGGCAGAACGGAAGCGGAAGGGACGTGTCACCGTGTCAAAATTCCCAGTTCCGGCGCGAGGAATCCGCGCCTCATTTGCCGTGGGCCATTGCCGGATGGCGGCTTAACCGTGGCTGAGCAAGGGCGGATAGCCTGTTTGCCACAGCCTGCCAATCCACCTCGCCCGGCAATCCTCAATCGCCGCCATCAGAAGCCCAGGTTCCGGACCGCGATATGGATCTGGAAGGTATTGCCCTTCTGCGCGTCGCCGGTCGCGACATAGTCACGCCGCCAGGTGAAATCGAGTTCGATGCAATCGTCCTGATAGGCAATGCCGAGGCGTGTGCGCAGCGGCTGGAACCCATCCACCCCGGTCAGGCTGGGATCGTCGCTGATTCCGGTCAGGTCGAACACGCCCGAACCGAAGATCGACCAGTGCCGGGCAAAGCCGACCCGTCCGGCGATGCGCAGTTCCTCGCGGTCCTTGAGGTCCTCGATCCCGCCGCCGACATCGCGGTTGAGCCGCAGGTAGCCGACTTCGAGGTAGGTGCTCTTGCTGCCCACCGCAGCGTCGAACTCGTTGCGGCGGACCGCGAGGCTGTCCTTGTCGAGCCGGAAGCGGTGGGTGACCTTGACCACATCGCTGAAGCGCACCTCGGTGCGGCCGACGATATCGGATGTACGCTCGGTCAGCCCGGTGCCGTCGGGCAGCAGGGTGGGGCGGTCGGTCAGGCGATAGGACTGGCCGATGGTGGTGGCGATCCGCCAGCCGGGCCGTTCCCACTGCCAGTCGAAGCCATAGGTGAAGCGCACCCCGTCCTCGATCCGGTCATAACCGGGGAAGCGGTTGAGCGCGAACAGGTTCGAATCCTCAAGGTCGATCGAGCGCGCATCCTCGTTGGGAACCGCCAGGTTGCGCAGGGTCGGGCTGGCGACCACCTGAAAGCGCGGGGTCAGCACCTGGGTCCCGCCGAGGAATTCGCCGACCAGCGGCCACTTGAGGTCGATCGCCGCCGCCGCCATGCCGCGGCCCTGCCAGCCGGGATTGCCGCGATAGATCGCGGTGCTGGTCAGCGCGTTCTCGTCGGAATGATAAACGTCGCCGCGCACCAACGTGGTCAGCGTCAGTTCCTGGCCCCACGGGGTCAGCCGGCGCAGGTCCCACTGGGCGCTGGCGAAGGCGCGCTGGGTATCCTGGCCGGAAGTGCGGGTGATCGCCAGGCTGTTGGCCTGCAACTGGATGCGCCCGCCCAGCCAGGGATCGGTCAGCCGCCGACGATAGTCGATCTCGGGCACGGCAAAGGGCACCAGCCCCTGCGAATCCCCGACCCGCAGCGTCTGGGTGGCCCAGCCGGCGATCGACAGGTAGCTATCGGCATCGATCCGTTCGAGCTGCGCGGTGGAACGCAACCGATCGTCGCGGCTGATATCGTAGCGGCGCAGGAAGGTGCGGTCGGATGCGACCCGGGTGGAGAAGGTCAGGCTCCAGTTCGGGGTGAACTGGTAGCGACCGTTGGCATAGAGATAGCCGCGGAAGTCCTTCTGGCTGCTCGACGGATTGCCGCCGATCGGAATGCGCGAGGAGCGGGTGACATAGCCGGTCACCTGGAACGAGCCCTGGCTGGTCAGCTGGCGGTACTGGGCCGAAACCATCGGCAGCGCCTCGGTAAAGACATAGCCGGTGATCGCCAGATCGCGGTTGTCCGACAGGCGCTGGTACCAGGTCTCGGAAATCTGCACCCCGTTCGAGGCGGACAGCTGCACATCGGGGATCAGCAGGCCGTTGATCGGGCGTCCGTCGGTCGCCAGGACCAGGCCGGGCATCGGCATCAGCCTGAGCCCGAAGATCTCGGCCCGCGCGCCTTCGAAGCGGATCGACTTCTTGGCCGGATCGTAGATCACCCGCCGCGCGGTGATCCGCCAGCTGGGATTGCGCGGACAGCCCTTGGCATCTTCGACCGCGCACGAGGTGTATGCGGCGTTATGAAGCAGGACCTTGCCGTTCTCCAGCCGCTCGCCGCGATTGGCCGCCAGCCGCCCGCCTTCGCGCAGCGCCAGCAGCATGTTCTCGCTCGCCCCGGCCTTGAGCTCGTCGGTCAGCTCGAGCCGGTCGGTGAAGATCTGGTTGCCGTCGGCATCGACGAAGCGGACGTTGCCTTCGGCCAGGATGATCCCGGTCTTGCGGTTCCAGCTCAGCTTGTCGGCGCGGACCGACTGGTCGCCCCGGCGCAGCACGACATCGCCGAACACCGAAACCACATCGGTATTGTCATCATAGCTGGCCCCGTCGGCTTCGAACTGGACGGTTTCGTCCTCCTCGACGGGCACGGCGACGACCGGTTGCGGGTTAGGGTGCGATTGATCGGCCGGCTGGTTCGCGTCGTCCTGGGCCAGGGCCGCACCCGGGCAGGCCAGCAAGGCCAGGGCCAGCGCGGCGGCACCGGCCTTGACGGACGAAGGGCACAACAAGAGATGCGGCAAATCGGGCCGCGCGGGCAGGAGCATGGCTTGCCTATCGCACCGGCGGCGCTTAACTGCAATCCACGAGGGCGACCTGCGGCAACGCTTTGTCGCAGCGCCAAGCTTTTCCCGTGGGAGCAACCATGCAAGTCGAATTCGTTTCCGGTCCCGTCCTGCCCACCACCAGCCCGATCGCCCATGTGGTCGATCAGGAAGCACTGCCTGCCGGGCTTGAGCCGGTGATTGTCGAAGGCGCCAGGGCCAGCCGCTTTGCCGGCAAGACCGGGCAGCTGCACGAAGCCTTCGTGCCGCGCGATGGCGCCGTGGTCCGGGTCGCGCTGGCCGGCGCGGGGGAGCCCGGCGGGAAGGATCGCAGCGCCGCGCTCGAACGCGCCGGGGCGGCGATCACGGCCAAGTACCTGGCCTCTGGCGAAAGCGCGGTGACGATCGATTTCACCGGGACAAAGCTTTCGGCTGCTGACGTCTGCGCGGTGCTGCTTGGCGCGCGGCTGCGCGGCTGGCGCCACGATGCCTATCGCACCAAGCTGCCCGAAGAGCAGAAAGCCAGCCTGACCACGATCAGGGTCGCGGGCGCGCCCGAAGGCAGCGAAGCCGCCTGGGCGGTCGAAGCGGCGCTGGCCGAGGGGATCGAATTCACCCGCGAACTGGTCACCGAACCGGCCAACGTGATCTATCCCGAAAGCTTCGTTGAACGCGCCCGGGCCCGGATGGCCGGAACCGGGATCGGCATTCGCGTGCTGGACGAGGCGGAAATGGCCGCGCTCGGCATGGGCGCGCTGCTGGGTGTGGCCCAGGGTTCGGTCCGCAAGCCGCGCCTGCTGGTGATGGAATGGAACGGCGGCCCGGCGGGCGGCAAGCCGACTGCCTTCGTCGGCAAGGGCGTGACCTTCGATACCGGCGGGATCAGCCTCAAGCCGGCGGCGGGCATGGAAGACATGAAGTGGGACATGGGCGGGGCCGGCGCGGTGGCCGGGGCCATGCTCGCGCTGGCCAGGCGCAAGGCCAGGGCCAATGTCGTCGGGATCTGCGGGCTGGTCGAGAACATGCCCGATGGCAACGCCCAGCGTCCGGGTGACGTGGTCACCACCATGTCGGGCCAGACGGTAGAGGTGATCAACACCGACGCCGAAGGGCGGCTGGTGCTGTGCGACGCGATCACCTGGACCCAGAAGGAATTCAGCCCCGCTGCGCTGATCGATCTTGCCACGCTGACCGGCGCGATGATCATCAGTCTCGGCCACGAATACGGCGGGATCTTCTCGAACGACGATGATCTGGCCGGCAAGCTGCTCGCCGCCGGTGCTGCCTCGGGCGACAAGCTGTGGCGCCAGCCGATGGGTCCGGCCTATGACAAGCTGATCGACAGCCCGATCGCCGACATGAAGAACGTCGGCCCGCGCGAAGGCGGCTCGATCACCGCCGCGCAGTTCATCCAGCGCTATGTGGAGAAGGGCACCCCCTGGGCGCACCTCGACATCGCCGGGATGGTCTGGGCCAGCAAACCCGGCCA
>CAZNII010000118.1:0-1589 GCA_964573075.1 uncultured Novosphingobium sp. | reverse complement strand
TACCTCGCGCTCGCCGATGGCCAGTGGCGCGAGGGGGCGGAGGCGTTCGAGCGGGTGTTTCTGCTGTTCGACGGCTCGACCATCGACGATGCCCGCGCGACCTGGCGCAAGCTGGGCGAGGAAGAGGGAATCGAGCGCAATTACTGGCGGCAGGAAGGCGGACGCTGGACCAAGGCCGGCTAGCACCTTGCGGGGCCGCATTTTCCCCGCTAGGGGCGCGCGCACTCTCCAAAACATTCGTTCGCAAGGAAGCACACCATGGCGGTTACCCGCACCTTTTCGATCATCAAGCCCGACGCCACCCGCCGCAACCTGACCGGCGCGGTCACCAAGATGCTGGAAGAAGCCGGCCTGCGCGTCGTCGCTTCGAAGCGCATCCACATGAGCCGCGAACAGGCCGAAGGCTTCTACGCGGTCCACAAGGAACGCCCCTTCTTCGGCGAACTGTGCGATTTCATGATGAGCGAACCGGTGGTGGTGCAGGTGCTCGAAGGCGAAGACGCCGTCACCCGCAACCGCGACGTGATGGGCGCGACCAACCCGGCCGATGCCGCCGAAGGCACCATCCGCAAGACCTATGCGCTGTCGATCGGTGAAAATACCGTCCACGGTTCGGACTCGGAAGAAAACGCGGCGATCGAGATCGCGTTCTTCTTCAAGCCCGAAGAGATCGTCGGCTGATCCAGCCGGCACGGCAATTTATTGGGGCCGGCGGAGCGATCCGTCGGCCCTATTGCTAATAATTTGCATTGATTTGACGAAGCGCAAGGCGATAGCATCCCCATCGTGCAAGCCTTCGGTCAAGACATTGAACTAGAAAGGAGAAGGGATGTCCCATACCCCCCACGAACTGTCCGACGAGTTTCCAAACGATCATGCCCTGCTGCATGAGCTCAAGCTCAAGGATCATCACTTTGTTACGCTGGCTGACCGCTATCACGAAGTGAACGGCGAGATTCACCGGATCGAGGCCGAAATCGAAACCCCCTCCGACGAGTACACCGAATCGCTCAAGAAGAAGCGCCTGGCGCTGCTCGACGAGATTTCCGGGATCATCGCCAAGGCCAAGGCTAACGCCTGAACCGCGATTCGATCGACGGACCCAGGGGCCGCCGGATTGTTCCGGCGGCCCTTTTCGTTTGCGACCGGTCAGATCCTTCCCATTTTTGCCCGGAGCCTGTCGAAGGGCACAAATGGGGAGGTGGATCGTCCGAAGGACGAGACGGAGGGGCATCAACGCCGGCGTCCAAACCCCTCCGTCATTTGCTGCGCAAATGCCACCTCCCCATTTGGCTTCGCAAAATGGGAAGGATCCGTGCTAGACTTTCCAGCAAAGGAGATCAGCACATGAAAGGCATGGGCGGCGAGGGCGAGGATTGCCCGTTCGAGTTCAACTTCGATCCGGCAACCTTCAAGGTCGGCGATACGGTCAGCTACAAGGTCAGCACGATGGAAGGCTGGCCCTTCGTCGGCACCCTGCTCGAAGTCCACGCGGATTACGTGGTGATCAGCCCCGGCCCGACCGAGCCCGACGCGCGTTACAAGGGCACCCGCGAAAGCCGGCCGATGGTGGACGGGAGCGAGGTGGG
>CAZNII010000117.1:0-7104 GCA_964573075.1 uncultured Novosphingobium sp. | reverse complement strand
CTCCAGCACCGTCACCACCATGTTCCGCCGTCCGGCAAAGCCGAGCGATTCGTAGAGGCCGATCGCCTTGGCGTTGCCGGCGTAGGAATGGAGGAACGGCACGTTCCCGCCCGCGACGATATCCGCCATGACCCGGCGGATCAGCGCTCCGGCCAGTCCTTGCCCGCGATATTCGGGCCAGGTGCAGACCCCCGAAACCTCCTGCAGGCCCACTGCCGGGCGCATTCGGGCCCCGGCCATCGCCGCCAGCCGGCCAGCGCGGCGCACGCCGTAAAACGGGCCATAGCGCCGGGTCAGTTCGCCCCACGGGCCGGGTTCAGTCGCCAGCGCCAGTTCGGCCATCTCCGCCGCGTCGCCCGCACCCAGCGCCAGCGCCGGCTCGTCATCGGGCAGCGGCAGGACCGGATTTGCCGCAACCATTTGCAGCAGCGGCGCGCTGCGAACCACGCGCAGACCCGGCGGCGCCGGCCATTCCTCCGGCTCGACCAGCCAGACCTGTTCGCCTGGGCCGACCAGCGCGGCGAGCGCCGCCTGCGCCTCGTCCCCGGTATCGCGCGCGGCGGCAAAGGGGCCGTAGCGCGGATCGACCCGCACTGCAGCACCGCCGCCCAGCGCGAGGCTTGCCTGCGGCCCGGTCAGCATCGACCAGACCGGGCGATCGAGCGCCTCGTAGTTCATGTCAGTTTCCGCGCATTGCCGCGACCATCTCCGGATCGGAGAGCGCCTGGCGAACCAGCATCGCATAGAGCGAATTGTAGTTGCGGAAAGCATCGGGGATCGCGATCGCGCCGATGAAATCGGACTTCCACTTGGTCTCGACCCGATAGGGCTTGGAGAAAACCGGCTTGCCGCCGCGTAGCAAGGTTAGCCGTGCGCCCAGCGCGGCGGTGCCACTGGCCAGGTTTTCCCCTGCCCGACTTTCGGTCAGCTCGCCCGAAAGCACCAGCGGCGCCGCCGGGTCGAGCTTGCCGGCAGCGCGCAGCTCGGTAGCGAAGGTTTCCTTGAGGAACCCGGCAAACGTACTGCCCTTGGCCGGGTGCATGGTCGATCCGCGAATGTTGATGTTGCGCGCATCGAGTCCCTTGGCCGTGGTGAACTCGCCCAGGGCAAGCGCCGGGATTTCCGCCTGGCGCAGCACCTGCAGCGTTTCGAGCGAGGCCGGGATTTCCTCTATCGCCTCGCTGACGCAACCGGGCAGCGCCAAGGCGGCGCCGAGCGCCAGGATCGGGGCCAGCCTGCGCATCAACGCGGAAAGGCCGGATCGACGAACAGGTTGTTGAGCCCGCGAACCATTACCTGGCGGACCAGTTCGCGCACGGCCAGATCGCCCTTCTTGTACTGCACACCGGGGATAGTGGACTGATCGACCTTGCCGATCGTGGTTGTGAGTTTGTGGAACACTACGGTCTTGATCGGGGCAGCGCCCGGCGAGGGGACATATTCGAAGGTCACTTCGTAGAGGTCCTCGACCACGGTCCCGCCGAACAGTCCGAAGCTCAGCCCGGTCTTGAACCCGTCGGCCTTGGCCTTCTTGAGCTTTTCCGGATCGACCACGTTGTTGAACTTGATGCTCAGCACCGCGCCGCCGGCAACCGGGGTTTCCGCCACTTCGGAAAAGCCGCCGCTGGCCTTGAGGTCTTCGAGGATCCACCCCTTGGTGAACTTGGTCGCCTTGGGGTTGGGGCCGCCGTCACGCTGGAATTCGTAGAGGATCTGAAGCGGGCGCGGGGTAACCGGCGCGGCCTTTTCCCCCGGCTTCAACTCTAACGTGGAGCCATCGACATAGAACTTGGCAGCCAGAACCGCCTGCGGCGCGAACAGCAGCAAGGCTCCGAAAATCGCCAGTGCCCAGGCGAAGTTCAAACGGCCAAACCGGCGAATTGCAGTCATCGTGCGTCCCCTCTGCGGAATCGGTCAAGTAATTGCAGAGGTATCACAAGTTGCCGGTCGGACAAGGGCAGGTCAGGCCCTTTCCAGCAACCTGTCGGCCTGAGCCCGCGCCTCTGGCGTGACTTCGGCGCCGGACAGCATCCGGGCGATTTCCTCCTGCCGACCGGCGGGGTCGAGCAGGTGGACCGAAGTGCGGGTCACGGTGCCTTCGCTCGATTTGGCGATGACATAGTGCTGGCCGCCGCGCGCAGCGACCTGCGGACTGTGGGTAACCGCCAGCAATTGCCCCCCTTCGGCCAGCCGGGCGAGCCGTTCGCCGATCGCACTGGCGACCGCGCCGCCGACGCCACGGTCGATCTCGTCGAAGATCACCGTCGCCGCCCCGCCCTCTTCCGCCAGCGCCACCTTTAGCGCGAGGATGAAGCGCGAAAGCTCGCCGCCGCTGGCGATCTTGGCGAGCGGGGCGAAATCAGCGCCGGGGTTGGTGCTGATCAGGAACTCGACCGCGTCGATCCCGGCCGGACCCCAGCGCTCTTCGCCCTGCGGGGTGACGGAAGTGCGGAACTTCGCGGCGTCGAGCTTGAGCGGCGCCAGCTCTCCGGCGACGGCGGTGTCGAGGCGTCCGGCAGCCTCCCGGCGCACGGCGGAAAGCGCCTCCGCCCGGGTGCGATAGTCCGCCGCCGCCGCCTCGGCCGCCTGCTCCAGCGCAGAAAGCTCGGCCTCGCCGCCCTCGATCGCATCCAGCGCGGCGCGCATCTCGCGCATCCGGTGCGGCAGGTCGTCAACCTGGCAGTGGTGCTTGCGCGCGGCGGCGCGCAGGTCGAACAGGCGGGTTTCAATCCGGTCGAGCGCGGCGGGATCGTGGGCCAGCGCCTCGGCCGCGCGTTCCAGCTTTTCCTCAGCCTCACTCGCCTCGATCACCGCCCGGTCGAGCGCGGCCAGCGCTTCGCCGAGCAGCGGATGTTCGGACGCGATCCGGTCCAACCGCCGGGCCGCGCCGCGCAAGGAAGCCAGCGCCGAATCCGATCCGGCCCACAGCTTGCGCAGTGCTTCCAGGTCGTCGGTCAGCTTTTCGCCCTTCTGCATCGTCGCGCGGGCCTCGGCGAGTTGTTCCTCTTCGCCCACTTCGGGGGCCAGCGCGGTCAGTTCCGCCAGATGGGCCAACAGCAGGTCGCGGTCCTCGGCGGCCTTGGCAATCCCGGCCCGCGCCGCTTCGAGCGCATCCTGCGCCGTACGCCAGGCATTCCACGCCGCTTCGACCCCGGCGACGTCGGCCCGGGCAAAGCGATCGAGCAGCAAACGGTGCCCGCGCGGGTTGACCAGCCCGCGATCGTCGTGCTGGCCGTGCAGCTCGACCAGGTGGCCGCTCAACTCGCGCAGCAGCGCCGCGCCGACCGGCTGGTCGTTGATGAAAGCCTTGGATCCGCCATCGGCCTTGACCCGGCGCTTGATCAGCAGCGGCTCGCCCGGTTCGACATCGACCTCCGCCTCGGCCAGGACCGCGCGGATTGCCGGCGGCATACGGTCAAATTCGAAGCTGGCGGTAACGCTGGCCTGATCTTCCCCGGCACGGACCAACCCGCTTTCGGCCCGCGCTCCCAACGCCAGCCCCAGGGCATCGAGCAGGATCGACTTGCCAGCCCCGGTTTCCCCGGTGAGCACGCCCAGCCCGCCCGAGAAATCGAGGTCGAGCGCTTCGATCAGCACGATATTGCGGATGGCAAGACGGGTCAGCATGTTCGCCGCCTGTTCTAGCGGCACCGCGCCGCCGAGTCACCCCGCTTCGGTATCGGCGAAGGGCGGTTCCAGCTTGATCGGATCGGCCAGGCTGACCTTGTCGAGCATTGCGGCCATTTCGTCGCGCAGGGTCAGCATCAGCCCGCGCAGCCGGCATTCGGCCTCGGGCAGGCAGTTCTGGCAATGCTCGTAGGCGTTGCGGCTGGCGCAGGGGACCAGCGCCAGGCTGCCCCGGGTCAGCCGGATGATGTCGCCATAGCGGATATCGACCGGAGCCAGCGCCAGCTCGTACCCCCCGTCGCGCCCGCGGTGCGAGATCACCAGGCCGGCGCGGACCATTTCCGACAGGATCACGGTCAGGAACTTGCGCGGGATGTTCTGCGCCTCGGCGATCGCGTCGAGCCGGATCGGCCCCTGCCCGACCGTGTCGGCCAGGTGTTGCAGCGCTCGGATGGTATAGCGGGTCTTCTGGGAAAGCATGGCAAGCGCCTTAGAGCACCGCCATGAATGAAATGTCAACTTGGGGAGTAGAAACCTTGGCCGGTCAGACCGGCACCGAGATGTGCTTGCCGCTGAACACCGCCTGCCAGGATTCGATTTCGTCGACCACCACCGAATCGACTGCGTGGGCCAGGTCGGAAACGCGGTCATAGCCCAGTGCCGCATCTTCGGCGCGGAGCAGGATCGCGATCCGCTGGTCGATCGCCTCGAGCTTTTCGGCGGTGACCTGCGAAATCGCGGCGAAGCGTTCGAAATCGCCGAAATAGCGGATCCCGGCGATGCCGGCACCGATCGTCGGGAACATCACGCCCAGAAAGGTGAACAGCTTTGACAGTTCCGTCGGCAGGTGTGCGTCGATCACGCCCCAGTATGCCGCCGCGGCCAAAACCAGCCACAGGCTGACCGACGCGACGGCCAGCTGGAACAGCCGCGCCGAAAGCTTGTCGAGCCGGTGGTGGACCGTCTCGAGCCGGAAGGCCTTGGCCAGGTGGTAATCGCGCTGCGGGCGGACGTGGAGCTGCTGCAGCGCGGTCAGGCCGCGGCGCAGATAGGGTCCGTCGACCCGGGTTTGTGGCAGCCCCGCCGCGCGCAGGCCGTGGCGGGCATAGTATTCGGGCCAGTTGGTGTCGCTGCCCTTGGGCCAGCGCCCGGCCGGGCGGGCCACGCCGAGCGCCTGGAGGATCGGGGCGTGGCGGAAATATTCCGCGACCCGCCGGGTTTCGAACCAGCGCCGGTGCCAGCGCCGGCGGATCCCGATCGTGGTGATCGCGATGATCGTTGCCAGCAGCGCGAATTCGCCGACCGCGAACAGCCACTTGATCCGGTCGAGGTGGAGCGGCTGATAGGCCAGACCCACCCCCACCGCCAGGATCGAGAGCAGGAAATTGGCCACCATCCCGCCGCGATAGGCGTCCGACAGGCGCGCCGAGATGCCGTCGGCCCAGGCAAACCGGCGCAGCGTGCCCTGCTCGATCGCTTCGGCCAGGGCCGGATCGTCCGGAGCGATGTCGCGCACCGCGGCGAGGATCGGCGCGCCGGTTCCGGTGGCGATCGCATCGGGGGTTTCATAGCTCTGCACCAGACTGCGCAGGCGCTTGCCCTGCCCGCCGAACAGCGCCTCGATCCGGCGATAGCCGTGCCACAGCCGGGTGCTGGCATCGTGCCAGGCCTCGCTGCCGAGCGCCTGTGCCCCGCGGCGCAGCGCCCCGCCCTCGCCCGGACGCAGCGCGGTGCGGACCGCGGCGGCCAGCTCGCCGGGCTGGCCCGGGGCGATCCGGCCGATCGATTCGAGCGCCTCGGGCGCATGCAGCACCCGGAACTCGCGCGGCCGGGCCGGATCGATCCAGACCACCGGACAGGCCCGCTCGAGCGCGGCGGCGATGGTGTGGCCGGTCCCGCCGGGAAAGTTGTGGGCGGCCCCGTCCCACACCGCGATCAGCAGGTCGGACTGCTCGATCATCACCCGTCCGGCACAGGCCGCGCGTTCCGAGACCGCGACCGACCAGGCCAGCGCGCGGGGCACGTCGCCGGGTTCGGCCAGCTGCGCAAGCCACAGCGCCTCGAGCGCGGCATCGCCCTCGGCCAGTTCGAACAGCCGGGCCTGCCCTTCCCAGCCGCGGATCGCGGCGGCGCGGGCGGCGACTGCCGGATCGCCCGGTTCCTCGCCGCGCAGCAGCGCGCGGGCATCCTCGATCGTCGCCGGTTCGGCATTGACCGCGCGGTTGAGCAGGCGCCCGAACGGCAGCGGAGCGACCAGATCCCAGCCCCGCCGCACGGCAGAGGCGGCGCCGTGCTGGTCGATCCCGCCCGCCAGCAGGCTGTGCAACCGCACCGGAGCGAGCGAACCGAGCCCGTCGGCCTCGGGCCGCAGCAGCGCCTCGATCTCGTCGAACAGCGCCTCCAACCGGGATTCGACCGCCTCGCGGTGGGCCGCATAGGCGGCGTTGCTGGCGCGGTGCCCGGTGATCCCCAGGGCCAGGCGGGGCAGCGGCGGTTGCGGGGCGGTGGTCATGACCGCATCTGCCTAACCGGCATTGCCCGCCAATTCAAATCCGCGCCCCGGCGCCCGGCCTAGCGGCCTAGCGCGTCGCGGCGACGCCCGGGGCGTGCTTGCCCATCAGCTTGTAGGCCTTGTCGTACCACTTGCTGCCCGGATAGTTGGCGCCCAGCACCGCGGCGTATTTCAGCGCCTCTTCCGGCATGCCCAGCTGCAGGCTGGATTCGACCAGGCGGAACAGCGCCTCGGGCGCGTGGCTGGTGGTCTGGTACTTCTCGACCACGTTGCGGAACCGCATCGAGGCGGCGAGCCACTTGCCCGAACGCTCGTAATAGCGGCCGATCTGCATTTCCTTGCCGGCCAGGTGATCGTTGACCAGGTCGATCTTGATCCGCGCGTCGGCGGCATAGCGGGTGTTGGGATAGCGCCGGATCACCTCGTTCAGCGCGGTCAGCGCCTGGGTGGTGATCTTCTGGTCACGGTCCACATCGCTGATCTGCTCATAATAGCACAGCGCGATCAGGTAATAGGCATAGGGCGCATCGCGGTTGCCCGGATGGATCGAGAGGAACCGCTGGGCCGACTGGATCGCCTTGTTGTAATCCTTGCCGACGTAATAGGAAAAGGCGCTCATCAACTGGGCGCGGCGGGCCCAGGGCGAATAGGGGTGCTGGCGCTCCACCTCGTCGAACAGCGCGGCGGCGACCATCGTGTCGCCCCGGTCGAGCCGGTCCTTGGCGGCGGCATAGAGCGTTTCGACATCGCGCGCGACAAAGGCGGTATCCTTCGCCTTGCCCCCGCGCCCGGCGCAGCCGGCGGTGAACAGCATGGCCGTGGCAGAGACGGCAAGAACGGCGAGCTTCAGCGGGGAACGGGCGGTCATGGTGGAAGGCCTATAACCAGCCCGAGCCTGAACGCCAAGTGAAAGGCTGTGGGCAAGTGCGCCGCCCCGCCCCGCCGACCGCCCGGCCGGCGCACCA
>CAZNII010000116.1:0-7119 GCA_964573075.1 uncultured Novosphingobium sp. | reverse complement strand
TCTGCGCGTCGGGAAAGGGACGATATCCGAATTCGTGCCCGGGATTGACCAGCTCGATCCCGATCGAGGCCGAATTGATGTCGGTAATCCCGCGCCAGAAGCTTTTGCCGGCGTGCCAGGCACGGCGATCCTCGCGTACCAGGCGGTGAACGGTCCCGTCTTCCTCGATCAGGTAGTGCGCGGAAACCCCCGCTTCAGGGCAGCACAGCCGTTCCAGCGCCTCTTCGGCGCTTTGCATGCCGGTATAGTGGAGCACCACCATCGAGATCGGCAATTGCCGCTCGTTCCAGTTGGGCGATGGATTCTCGAAGTGGATCAGCTCGTTCATGCGCCCTGCTTCACCCCGGCAAGACCGCGCCCATCACCAGGGCGTCTTCCGACAGGGCATATTGCAGTCCGCCGCCCAGACCGGCGGCCAGTTGCTGGATCATGTGTGCGGGCGCGGTGCGGCTGGTCAGCTCGCCCGGTTCGAGCACCCCGTCGAGCGCGCGGCCGACCGCCGGATCGAAAGCGATCTTCGCCCCCGTGGCGCGAACCACGATTTCCGCGGCGCCATCGCGCAGCTCCGCGCCGATATCGAGCGTGCCGCCCCGAACCAGCGCGTCGATCGCGATGTGGGCGAGGTTGAGCAGCACCTTGACCGCCGGCTTGGGCAGCACCGCCACGCCCAGGTTCCAGCCCAGCGTGATCCGCCCGTTACCGGCCACCAGCGCATCGATCAGCGCCTTGGGTTCTTCCACCGGCACCGTATCGCCAAAGCCGCCGGCGGCGCCGAAGGCGAGGCGGAAGAACTTGAGCTTGTCGGCGCTGGTGCGCGCGCTCTGCTCCAGCAGCTCCATGCAGCGCTTGCGCATTTCCGGGTCTTTTTCCTCGGCCAGCAATTCCAGCCCGTTGGAAAGAGCGCCCACCGGGCTGAGCAGATCGTGGCAAAGGCGAGAGCAAAGCAGGCTGGCAAGGTCGATCGAACTGTCGGTCATCGGGGCCCCGGAATTGGATTGTGTCACCTCCTTAGCCGCGCACGACTCGGCTGGAAAGCGGTTCGAAGCCATGGTTGCCATCGCGCCACCACAGCACGATTCCATTCGCGATAATTGCCCAAAAACGACCTGCCCGCTCCGCCATCGCAATATCTTCGGCCGAAGGCGCGGGCCGGCCATTGGGGTGCGAGTGGTAATAGCCCAGCACTTCCGGTCCGCCGGCCCGCGCGGCCTTGTGTGCGGCGATCAGCGCGACAGGGTCGATCTCGAAATGGCGCTGCGGATCGGGATGGACATTGGCTGCCGGGACCGCCCGCTCGATCCGCCCGCCCAGCCCCAGCAGCAAGCCGCAACATTCGTGCGGAAATGCCCGTGTCGCTTCTTCGAGCAGTGTGGCAATCGTGCCACTTGTCACTTCAAGGTCCATCCCCAAGTAGCTAGCAATGAACGGGGGAGAATCCATCCTTTCCGGCGTGATCGCCGAAGACGGCCTGCGGCTCGACAAGGCCCTGGCCGAGGCGAGCGGGCTGTCGCGCGAGCGGGTCAAGGCGCTGCTGGGCGAAGGGCGGGTGCTTTTGGCGGGCAAGGTCGCGGGACAGGCCAGCGTCAAGCCGGCCGCCGGCACCGCTTTTGAAATCCGCGTTCCCCAAGCCGTCCCGGCCGAAGCCCGGGCCCAGGATATCCCGCTCAGCATCGTTTACGAGGACGAACACCTGGTGGTGGTCGACAAGCCCGCCGGTCTGGTGGTCCATCCCGCCGCCGGCAATCTTGACGGCACCCTGGTCAACGCGCTGCTGCACCATTGCCGGGGGCAGCTGTCGGGGATTGGCGGAGTCGCCCGCCCGGGGATCGTCCACCGGATCGACAAGGACACTTCGGGCCTGCTGGTCGTCGCCAAGACCGACACCGCGCACGAAGGTCTGGCCCGACAATTCGCCGATCACTCGATCGAGCGGGCCTATCTCGCGCTGGTTGGCGGACATCCCGCTTCTTCATCGGGCACGGTCCGCGGCGCGATCGCCCGGTCATCGACCAACCGCAAGAAGATGGCGCTGGTCGAGGACGGTCGCGGCAAACATGCCGTCACCCATTACAGGACGCTCGAGCGCCTTGCCGGTGCGGCGCTGGTCGAATGCCGGCTCGAAACCGGTCGCACCCACCAGGTGCGCGTTCACATGGCGTCAATCGGCCATCCGTTATTGGGCGATCCTGTCTATGGACGCACGCCCCCGCGGCTTCGGCCGATTCTCCAAGAGCTTCACTTCGCCCGGCAGGCACTGCACGCCGCAGTACTGGGCTTCATCCACCCCGTTTCGGGGGCAGCGCTGCGCTTTGAAAGCACGCTGCCTGCCGACATGGCGGGGCTGTTGGTCGAATTGAGGGGAACAAGCTGACCTATCGTGGTATAACACTTTCCCATGTGGCCACCGCATCCGGGATGCCTATAAAGGGTCCCTTAAGGGTGGGCCGACGATGAAAGGACGAATGAACAAGATGTCCGAAGCCGAACGCAACCTGCCCGCCAGCAGTGGCACCACCATGCCCACCCTTGGCGGTGAGCAGGGCCTCAACCGCTATCTGGCAGAGATCAAGAAGTTCCCGGTGCTGACGGCCGAGCAGGAATACATGCTCGCCAAGCGCTATGCCGAACACCAGGATCCCGAAGCCGCCAAGCAGCTGGTCACCAGCCACCTCCGCCTCGTCGCCAAGATTGCGATGGGCTATCGCGGCTATGGCCTGCCGGTTTCGGAACTGATCGCGGAAGGCAACATCGGCCTGATGCAGGGCGTGAAGAAATTCGAACCCGATCGCGGTTTCCGCCTGGCCACCTATGCGATGTGGTGGATCAAGGCGAGCATCCAGGAATTCATCCTGCGCAGCTGGAGCCTGGTCAAGATGGGCACCACCGCGGCGCAGAAGAAGCTGTTCTTCAACCTGCGGCGGATGAAGAAGAACCTTGACGCCTATGAGGATACCGACCTCCATCCCGACGACGTGAAGAAGATCGCGACCGACCTTGGCGTGTCCGAGCAGGAAGTGGTCAACATGAACCGCCGGATGATGATGGGCGGCGATGCCAGCCTCAACGTCTCCTTCAATGACGAAGGTGAAGGGCAGTGGCAGGACCTGCTGGAAGACAGCGGCCCGCTGCAGGACCAGATCGTCGAAGACGCACAGGAAGCCGGCAACCGCCATGCCTTGCTGGTCGAAGCGCTGGACAGCCTCAACGAGCGCGAGCGCCATATCCTGACCCAGCGTCGGCTGATCGAGGATCCGCGGACGCTCGAGGAACTGAGCCAGGAATACAACGTCAGCCGTGAGCGTGTCCGCCAGATCGAGGTTCGGGCGTTCGAGAAGCTGCAGAAGGCCATGCTGCGGATCGCCGGAGAACGCCGCCTTCTGCCGGTAGCTTGAACCCAAGCCCCGGCCCGGCTTGCGCCAGGCTGACACTGTGCCACAAATGCAACGGATCGGTGCCGGGAGGCGGTTTTCCTACGTAAATCCCCAGATTTTTGTCGAATCGGTCAAGGAATTGAAGCATTTCCTGCGCTAGGCGTGATTCGGTGGCGCGAGGGACGCGCCACGATTGTCCACGCCGTTAGTGGCGGCAAGGAAAGGCATTTTCGATGCGCAAGCTCATTCTCGGGGCCGTCTTGGCCTCTTCCGCACTGGCAAGCCCGGCGCTTGCCCGTGACGATTCCTGGTATGTGGAACTCGATGCCGGAGTCGTTCTGGTTGACGATTTCCACTTGACCCTCGATCACGCCTCGAACGCGTTTCAGTATTCCTCCGGCACCGAAGTCGCCCAGATCGACAGCGCTGCCGGGTATGATATCGGCACCGTGCTCGGTTACGATTTCGGGATGTTCCGGCTCGAAGGCGAGGTCAGCTATCGCCGCGCGGAAGCCACCCAGATCCGCAGCGCTTTCGGTCGCTCCGGCTTTGCCGCGCTGACCAGCCCATATGGCAAGGTCAGCTCGTTGACCGGGATGGTCAACGGCCTGGTCGAAATCGGCGACGATGATGGCCTGCAGCTCTACGCTGGCGGCGGTGTCGGCTATGGCCGGGTCAACCTGCAGGGCAGCGGTGCCGCCAGTTTGGTCGACACGGTTGCCTTTCACGATCACGATGAAGGCTTCGCCTGGCAGCTGCTGGCCGGTGCGCGGGTTCCGCTGACGGGCAACTGGGATGCCGGGCTCAAGTACCGCTTCCTGAACCAGAACAACGTCGATGTGCCGCTCTCGTGGACCTATGCCGGCGGCCGTACTCCGGTGGTATCGACCGATGTGGTATCGGGCCGCTGGCGCAGCCATTCGGTGATGTTCACTCTGGGCTACAACTTTGGCGGGCCAGTCGCCGCTGCGCCGGTGCCGCCGGTGGTGCCCGTCGCGCCCCCGCCGCCCCCGCCGCCGCCCCCCCCGCCGCCGCCGCCGCCGCCGGTGTGCAACAAGGGCCCGTACATTGTGTTCTTCGACTGGGATAAGTCGGACATCACGCCGGAAGCCGCTTCGATCCTCGACAGCGCCGTCGCCGCCTATGGCAACTGCGCCAACGTGCCGATCATGCTGGCCGGCTACGCGGACCGCTCGGGCAAGCCCAGCTACAACCAGGGCCTGTCGGAACGCCGCAACGCCTCGGTCACGGCCTATCTGACCTCGCATGGCGTCCCCGCCGGCGCGATCACCAGCCAGGGCTTCGGCGAAAACAACCCGCGCGTGCCCACCGCGGACGGCGTGCGCGAACTCCAGAACCGCCGGGTGGAAATCACCTACGGGCCGGGTTCGGGCATGTAAGCTGGTTGCCAGCAACAACGAACGAGGGGCCGGAGCAATCCGGCCCCTTTTTCGTGGCTGCGGGCGCGTCGCAGAAACATTGTTGCGCAAAAAAGTTTCGATTCGCGACTGAAATTTCACCGGGATCAATGAACATCTTTCGGTTCTGCGCTAGCGATTCTCCAACGGCGGGCAAAAAGTCGCCACGCCGGTGGTCGCAAACAGCACTGAACAGGAAGGATAATTCCATGCGGAAGATCTATTTCTACGGCGCATTGCTTGCGTCGACGGTTCTTGCCGGTACTGCGCTGGCACGCGATGATTCCTGGTATATCGAGGCCGATGGCGGGGTTGCCTTCGTCGATGACCTGCCAATGTACATACAAGGCGCGCCGAGCGGCTTGCCCAGCGGCAACCCCAGCGGTTCGCCGACCGGCACCGAGGTCCTGCGAATGGGCACCAAGACCGGCTACGATTTCGGCGGGATCGTCGGCTATGATTTCGGCATGCTGCGGCTTGAAGGCGAGGCCAGCTATCGGCGGGCTCCGGCCGACGCCTTCAGCAATATGGGCGTTGATCTGCTGACCTCGGGAAGCACCTTTTCGGGCAGCGCCAGTTCCTTGAGCTTCATGGCCAACGGGCTGGTCGACATCGGTAAAGACGATGGCTTGCAGGTTTTCGCGGGCGGCGGGGTCGGCTATGCCCGGACAAAGCTGAACCTGGCCTATGCCATCACCGGTGGGACCGACATCAACATCGACATTGACGATGACGATGGCGGGTTCGCCTGGCAACTTCTGGCCGGGGTCCGTTATCCGCTCAGCGAACGGATCGATATCGGCCTGAAGTACCGCTACTTCAATCAGAACAACGTCGACTTCATGGTCAGCGAGACGATCTCCGGCGAAGGGTCCTACACGATCCAGGCTCCGATGCGGACCCGGTTCCGATCGCACTCGGCGCTGTTGACGCTGGCCTACAACTTCGGTGCTCCGGCCCCGGCCCCGGTAGTGGTGGCGCCGCCTCCTCCGCCTCCGCCGCCGCCCCCTCCGCCACCGCCACCGCCGCCACCGCTGGTGTGCAACAAGGGACCTTACATCGTGTTCTTCGATTGGGATAAGTCGGACATCACGACCGAAGCCTCGACAGTTCTCGATTCAGCGATTGCCGCCTACGCCAACTGCGCAACCGTGCCGATCATGCTGGCCGGCTACGCTGACCGTTCGGGCAAGCCCGCCTACAACCAGGGACTGTCGGAACGGCGCAACGCCTCGGTCCAGGCCTATCTGACCCAGCGCGGCATTCCCGCCAGCGCAATCACGGCTCAGGGCTTTGGCGAAAGCAACCCGCGCGTGCCCACCGCTGATGGGGTGCGCGAGCTGCAGAACCGCCGGGTCGAAATCACCTATGGTCCGGGTTCGGGCATGTAGCTCTGGCTGACAGGCAACCAATGGGGGGCCGGAGCAATCCGGCCCCTTTTTGTTGCGGGCGCCGTCAGGCGCGTTAGATACGACGTGATGGCCTGGACCCTGTCGCGATCCCGCTCCGCCCCGCCCCGCAGCATTCCCGCCCGTATCGGCTGGTGGATCGTCAAGGCGGTCGGCTGGTTCGTCGCGATCAGCGTCGGGATGACGGTGGTCTACAAATGGGTGCCCGTCCCGGTGACCCTGACCATGATCGCCGACCCCAATGGCTTCGACAAAAGCTGGACCCCGCTTTCGCGGATCGACCGCAACATGGTTTCGGCGGTGATCGCCAGCGAGGACGCCAAGTTCTGCAGCCACGCCGGCTTCGACGCCGAAGCGATCGAGAAGGCGATGGAACGCAACGCCCGCGGCAAGCGGCTGCGCGGCGGCTCCACTATCAGCCAGCAGACCGCCAAAAACGTGTTCCTGTGGCAGGGCACCGGCTGGACCCGCTATGCCCGCAAGGGACTGGAAGTGTGGTTCACCTTCCTGATCGAAAACATCTGGGGCAAGCGCCGGATCATGGAGGTGTACCTCAACGTCGCGGAAACGGGGATCGGCACCTATGGGGTAGAGGCCGGGGCGCAGCGCTATTTCGGCCATTCGTCAGCCCAGCTCAACCGGATCGAGGCGGCCCGGATCGCCGCCGCCCTGCCCGCGCCCAAGCGCCGCGAAGTGGTTGACCCGGGCGGCTTCACCCGCCGCCACGGCAACGCGATCGCGGCGCGCAGCGGGGTAGTCCGCAACGAGGCGCTCGACGCCTGCGTCTATCGCTGATCAGCCGCCCATCAGCCGGCAAAAAGAAAGGGGCGCCGAAGCGCCCCTTCCGGTATTACCGCAGCTAAGTCCTGATCAGAACTTCACCACCAGCGTGCCGCTGACCGTGCGCGGCGCGCCGATCTG
>CAZNII010000115.1:0-7182 GCA_964573075.1 uncultured Novosphingobium sp. | reverse complement strand
GCGCGGAAGCGGTAACCGGGGGTGATGAAGATCGCCGTATCGCCGGCGAACGGCTGGATCGTGCCGCCTTCATCCGCTGCGCTTTCGAGCAGGCGCAGCGAAGTAGTGCCAACCGCGATCACCCTGCCCCCGGCCTTGCGCACCGCGTTGAGCCGGGCGGCCACCTCGGGCGCGATCGTGCCCCATTCGGCATGCATCCGGTGCTCTGCGGTATCGTCGGCCTTGACCGGCAGGAAAGTACCGGCCCCGACATGAAGGGTCAGCGTTTCGTGGCCGATCCCGGCCTTTTCAAGCGCGGCCATCAGTTCCGGGGTAAAGTGCAGCGCGGCGGTCGGTGCGGCCACAGCACCGTCCCTGGCCGCGAACATGGTCTGGTAATCGGCCTTGTCCTCGGCATCGGTGGCACGCTTGCCGGCGATGTAGGGCGGCAGTGGCATCTGCCCGGCGCGCTCGAGCAGGACCTCGACCGGTTCTTCGCCAAGGAAGGCCAGAGTCCACGATCCGTCATCGCCGCGTGCCTCGGCCAGGGCCTGGACCCCGTTGGCAAAGTCGATCGTGTCGCCGGGATGCAGCCGCTTGGCGTTGCGGACAAAGGCCTGCCAGCGCCTCAGGTCGATCCGCTTGTGCAGCGTCGCCCCGATCCTTGCCGCCCCGCGCTGCCCCTCGAGCTGGGCCGGGACTACCCGGGTATCGTTGAACACCAGCACATCGCCGGCGCGCAATTGCCCCGGCAGGTCGCGCATGGTCAGGTCAGCGAAGTCCCCCTGCCCCGGAACGACCAGCAGCCGCGCCGAATCGCGCGGCCGCGCCGGACGCAAGGCAATGCGTTCAGCTGGAAGTTCGAAGTCGAACAGATCGACGCGCATCGGCAATCACCCGACCGCCCTGAGCCTGGCGAAGGGCGCACATGCGTTGCCCCTGGCCCGACGCAGCGGTCAATTCGACTTCGAATTGCTCAGCATGTCGGCCGTGATGTTCGGCGCGGGCAGCGCGGCCGGAGCGGCCGGGCGCGGCTTGTTGTCCGACAGCATCGAAGCCTGGACGATCTTCGTCGGATTGGCCGGCGGCTCGCCACGGGTGATCGCATCGACTACATCCATCCCGGCAATCACCCGGCCGAAATTGGTGTAGCGGTGATCGAGCGCGAAGCGCGGATAGAACACGATAAAGAACTGGCTGTTGGCGGTATCGGGCTGATCGGTCCGGGCCATCGAAACCGTGCCGCGGACATGCGGCATGTAGTTGAATTCGGCCTTGAGGTCGGGCAGCTGCGAGCCGCCCTGGCCGGTCCCGGTCGGGTCGCCAGTCTGGGCCATGAAGCCGTCGATCACGCGGTGGAAGATCACCCCGTTGTAAAAGCCTTCGCGGGTCAGGGTCTTGATCCGCTCGACATGGCCCGGTGCCCATTGCGGCATCAGCCGGATCAGCACCCGCCCGCCGTTCGACAGATCAAGCACCAGGATATTGTCGGGATCGACCGCCGGATCGGGGTTGACCAGCGCGCTCATCGGCGGCGGCGCGGGGGCCGGCGCCGGCTTCTTCTTGGCGAAGGCCGGGGAAGTGACCAGCGACAGGCCGATGGCAAGGGCAACAAAGGAACGGCGATTCATGATTGGGCGATCTCGCGATTTGGCAATGCTTGGGCGGCGGGATAGCGCCGCGACGCTGTCATGGCAATGAACGAACCTTGCCCTTCCCCGGCAATCAGCGCTTGGGAATCCGGGCGACCACATCGTCGCGCACCGCCGCGCTGACGAATTTGGAGATGTCGCCGCCATAGAGCGCGATTTCCTTGACCAGCCGCGAGGCGATCGGCTGCAGCGAGACATCGGCCATCAGGAACACCGTCTCCACCTCGTGGTTGAGCTGGCGGTTCATGCCGGTGAGCTGATATTCGTATTCGAAGTCGGTCACGCCGCGGATGCCGCGGATCACCACCTGGGCGCCCATCGCATCGGCAAAGTCCATCAGCAGCGAATTGAACCCGACCACCCGGATCTTGCCATTGCCGATCCCGGCCACTTCGCGTTCGACCATCGCGATCCGCTCATCGTCATCGAACATCGGCGATTTGGCGATGTTGGTGGTGACGCCGATGATCAGCTCGTCGACCAGCTTGGCCCCGCGCTCGATGATGTCCATGTGACCCAGCGTGATCGGGTCGAATGTGCCGGGGTAAACGCCGATGCGCTTGGTCATCTAGTGGTCCCTCTCCACGATGTAGCGCGCCAGCGCGCGCAGCAGGTCCGCCTCTTGCCCGTATGAGCCGAGGTGCGCAATCGCCTGGCGGGTCAGCATCTGCGCCTGTTCGCGCGCGCGCTCCTCGCCCAGCAGGGCAACAAAGGTCTGCTTGCCTGCCTCGGCATCCTTGCGCAGCGCCTTGCCGGCCCTGGCTTCGTCTCCGGCATGGTCGAGCAGGTCGTCGGCGATCTGGAAGGCCAGGCCGATATCGCGGGCATAGCCCTTGAGGTGGACCCGCCCCTCGGCCGGAACCTTGCCCAGCACCGCGCCCATCTCGACCGCGGCGGACAGCAACGCGCCGGTCTTGAGCAGTTGCATCCGGGTGATTGCCGGAAGGTCGAGCGCCTGGCCTTCCCCCTCGATGTCGAGCACCTGGCCGCCGACCATCCCCTGCGCTCCGGCGGCCTGCGCGAGGACGTGGACCAGTTCGCTGCGGACAAAGGGATCGCCGCTGGTCGCGGGATCGGACAGCACCTCGAAGGCGAAGGCCTGCAGCGCATCGCCTGCCAGCACGGCCATCGCCTCGCCAAATGCCTTGTGGGTACTGGGTTTGCCGTGACGCATGGCATCGTCGTCCATGCAGGGCAGATCGTCATGGACCAGCGAATAGGCGTGGACTGCCTCGATCGCGACCGCCGCGCGCAGTGCCTGCGAACGGTCCGCCCCGTGCATGGCCGCGGTTGCGGTCAAGAGCAGCGGGCGCAGGCGCTTGCCCCCGCCGATCGCGGCATGGCGCATCGCCGCGGCCAGCTTGCCCCCGGCCGGCAGCAGGGCATCGAACATGCCATCGACATCGCGGGCAATCGCGGCCAGCGCATCGCCCAGCAGCGGATCCGGAACCCCCGTCACGGCCATCGTTCAGCCGGCGTCGAACGGCTGGGTGCCGCTGGCCTGGCCGTCGCCCCCGGCGACGATCTTCTCGATCCGCAGCTGCGCCGCATCGAGCCGGGCCTGGCAGTGCTTGCGCAGTTTCTCACCGCGTTCGTAAAGGTCCATCGTCGCGTCCAGCGGCACTTCGCCGCTTTCCAGCTTGCGCACGATATCTTCCAGCGCGCGCAGCGCTTCTTCGAAGGACAGCGCCGCGATATCGGGGTCGGTCTCGCTCATGGGCTTGACCATTGACCGCGCGGGCCGCAGCGGTCAAGTTAGGAAGCTGACGGCGCCCCGCGCCAATGAGGAGATTTTTCCAGATGGGTGAGTTTTTCAAGCACTGGGCCGCGGCCAGTGCGGCTGCCGGTGGCATTTTCCTGATCCTTGACATGATCTGGCTGCGCTTTGCCGTGCCGATGTATTACCGCCCGGTGCTGGGCGATGCGCTGGCCGCGAAGTTCCGCGCGGCCCCGGCGGTGCTGTTCTATCTGATCTATTTCATCGCGCTCGGCCTGTTTGCGGTGATGCCCGGGTTCTTCTCGCAAGGGCTGCCCGGCTTTCCGCTGGCCGGCGTGCCGCTGGCAGTGATCTTCGGCCTGGCGATTGGGCTGGTCGGCTATGGCACCTACAACCTCACCAACCTCGCCACGCTGAAAAGCTGGACCGGCGAACTGGCCACGCTCGACATGGCCTGGGGCACGGTGTCCAGCGCCCTTTCGGCTGGCGCCGCGACCCTGCTGCTGATCAAGTTCTGGGCCTGACCAGGCAGGCCGGACGGGAACCGGAGGAACCCCGGGATGAAGTGGATCGCCGCCTATCTTGTGGCCGGCATCTCGTTCGGGTTCCTCGATTTCCTCTGGCTCGGCTGGGCTGGACCCAACCTCTACCGGCCGGCGCTTGGCGATCTGCTCGCGCCGGAGTTCCGGCTGGCGCCGGCGCTGCTGTTCTATCTGTTCTATGTCGCCGGGATGGTCTGGTTCGCGGTGCGCCCCGGCCTTGCTCTGGGATCGCGCCACGCGCTGTTCAACGGCGTGCTGCTCGGCGCGATCGCCTATTCAACCTATGACCTGACCAACCAGGCCACCTTGCAGGCCTGGCCGGTACACCTGACCATTGTGGACATAGCCTGGGGAGCGTTCGCGACCGGGCTGGCAAGCGGCATTTCGGCACGCGTGGTGCATCGCTTTACCGGGGGATAGCGACATGTTCATTGGACACTGGGCTCCTGCCATTGCCGTCGCGGCCCGCCGACCGGCCCCGTCGCTGGGCGTGCTGTTCATCGCCGCCCAACTGGTCGACTGGGCGTTCTTCGGCTTCCTTTTGCTGGGGGTTGAGCACATGCGCGTCACCCCCGGGATCAGCGCGATGAACCCGATGGACCTCTATCACATGCCCTATACCCACAGCCTGCTTGGCTCGGCCGCCTTCGCCGCCGGTTTCGCGGCGCTGGTCTGGTTCGGGTCCAGGGACCGCGCGGCCACGCTGCTGGCGGGCGCGGTGGTGTTGTCGCACTGGTTTCTTGACCTGCTGGTCCATGTCCCCGACCTGACCCTAGCCGGCAGTCCGCCCAAGCTGGGGCTTGGCCTGTGGAACCACCCGCCGGTCGAAATGCCGCTCGAACTGGGGATCATTTTCGGTGCATTGTGGCTCTATGCGCGGGCCCGGAACCCGTCGAAACTGCGGCTGGCAGTGCTGGCGGGGGTATTGCTGCTGCTTCAGGCGATCAATTGGTTCGGACCCGTCGAGCCCGAAGTGACCGTCGGGACCAGCCTGCTGGCCTTCTTCGCCTATGGCATGGCGACCGTGGCTGCATGGTGGATGGGGAAAAGCGCCACGAATCCGGCCTGAACGGGCTAGTGCGAATCCCCCTGCCCCGCTATGCGCGCGGCCATGGCCGAGATCACCGCTGACATCGTCGCCCAGCACGGGCTGTCCGAGGAAGAATACGCCCGCGTGCTGCACGCCCTGGGGCGCGAGCCCAACATGGTCGAGCTTGGCATTTTCTCGGTCATGTGGTCCGAGCATTGCAGCTACAAGTCGAGCCGCCTGCACCTCAAGAAACTGCCGACCGAAGCCCCCTGGGTGATCTGCGGGCCGGGCGAGAATGCCGGGGTGATCGACATCGGCGACGGGCAGGCCGCGATCTTCAAGATGGAGAGCCACAACCACCCGAGCTACATCGAACCCTATCAGGGCGCGGCAACCGGGGTTGGCGGGATCCTGCGCGACGTATTCACCATGGGCGCGCGGCCGGTGGCCAACATGAACGCGCTGCGTTTCGGCCGGCCGGACCACCCCAAGATGAAGAGCCTGGTCAAGGGCGTGGTTGCCGGGATCGGCGGCTATGGCAATTGCGTCGGGGTGCCGACCGTGGGCGGGGAAACCAATTTCCACGCCGCCTACGATGGCAACATCCTGGTCAATGCGATGACTGTCGGCGTCGCCGATACCGACAAGATCTTCTACTGCGCCGCCACGGGCCTCGGCAATCCGATCGTCTATGTCGGCTCCAAGACCGGGCGCGACGGGATTCACGGGGCGACCATGGCCAGCGCCGATTTCGGCGAGGATTCGGAAGAAAAGCGCCCGACCGTGCAGGTCGGCGATCCCTTTACTGAAAAGCTGCTGATCGAGGCCTGCCTCGAACTGATGGCGACCGACGCGATCGTTGCGATCCAGGACATGGGCGCGGCCGGTCTCACCTCCAGCTCGGTCGAAATGGCCAGCAAGGGCGGTGCCGGGATCCGGCTCAACATGAACCTCGTGCCGTGCCGCGAGGAAGGCATGACGCCTTACGAGATGATGCTCTCCGAAAGCCAGGAGCGCATGCTGATGGTGCTGAAGCCCGGCAAGGAAGCCATGGCCGAGGCGATCTTCCGCAAGTGGGAGCTGGACTTCGCGGTGATCGGCGAAGTGACCGACACCGGCCACATGGTGCTGGAATTCAATGGCGAAGTGGTCTGCGACATTCCGCTCGGGCCGCTGGCTGACGATGCCCCGCTTTATGACCGCCCGCACCTCAGCCTTGCCGAGTACAAGGCCTGGGCCAAAGTCAAGCCGCTGGGCGAAGTGCCGCAAAGCGCGGACCTGGGCGCGGACCTGATCAGGCTGATGGGCTCCGCTGACCTCGCCAGCCGGCGCTGGATCTGGGAACAGTACGATAGCCAGGTCGGCGCCGACACCCTGCAGAAGAGCGGCGGCGACGCGGCAGTGGTGCGGATCCACGGCACCCGCAAGGCGCTGGCGATCAGCACCGACTGCACCCCGCGCTATTGCTATGCCGACCCCTACGAAGGCGGCAAGCAGGCGGTGGCGGAAACCTACCGCAATATCTCAGCTGTTGGCGCCAAGCCCCTGGCGATCACCAATTGCCTCAACTTCGCCAATCCCCAGCGGCCCGAGATCATGGCCCAGATCGTCGAGGCGCTGCGCGGGATGGGCGATGCCTGCCGCGCGCTCGATTACCCGATCGTTTCGGGCAACGTCAGCCTCTACAACGAAAGCAAGGCGACCGGCGGGGGCTCGGCGATCCTGCCCACCCCGGCGATCGGCGGGGTCGGGCTGATGCAGGACTACGGCCAGATGGCGACGATCGCGATCAAGGCCGAGGGCGAATGCCTCGCCGTGATCGGGCCGTGCTATCCCGAACTGGGCCAGTCGCTGTGGCTGCGCGAGATTCACGGCCGCGAGGATGGCGATCCGCCGCGGGTCGACCTTCGCGACGAACGTCTCAATGCCGAAATCGTCCGTCAGCTGATCGCCGACGGGCTGGTCACCGCGGTCCACGACATCAGCGACGGTGGCCTGCTCGTCGCGGCGGCGGAAATGGCGCTGGCCGGCAAGATCGGCATCACGCTCGATGCGATGGACACGGCTTTCGCCTTCAACGAAAGCCAGTCGCGCTATCTGGTCACCTACCGCGCCGATCGTCCGCTCGACCGCAGCAAGGTGCCGTTCGAAAAGATCGGCACCACCGGCGGCGACGCGCTGGTCGTCAACGGCAAGCCGGTCACCCTCGCCGCGCTGCGCGAAGCCAACGACGCCTTCTTCCGCGACTGGATGGAAGGCTGA
>CAZNII010000114.1:5865-7232 GCA_964573075.1 uncultured Novosphingobium sp. | reverse complement strand
CCGGAATAGGGTTGCTGATCGCCCACCACCAGCCCCTCCGCTGCCAGCAAGGGAATGGCAATCCGCGCCGCGCGATCATCCTCGTTATAAAGCACCCCCACCTGCCAGGGGCGCACCTCGTCGGGATGGGTGGCAAGGCAGGGCGTAAAGCTGTGTAGCGAGAGCATCAGCGCCGGCGGACTGGCGTTGAGCAGTTCTGCGAGCGCCGCATGGTAGGGATCGTGAAAGCGGTGGATCCGCGCGAGGTGCGCTTCGTGATTGATCATGTTGCCGGGAACGGCGTGCCCGTCGCTGGCGATCGGGATCACCGCTGGCGCGTGCGGATCGCGGTTGAGATCGCAGACAAGGCGGCTGACATTGCCCTGAAAGGCGGCAATCCCGGGCCGGGCCGCCATCAACGCGCCGACTTCCGCCACCCCGATATCGACTGCAACATGCTGGGTCAGCAACGCCGGATCGACGCCAAGCGCGATGTCATCGGGCACACGGGCAGAGGCATGGTCCGAAACCACGAGGATTCCGCCGAACCGGGGCGTGCCGATCAGGCGCCAGGCTTCGTGCGGCCTCATCGCAGCTTCCCCGCCAGCTGCCACCATTCGCCCCGGTCCGTGCGGATCAAGTCAGCGGCCGCCTGCAATGCCCGCGCGTCCCTGTAGAGCGCGAAGCAGGTTGCCCCGGAACCGGACATGCGCACCAGCATTGCGCCGGTGCGATCGAGCAGCGAGAGCACTTCGGAGATTGCCGGACACAGGGCGCGGGCGGGCTGTTCCAGATCGTTGCGCCCGGCAAGCGCGATCTCGCTGACCTTGCCGACCGGCAGCGGGCCTCGATCGAGACAGTCCCAGGCCTTGAACACCGGCCCGGTTGCCACCGGCAGGCGCGGATTTACCAGCAGCACCGGGGTTCCGGCCAGATCGTTCTCCACCGGTTCGAGCTCGGTCCCGGTACCCCGGCCGATGCAGGCCTCGCTGCGGACGCAGGCGGGAACGTCGGCGCCAAGCTGGCTGGCCCGCGCATGCCAGTCGTCCGGCAGGCCGTATTCCCGCTCGACCAGCCGGAATAGCGCGCCCGCATCGGCCGAACCGCCTCCCAGGCCGGCGGCAACCGGCAGGTTCTTTTCCAGCGTCACTCCCCAGCCCCGCGGCCGGGGCAGCGCCGACAATGCCTTCATCACGATGTTGTCGAAAGGGTTGTCCAGGGCACCGGCAAACTCGCCCACCGCTCGCAGACTGTCGCGCTCGGCCGGGGTCACACTCAACCGGTCGCCCGCATCGACGAAGGCGAACAGCGTTTCCAGCTCGTGATAGCCATCCTCGCGCCGCTTGCGGACATGCAGCGCGAGGTTGATCTTGGCAAAGGCGGTTTCG
>CAZNII010000114.1:3575-5765 GCA_964573075.1 uncultured Novosphingobium sp. | reverse complement strand
CTCGCGCCGCTTGCGGACATGCAGCGCGAGGTTGATCTTGGCAAAGGCGGTTTCGATCATGGTGCCTTCCCGGCACGGGGAGCAAATCACATATTCGGATAGTTCGGCCCGCCGCCGCCCTCCGGCGTCACCCAGTTGATGTTCTGGGTCATGTCCTTGATGTCGCAGGTCTTGCAGTGGACGCAGTTCTGGGCGTTGATCTGCAGGCGCGGCTCACCTTCCTCGATCCCGACGAACTCATAGACCCCCGCCGGGCAATAGCGCGCCTCGGGACCGGCATAGTGCTTGAGGTTGACCTCGACCGGGATCGATTCATCCTTGAGCTGCAGGTGGCAGGGCTGGTCTTCCTCATGGTTCGTGTTCGACAGGAACACGCTGGACAGCCGGTCGAAGCTGATCACCCCGTCGGGCTTGGGATAGTTGACCGGCTTGTAGAGGTCGGCGCGCTGGATTGCCTCGCAATCGCGGTGGTGTTTCATCGGCTTCCACAGCCCGAAGCCGAACAAGGTGCGCAGCCACATGTCCATGCCGGCGAACAGGGTGCCGAGCCCTTCGCCCCACTTGGCGACCATCGGTTCGGCGTTCTGGACCAGCTTCAGTTCCTTGGCGATCCAGCTGTCGCGCACTGCGGCGTCATAGTCGCTGAGCGAATCCGAAGTGCGCCCGCCGGCGATGGCGGCGGCAGCCGCTTCGGCGGCGAGCATCCCGCTCTTCATCGCGGTGTGGCTGCCCTTGATCCGCGGCACGTTGACGAAACCGGCCGAGCAGCCGATCAGCGCGCCGCCCGGGAAATCGAGCTTGGGCACCGATTGCCAGCCGCCCTCGTTGATCGCCCGCGCGCCATAGGAAACCCGGCGACCGCCCTCGAGGATCTTGCGGATTTCCGGATGGGTCTTCCAGCGCTGGAATTCCTCGAACGGGAAGACGTAGGGGTTCTTGTAATCGAGCGCGGTGACGAAGCCGATCGCCACCTGGTTGTTGGCCTGATGGTAGAGGAAGCCGCCGCCCCAGGTGTCGGTTTCGTTGAGCGGCCAGCCCTGGGTGTGGATCACACGGCCGGGAAAATGCTTTTCCTCAGGGATGTCCCACAGTTCCTTGATGCCGATGCCATAGACCTGCGGTTCGCAATCGGCCTCGAGGTCATAGCGGGCCTTGAGCTGCTTGGTCAGGTGGCCGCGCGCACCTTCGGCGAAGAAGGTGTACTTGGCGTGCAGTTCCATGCCCGGCTGATAATCCGGCTTGTGGCTGCCGTCGCGGGCAATGCCCATGTCCTGGGTCGCCACGCCCTTGACCGAGCCGTCCTCGTTGTAGAGCACTTCCGAAGCCGGGAAACCGGGGAAGATTTCAACGCCGAGTTCCTCAGCCTTGCCGGCCAGCCAGCGGCACAGGTTGCCAAGGCTGCCGGTGTAATTGCCGTCGTTAGACATGAACGGCGGCATCGGCCAGTGCGGCAGCGACATATGCTTGTTGCGGGTCATCACCCAGTGCCAGTTGTCAGTAACGGGCACGTCGGCCAGCGGGCAGCCCTGTTCGCGCCAGTCGGGGATCAGCTCGTCGAGCGCCTTGGGATCAATCGTCGCGCCCGACAGAATGTGCGCACCGATCTCCGAACCCTTTTCAAGGATGCAGACCGAAAGTTCGGGGTTGACCTGCTTGAGGCGGATCGACGCGGCGAGGCCGGCCGGCCCACCCCCGACGATCACCACGTCATACGGCATCGATTCGCGTTCGCTCATGGCCCTGGTTCCACACCCTGCTTGATGGCATTTCTTCGTCGAATCCCTTGAAAGCTGCGGCAAGGCAGGTCAAGACCGCACGTGTGACTTTCTCCGGCCAATCCGACACTGCGAACCACGCGCTTTCCGGCGCGATCGCCGCTGCGTTGGACTGGTGGCGCGAGGCCGGAGTCGATTTCGACCACACCGACGAGGCGCGCGACTGGCTGGCCGCGCGCGCGCCTGCCGTTACGGCTTCGCCGGAGCCCGCCGCGGTGCGGGAAGCTCCCGCCCGTCCGCCCGCACCGGTCGCCGAACTGCCCAGAATCGGTGGAGATCCTGCCACCTGGCCGCAGAACCTCGGCGCGTTCGCGGCATGGTGGCTATCGGAACCTTCGCTCGATTTCGGCCAGGTCGCCAATCGGATCGCTCCGCGCGGTCCGGCCGGAGCGGAAATCCTGATCATGGTCGATCA
>CAZNII010000114.1:0-3475 GCA_964573075.1 uncultured Novosphingobium sp. | reverse complement strand
ATCGGATCGCTCCGCGCGGTCCGGCCGGAGCGGAAATCCTGATCATGGTCGATCACCCGGAAGCGGAGGATTCACAGTCCCTGCTGTCGGGGCCGCAAGGCCGGCTGGCACTGTCGATCCTGGCCGCAATCGGTATTGCGCCCGAACAGGCCTACTTCGCCGCGCTGCTTCCCCGGCACATGCCGCTGCCCGACTGGCAGGCTCTCACGGCGGCCGGATTGGGCGAACTGGCCCGCCATCACATCGCGCTTGCCGCTCCCCGACGGGTAATCGGCTTCGGCCCGCACGTCTCGTCGCTTCTTGGCCACGACCCGGCGAAAAGCGCTGAACCTTTTCAGCAATTTTACCATGTAGGCCCCAGCATTCCGGCCTTGGCCGCGCCCGGGCTATCCAGCCTGATCGCACGGCCCAAGGGAAAAGCCGGCCTGTGGCGGAACCTGCTCGAGTGGCAAGGGTCCTGATCACCGGCCAGCGGGACTGACGGGGACGAATTTTCACTGTGCCGATTGCCAACAAGACTTTGCACGCCGGCCTGGCCTGCGCCCTTGCCGCGTTCGTCGCGCCGCAGGCGGCCTCAGCCAATGCCGCAGCGATGGACTATTTCGCCAAGCGCGCAGACCGCAGCGAAGTGCCCAGCCTGCTGAGCAAGGAAGACCGCGATTATTATCGCCAGCTGTTCGGCGCGATCGACAAGGGTGATTGGGCCCGCGTCCAGGCGCTGCTGGCCCAGCGACCCGACGGGCCGCTTCACCAGGTAGCCCGGGCGGAATATTATCTTGCGCCCGGTTCGCCCAAGATCGAGCTCCCGGCGCTCAATGCCTGGCTGGCCGGCGGAGTCGACCTGCCCCAGGCCGAACAGATCGAAACCCTGGCCGCAAAGCGCGGGGCCACTGCCCTGCCAGCCCTGCCCGTTGCCAACAGCCTGACCAGCCTGCCGACCCGGGCCAAGCGGATCCGCCCGCGCGAAACCGCTGACGGGACCATGCCCGGCTCGGTTGCCGGGGCGATCAACGGCAAGATCAAGGCCGACGATCCGGCCGGCGCCAAGGCCGTGCTCGACGGGATCGACAGCCAGCTTTCGCCGCGCGCCCGCGCCGAATGGCGCGCCAAGGTGGCGTGGAGCTTCTACATCGAGAACGACGATGCCTCGGCCTATGCCCTGGCCCAGACCGCCCAGGACGGCGCCGGACCATGGGTGGCCGAAGGCTGGTGGATCGCCGGGCTCGCCGCCTGGCGGATGGACGATTGCACCGGCGCCGCCGATGCCTTTGCCCGCACCGCCCAGCTTTCCGAAAATGCCGAACTGACTGCCGCTGGCCACTACTGGCAAAGCCGCGCGCTGGTGCGCTGCCGCCAGCCGGAAAAGGCTGCCGCTCCGCTCAGATCCGCGGCACGGATGGACGAGACGCTTTATGGCATGCTCGCTGCCGAACAGCTTGGCGTGGCCCTGCCCAAAACCCACGAAGCGCCCGACTTCACCCGCGCCGACTGGCAGCAACTGCGCGACGTGCCCAACGTCCGGGTTGCCGTCATGCTGTCCGAGATTGGCGAGGATGGCCGTGCCGACGAGGTGCTGCGCCACCAGGCCCGGATCGGTTCGCCGCAGCACTACCAGCCGCTCTCGCGCCTCGCGCGCAGCCTTGGCACGCCCGGTACGCAGCTGTGGATGGCTTACAATGTGCCGTCGGGGGGCAGGCCCGAACCGGCTGCGCGTTTCCCGACCCCGAAGTGGACCCCGGTCAACGGCTGGAAGGTCGATCCGGCGCTGGTCTATGCCCACACCCTGCAGGAATCGATTTTCCGGACCAAGGTGGTCAGCCCGGCCGGCGCGCGCGGGCTGATGCAGATCATGCCGGCCGCCGCGCGCGACCACGCCGGCGCGCTCGGCGTTGCCGGCGGGGCAAGCGACCTCAACAAGCCCGAAGTGAACCTTGCCTTCGGGCAGCGTCACCTTGAAATGCTGCGCGATTCGCCCAGCACCCAAGGGCTGCTGCCAAAGGTGATGGCGGCCTACAATGCCGGGCTCACCCCGGTCGGGCGCTGGAACTACGAGATCAAGGACAAGGGCGATCCGCTGTTGTGGATCGAAAGCGTGCCCTATTGGGAGACGCGCGGCTACGTGAACATCGTGATGCGCAATTACTGGATGTACGAGCGGCAGGCCGGCGGCCCGTCCGAAAGCCGGATGGCGCTGGTCCAGGGGATGTGGCCGACCTTTCCGGGACTCACCGGATCGCAGGCCGTGCGGATGCGCGCCGACGGGACCTTGCTGCGTGGCCGTTGATCCCTCGCGTCAATTCAAGCCAGTCCGGATTGCCGTGCTGACCGTTTCGGACACCCGCACGCTCGAAACCGACACCTCCGGCGCGCTGCTGGTCGATCGGCTCGAAGCGGCCGGTCACCACCTCGCCGCGCGGGCGATCGTCAAGGACGAGGTTCCGGCCATCGTCGCCGAGCTGGAACGCTGGATCGCCGATCCGGCGGTCGATTGCGTGATTACCACCGGGGGCACCGGGATGACCGGGCGCGACATCACGCCCGAGGCGCTCGACCGGGTTCGCCAGACCCACAACGGCAAGGATGTGGCCGGGTTCGGTGAACTGTTCCGCTGGATTTCGTTCAAGTCGATCGGCACTTCGACCATGCAGTCGCGGGCCTGCGCGATCGTCGCCGGGGGCACCTGGATCTTTGCCCTGCCCGGCTCGAACGGCGCGGTGAAGGACGGCTGGGACGGGATCCTGGCGGAGCAGCTTGATAGCCGTAACCGCCCCTGCAACGTCGTCGAATTGATGCCGCGGTTGCTGGAGAGCTGACCGCGCGTTGCCAGTGTGCGACCGGCTGACAGCTCGCACCTTGCACATATGTTCTGCATATGTTCTATTACCCGGATGCCTGCCCCCTCCCCGATCCGCGGCCGCGGCGCGCAATCCGGCGGGTTGTCCGCCCGGTTCGGCCTGTCCGCGCGCGAAGCCGATGGCGACTGGCTTGACCAGCGCGAGGGCATCGACGGGCCCGGTCCCAAGCTGCACACCCAGGTGACCGAGGAACGGGCAGCAACGATCCTGTCCTTCAACCAGTCGCCCGATATCCCCTTCGATCGGTCGGTCAATGCCTATCGCGGCTGTGAACATGGCTGCGCATACTGTTATGCCCGCCCCAGCCATGCCTGGCATGACCTCTCACCCGGGCTCGACTTCGAGACCAAACTGTTTGCCAAGCCGGACGCGGCCAGACTCCTGCGGCAGACGCTGGCCAAACCCGGCTACAAGGTCGCCCCGATCGCCATGGGCACCAATACCGATCCCTATCAACCGATCGAGACCCGTTATCGGATCACTCGCCAGGTCCTGGAAGTCTGCCTCGAAGCGCATCACCCGGTGACAATCACCACCAAGAGCGCGCGGGTGGTTCGCGATATCGACTTGCTGGCGGAACTGGCCGCCCTCAATCTGACAGCGGTATCGGTTTCGGTCAC
>CAZNII010000113.1:2169-7244 GCA_964573075.1 uncultured Novosphingobium sp. | reverse complement strand
GCGCACCTTGCGGCCGGCCGGTGAACTGCTCGACCGCGCGGTCGATCGCGGCAAGGTCGGCCTGAGCCGACTGGGCCAAGGCCGGCGTTGCGGCCAGCAGGGCAAGCGGGGCGAGTTTGCGGATCATCGGGCAGTCTCCTTTGCGGGAGAACCCTGCAAGCCCTGTGCCAGCGCCTGGTCATAGGTCAGCGCAGCAACAATTCCGGTGGCTCCCGGCTCGATCAGCACGCGCGCGGGGCGTCCGGCATTGCGGGCAAGGTTCAGCGCGGCCGGAGCCTGATCCGGTGCGGCCATGATCGTCAGGCGCAGGCGCGGATCGGGCGCACTCGCAGCCAGCCATTCAGCCAGCGCAGGGGCACCCTGCCCGGCCCGCCACAGCGCCACCGGCTCGCCCAGCGCGGGCAGCACTGCCGGCTCAGGCCGGGCAGCCGCGGCGGGCGGCGGATCGGGCGGTGCCTGGCTGACTGCCGAGGCGGTGACCATGAACAGGATCAGCGAAAGGTCGGCCAGCACGGTCTGCCAGCCGCTGCCGGCGCGGGCGATCATACCGCCTCGGCCGGAACCGCAGCGAGCCTTTCGTGGCGCGGGCGCGGCGGGCAGACGTCCGCCACTTGCCAGGCCAGCCAGTCGATCAGCGCCTGGCGCTCACGCTCTTCCGCCTGGGCGGCGCGCTCGACGATCCGGGCCAGCGGAGCGAGCAGCAGGTTGGCGGTCAGCAGGCCGTAGAGCGTGGTCACCACCGCCATCGAGATCGCCCCCTGCATCGCCCCGCGGGCCAGGCCGTCGGCCGGCAACTGGCTCAGCGAGACGAGCGTCCCGGCCAGCCCGAAGACCGGGGCCAGCTCCGCCGCCTGGGCCAGGGTGCGAACCGCCCGGCTCGATTCGGCCAACCGCCGGGCCTTGTGCTTTTCATGCGCCTTGACCAGCGCGCCGACCGAACGGTTGCCGATCAGCGCCTCGGTCGCCTCGTCGAACTCGCTGTCGCCGAACTGGTGCGGCACGGCCCGGAACAAGCCGTCCTTGCGGATCTCCTGGATCTGCTGCGCCAGCTCCGATCGCGCCGCGACCGGATCGAACCCGCTGCGCCCCAGCATGGCAAGCTTGGCCAGCGTGATCCGGCAATCGCCGAACCCGGCGCGCAGCACCGTCGCCAGCAGGGTCCCGCCCAGGACGATCGCGGCCGAGGGGCCATCGACAAGGGTCATCAGGTTCACGGGGCAAATACTCCTTCGGAACCAAGAACGGCAGAATTGCGCGCATTTCACCTTGCGGCAGGCATTTGCCGCCCTCCGGCAAGCCCTTGCCGCCCGCGCAGTGCGCAAGCCGCTGAAACGGCTGACTTCCGGATTTGGCACGGCCCTTGCGACGTTTGCCGCGCAACACCTGCGAAGGAGGGCCCGATGGGCAGCACCCTGTTCGGAATTCATGGCGACGCGCTGCAACTGCGCTCGCAGCGGCTGGGGCTGATCACCAGCAACATCGCCAATGCCGGGACCCCCGGATACAAGGCCCGCGACATCGATTTCGGCGCGGCATTGAAGGCCAGCCAGAACGGCATGGCCCCCGATGCCGCCGCCGGCGCGGCGACCCGCTATCGCGTGCCGGTCATGCCTGCGCTCGACGGCAACACCGTGGAAATGGCAACCGAGCAGGTCGCCTTCGCCGAAACCGCGACCGGATACCAGGCGACGCTCAGCTTCATTCGCGGTCGGGTAGAGACCCTGACCCGCGCGCTGAAGGGCGATTGACCGTGGGCGGCATGACCCTGTTCGGCCTCGCCCAGCGCGCGATGTCATCGCAGCTGGTGCGGATGAACGCGGCCGCCTCGAACCTCGCCAATGCCGGCTCGGTGACCGGCAGCGAGAGCGAGGCCTATCGCCCGATCCGCCCGGTCTTTGCCGAGCAGTTCGACCGGGCGAGCGGGCTTTCCAGCGTCGGGGTGACCGGCGTGGTCCGCTCCACCGCTGCGCCGATCAAGCGGTACGACCCGACCCATCCGCTGGCCGATGCCGAGGGCAACGTCTGGACCGCCCCGGTCGATGAGAATGCCGAAATGGTCGAGATGCTCGATGCCTCGCGCCAGTACCAGAACCTGGTCGAGGCGCTGTCCACCGCCAAGCAGCTGATGCTCGAAACCTTCAGAATGAAGTGAATTGGGAGGATGAAATGACCGTAACTTCAGTTACTTCCGCCGGCAGTTCCGGCACTGCCAAGCCAGCCAGCCAGATGCTCGGCCAGGCCGACTTCATCCGCCTGATGACCACGCAGATGAAGCTGCAGGACCCGCTCGAACCGGTCGATAACAAGGAAATGATCGCCCAGATGGCGCAGTTCTCCTCGCTGTCGGGAATCGAGAACATCAATTCGACGCTGCATGCGATCTCCGCCCAGCTCGACCGGGTGATCGCCGCCCAGCCTTCCCAGAACCCAGTCCAGGAGTAGCCCCATGTCGTTCTATACCTCGCTCAACGGCCTCAAGAACGCGCAGACCGAGCTGTCGGTCATCGCCAACAATCTGGCCAATGCCGAAACCACCGGCTTCAAGAAGAGCCGGATCAATTTTGCCGACATCGTCTCGAGCTCGGCCTCCACCAACCCCAAGCTGGTCAAGGGGATCGGCTCGACTGTGCAATCGATCGACCAGAACTTCTCGCTCGGCCCGGTGCAGCAGACCGGCGCCGCGCTGGACCTGGCGATCGACGGCGAAGGCTTTTTCACCAAGGTCAGCCCTGTCACCGGCAAGACCTTCTACACCCGCAACGGCAACTTCAGCCTCGATGGCGCAGGCTACATCACCGACGCCAGCGGCGACCGACTGCAGGTATTGCCGGTCGATGCCCTGGGCAACGTCACGTCATTGACCCCGCAGGACGCGGTGATCCCGCTGACCAACGGGGCCGGGTCCGACTTCGTCGGGGTGATCGTCAAGGTCGATGGCTCGGTCGTCGCCTCCTATGCCGATGGCAGCACCCAGTCGGTCGGCAAGGTGGCGCTGGCCGCCTTCGTCGCGCCGACCGGGCTGCTCCAGGTCGGCAACCAGGACTGGCAAGCGACCGGCATTTCCGGGGCCGCCAGCTACAACCAGCCCGGCGCGGCGCGGTTCGGCAACATCATGTCGGGCAGCCTCGAACAGTCGAACGTCGACATTGCCGAGGAAATGGTCGGGCTGATCACCGCCCAGCGCTATTTCCAGGCCAATGCCAAGGCGATCGACACCGCCACCCAGCTTTCGCAGACCGTTATCAACCTGCGGACCTGAGGCTGACCAAAGTCCAACCCCGCTCGGGCTGAGCTTGTCGAAGCCCCCGGCGCGGAGCCTTCGACAGGCTCAGGCTGAGCGGACATTGCATTTCGGAGCAAGACCAGATGGACCGCCTGATCTGGACCGCGGTGACCGGCATGAACGCGTCGATGGCGCGCCAGCGGATGATCGCCAGCAACATGGCCAATGCCCAGACCGTCGGCTTTCGCGCCGAAGTGATGGCGCAGACCCCGATGACCCTGGTCGGCCCCAGCCTGCAGGTCCGCGCGATGAGCGATGCCGCAGTCCACGGGGCGCAGATGGATCAGGGCGCGCTGGTCCGCACCGGCCGGCCGCTCGACATCGCGATCCAGGGCGACGCGCTGATGGCGGTCCAGGCGCCGGACGGCAGCGAGGCCTATACCCGGCGCGGCGATCTGGATGTTTCGCCAAGCGGGATCCTGACCAATGGCGAGGGGTTCCCGGTGCTGGGCGAAAGCGGTCCGATCACCGTGCCGCCCGGCAGCGAGGTCAGCATCGGCGCCGATGGCGCTGTGCTGGTCGCCAACCCCGGCCAGCCCGACAGCCCGCCCCAGCAGGTCGCGCAGATCAAGCTCGCCTCGTGGTCGGGCAGCCGGATCGCCAAGGGGCTCGACGGGCTGTTCCGGGTGGTCGGCGGCGGAGTCCTTCCGAGTGATGCCGAAGCCCGGGTGATCCCCGAAAATCTCGAACAATCGAACGTCAAGCCGGCCCAGGTCCTGATCGAAATGGTCGAGGCCCAGCGGCTGTTCGATATGCGCACCAAGCTGATCGCCACCGCCAAGGACCTCGACGAGGGCGGGGCCAGCCTGATGCGTCTCTCCTGAACAGAAGGAACCACAAGATGCCCACTTCCGCCCTGCACGTCGCCCGCACCGGGCTTGAGGCCCAGGACGCGCGGATGCGCGCGATTGCCAACAACCTCGCCAATATCGGCACCACCGGCTACAAGCGCGACCGGGTCAATTTCGCCACCCTGGCCTATCAGGACAACCGGATCGCCGGGCAGCAGAGCTCGAACGAGACCGCCTATGCCACCGGGCTCAACCTCGGCACCGGGGTTCAGGTGCAGTCGACCACCGCGATCACCACCCAGGGCACGCTCAGCGCCACCGGCAACTCGCTCGACATGGCGCTCGATGGCGAGGGCTATTTCCAGGTCCAGCTGCCCGGCGGCAAGCTGGGCTATACCCGGGCGGGCAATTTCAGCCGTTCGGCCGAAGGCCAGCTGGTCACGGCCCAGGGCTATCCGCTTCAGCCGGCGATTGCCATTCCCGAGGATGCTGCCTCGGTCACCATCGGCCCCGACGGCACGGTCTCGATCACCACTTCGGCCAGTTCGACCCCGACCGAGATCGGTCAGATCACGACCGCCAGCTTTGCCAACCCGGCCGGTCTCCAGGCGCTGGGCGACAACTTCCTGGCCGAGACCGCGGCCAGCGGCCCGGCCCAGATCGGCGCCCCCGGCGACGGGGTGCGCGGTGCGATCCGCCAGGGGATGCTGGAAGCCTCCAACGTCAACGTGGTCGAGGAGCTGGTCGACATGATCGAGTGCCAGCGCGCCTACGAGATCAATTCGAAGATGATCTCGTCGGTCGACGAAATGCTCCGCAACGCCAACCAGACGCTGTGAGGCAGGCCATGAAATACCCGATCGCATTACTGGCACTCGTCGTCGCCTCGCAGGCCTGCGCCGGGCCCAAGCCCAAGCCCGGGTTCGAGGCCGCCCTGCCCCTGCCGCCGCCCGCGCCGCGCAGCGCCGATGGGTCGATCTTCAATCCCGGCGACGGCTATG
>CAZNII010000113.1:0-2069 GCA_964573075.1 uncultured Novosphingobium sp. | reverse complement strand
CCGCCCGCGCCGCGCAGCGCCGATGGGTCGATCTTCAATCCCGGCGACGGCTATGCTCCGCTCTATCAGGGGCACCGCGCCAGCAAGGTTGGCGATCCGGTGACGATCGTGCTCGTCGAACGCACCACCACTTCGAAGGCGGCGGGATCCAAGACCCAGAAGTCCGGCAGCTTCGGGGTGACCCCGCCAGCCACCGGCCCGCTCAGCTTCATCAAGCCTGAAAGCCTTAATGCGGCGGGAGAAACGTCGTTCAAGGGTGATGGAAACGCCTCGCAATCAAGCACGCTTGCCGGCGAGGTTTCGGTCACCATCGTCGAGGTGCGGCCCAACGGGACCGCGCTGGTTCGCGGGGAAAAGCGCCTGATGCTGAGCCAGGGACAGGAATGGATCCAGTTCGCCGGGATCGTGCGCCTGGCCGACATCGATTCCGACAACCGCGTGGCCTCGACCCGGGTTGCCGATGCGCGGATCGAATATGCCGGCAACGGCCCGGTCAGCCGCGCCAGCCGCGAAGGCTGGCTCTCCAAATTCTTCAACCTGATCAGTCCGTTCTGAGGAGGGTGGGATGAAACGCATGCCTTCCCTGCGCAGCCTCATCCCCCTCCCGCTTGCGGGAGGGGTTAGGGGTGGGTCACGCGGACGCAAGCGCCGGGGCCAGCCTCGACAGGCCCACCCCCGACCCCTCCCGCCTGCGGGAGGGGAGATTTTCTTGCGCCTGTTGCTGGCCGTGGCGCTGGTATTCTCGCCCGCCGCCGCCCAGGCCGAACGCCTGCGCGATCTTGGCGCGTTTCAGGGCGTGCGCTCGAACCAGCTGACCGGCTACGGGATCGTGGTCGGCCTCGCCGGGACCGGGGACGACAGCCTTGAGTACCTGACGCAGGCGATGCACGGCGTTTCCGGCCGGGTCGGGGTGCAGTTGCCGCCGGGGGTCAACCCGGCGCTGAAGAACGCCGCCGCGGTGATGATCACCGCCGATCTGCCCGCCTTCGCCAAGCCGGGGCAGCGGATCGACGTGACCGTCTCGGCAATCGGCAAGGCCAAGAGCCTGCGTGGCGGATCGCTGATCATGACCCCGCTCTATGGTGCCGACGGACAGATCTATGCCATGGCCCAGGGCAACCTTGCGGTCGGCGGGCTCGGCATTTCCGGGGCGGACGGATCGAAGCTGACAGTCAACGTCCCCACGGTCGGCCGGATCGCCGATGGGGCCAGTGTCGAGCGCAGCGTGGCGACCGGCTATGACGCCGGCTCCAGCCTGCGCTGGAACCTGTTCCAGTCCGATTTCCTCACCGCCACGCGGGTCCGCGATGCGGTCAACCGGCGCTGGCCGGGTACCGCCAGCATCGTCGATGGCGTGACCCTCGCCTTCGCCCTCCCCGCCGATGCCGACACCCGCGCCAGCCGCATGGCCGAGATCGAGATGATCGACGTTTCGCCCGCCGAGGCTCCGGCCCGGGTGGTGGTCAATTCGCGCACCGGCACGGTGGTGATCAATTCGGCGGTGCGGCTCTATCCGGCGGCGATCAGCCACGGCAAGCTGACCGTGCGGATCGACGAGAACCCGCAAGTGATCCAGCCCGCCCCGTTCAGCCGCGGCCAGACCGCCGTCCAGCAGGACAGCGCGCTGTCCGCCGAGCAGGAGGGCAACCGCGTGGTCCACTTCAAGCCCGGCGCCTCGCTCGCCAAGCTGGTCGATGCGCTCAACCTGCTGGGCGTCAGCCCGCCCGATCTGGTCGCGATCCTCGAGGCCTTGAAGCAGGCCGGGGCGCTCAAGGCCGAGATGGTGGTGATATGACTCCGATTTCTTCACCGATGCTTGCCACCGGCAGCCTTCCCGCCAGCCACGGCAGCGACCGCGAAAGGCTGGCCGGCGCGGCCCGGCAATTCGAGGCGATCTTCCTGCGCCAGATGCTGAGCGCCGCGCGCAAGGCCGATTTCGGCGAACCGCTGCTCGGCGGCCAGGCAATGGACACGTTCCGGACCATGCAGGACGAGCACTTTGCCGACCTTGCCGCACAGAGCGGGGCGTTCGGAATCGGCCGGATGATCGAACGGCAACTGGCGGCGCA
>CAZNII010000112.1:0-7251 GCA_964573075.1 uncultured Novosphingobium sp. | reverse complement strand
ATCCTGTTCCCGGTCGAGGCGACCCAGCTGATCGGCACGGTCGGCGGGATCGGTGAGCTGGTAAAGGATGCGCTGTCTGACGGAGGCCGCAAGTGAACACGCTCGCCGGGATCGAGCCGCACTGGTTCTGGCTGGCGCTGGGCCTGCTGCTGGCGGTCGGGGAAATGACCATCCCCGGCGTGTTCCTGATCTGGATGGCCGCGGCCGCGCTGGTTACCGGTTTCACGGCCTGGTTCGTTCCGGTCGGAGTGCCCGCGCAAGTGCTGCTGTTTGCGCTGCTGTCGATGGTCTTTGTCTTTGCCGGGCGCCGCTGGCTCAAGCAGCACCCGGTCGAGGCGGCCGATCCCAAGATGAACGATCGCGGCGCGCGCTCGGTTGGCGAAACCGTGGTGGTCAGCCAGGTCATCCAGGACGGGCAGGGCCGGGTCAGGATGGGCGACAGCGAATGGCTCGCCAAGGGCCCCGATGCCGAACCGGGCACGCGGATGAAAGTGACCGGCAGCGATGGTGCGATCCTGCTGGTCGAGCATATGCACTGATCCGTCGCACCTGCACCCGATCTTCACATTTCCCCCATTAACGCTGCGCGGCAAATGCCTTAAGGCTGCCGCGCAGCCGGGGTGCATGCCCGGCGGGAGGTAAGAAGCGAGCCCCATGGCCAGAAGCGATATCCGGCGCACCCCGCCGCCGGCCGGCAATCCCAGGAAGCCGGCCAAGCCCGAGCCCACCGGTTTCCGCAAGTTCGTGCGCCGCCTGTTCGTATGGGGCGGCTCTATCGCCTTGCTGGGCGCGCTTTCGCTGCTGGTGGCGGTGTTCCTCGCCGCGCAGTCGCTGCCCGAATTCGATCAGATCAAGACCACCCAGAGCGAGCAGATGATCGTGGTGCGCGCCCGCGACGGGACCCAGCTGGTCTCGCTCGGACCAAGCTATGGCAAGTGGCTGGGGCACGACCAGATCCCGCAGGTGATGAAGGACGCGCTGCTTTCGACCGAGGACAAGCGCTATTACAGCCACATCGGGGTCGATCCGATCGGGCTGGCCCGCTCGTTCTACGTGAGGTTCAAGGAGGGCCGCTGGAAACAGGGCGGCTCGACCATCACCCAGCAGCTGGCCCGCACGGTGTTCCTCAACAATTCGCGCACCTTTGCCCGCAAGCTGCGCGAAGCGGTGCTGGCGCTGGCGCTCGAATGGAAGTTCTCGAAGGAACAGATCCTCGAGCTTTACCTCAACAAGGTCTATTTCGGCGGCGGGGCCTATGGCGTCGATTCCGCCAGCCGCAAGTTCTTCGGCCATCCCGGCACCGAGATGAAGCTGGAAGAGGCGGCGATCATTGCCGGGCTGGTCAAGGCCCCGTCCAACTATGCCCCCACCGCCGATGCCCAGGCGGCGGTCGACCGCGGCAAGGTGGTGCTGGGGCTGATGGCCGAAAACGGCAAGATCAGCCAGGCCCAGGCGGCTTCCACCGATCTCGGCAAGGTCAAGTTCGCGCAGGAAGCCGGGCAGAATTCGGTCCGCTATTTCACCGACTGGGCACTGCCCCAGCTCGACCTGCTGCTGGGCGATACCGATCAGCCGATCGAGGTCTGGACCACGCTGGACGTCGGGCTGCAGCGCGCGGCGACCGATGCGATCCAGCGCAATGTCCCGGGCGGGGCCCAGGGCGCACTGGTATCGATGGACCGCGACGGGGCGGTGCTGGCGATGGTCGGCGGGACCGACTACGTCACCTCCAACTACAACCGCGCCACCAACGCGGTGCGCCAGCCGGGCTCGGCCTGGAAACTGTTCGTCTATCTCGCCGCGCTCGAGGCCGGCTATACCCCCAATGCCAAGGTCACCGACGAGCCGGTGACGATCGAGGGCTGGAGCCCGCGCAATTCGGGCGGCGGTTATGCGGGCGAGATCGACGTACGCACCGCTTTTGCCTATTCGAAGAACACCGTCGCGGCGCAGCTGGGTTACGAAGTGGGCTTTTCCAGCGTTGCCGGAATGGCCAAGCGGCTGGGGATCACCACCCCGATCTCGACCGTTCCCTCGATGGTGCTGGGTACCAACGAAGTGCGGCTGATCGACATGACCCGCGCCTTTGCCACCGTATCGGCCAAGGGCATGGCGGTGGAACCTTATGGCATCGTCAAGGTCGCCACCACCGATGGCAAGGTGCTCTACCAGCGCGAGAACAAGTCGGGGACCATGCTGTTCCCGGCCCATGTCGCCGCCGGGATCACCGACATGCTGCAAAGCGCGGTCAGCGTCGGCACCGGCAAGGCGGCGCAGATCGGGCGGCCGGTGGCCGGCAAGACCGGCACCACCACCGCCAACAAGGACGGCTGGTTCCTGGGCTTTTCGAGCGGGGTGACGACCGGGGTGTGGATGGGCCGCGACGATGACCGGCCGGTGCCCGGGTTGCAGGGCGGCACGGCGCCGGCGCGGGCCTTTGCCTCGTACATGAAGATCGCCGTGGCCAAGCGCCCGGTCGAGAAGTTCGAAACCGACGCGACCTTGCCGGCCTGGCAGCTCGAGCCCGACGACGAAGTGCTGATGAGCGGCGCGCCCGAGGATTACCAGTACGTCGACGAGCAGGGCAACCTGGTGCCGCCGCAGCAGGAAGACCGCACTCCGCAGGGCCCCAGCGACAACGGCGGGCTGGTCCCGGTATCGCCGCCGCCGGCCGCCAACGAGGACTTCCTCAACGAGGCGACCGGCCGCGATCGGGCCCCGGCGGGCGCTCCGCCGGGCTGAGGCCTGCTGAGATCAGCGGAACCGCACCGCGACGTAGAACGCGCCCTGCTGGCCGGGGCGGATCACCTGCAGCGTGACTGCCGGACGTCCGGCGGCCTTGGCGGCGCGCACGGCTGCTTCGAGTTCGGCGACGGTGCGAACATCGACCATGTTGGCCGATACCACGATGTCGCCGCGCTGCAGCCCGCGGTTGGCGGCATCCGAGGCGGTGGCGACGGCGGCCACGACGACCCCGGTCTGGCTTTCGCGCACGCCCAGTTGCAGTGCGATGTCGGGCTCCATGTTCACCACGATCAGCCCTAGGCTGTTGCCGATCAGGCCTCCATTCTCGTCGGACTGCGGGTTGGCAAAGCGGTTGGCGCCGGCCGAAGGGCCAAGGTTGCGGGCCAGTTCCTGGGCGCTCGGCCGCTTGGCGACGATCAGGTTCAGCGTCATCGGCTTGCCGGCGCGCAGCAGTTCCAGCGGGATCCGGGTGCCGGCGGGAATGTCGGCGACGATCGCCGACAGGGTCCGGTCGGGAGTGATCGTCTCGCCGTTGACCTTGAGCACGATATCGCCGACCCGGACCCCGGCGGTGGCGCCCGGATAACCCGCCGGCACACCGCGGACCAGTTCGCCGCGATCATGCGGCAGCCCCAGCGAATCCGCGATGTCGTCGGTCATCGGCTGAACCTGCACGCCCAGGAAGCCGCGCTCGATCGGCTGGCCGTTCCTGAGCCGCTCGACAATCGGCCGGGCGACATCGGAAGGAATGGCAAAGCCGATCCCGATGTTGCCGCCGCCGGGCGAAACGATCCAGTTGTTGATCCCGATGACCTTGCCGGCCATGTTGAACATCGGCCCGCCCGAATTGCCCGAATTGATCGAGGCATCGGTCTGGATGTAGTGGTCGTAGGCGCCGGTTCCGGTATTGCGGTTGACCGAGGAGATGATCCCCGAAGTCACCGTGCCGCCCAGCCCGAACGGGTTGCCGATCGCGATCACCCAGTCCCCGGCGCGGGCTTTGCCCGATTGCCCGAACTCGACGAACGGCAGCGCTCCGGGCGCGTCGATCTTCAGCACCGCGATATCCGAATCCGGATCGCGACCGACGATCCTCGCCTTGTACTGATTGCCGTCGGCCAGTTTGACCGTGACCTCGTCGGCCTGGCCTTCGCGGTCGAGGCTGATCACGTGGTTGTTGGTGACGATGTATCCATCGGCCGAAATGATGAAGCCCGATCCGACCGCCTCGGCGACCTTGCTCTGCCCGCGCGCTCCCGGAAGCACTGCCGCGAACGGATTGGGCACTTCGACCTTCTGGCGGACCGCGATGTTGACCACCGCCGGCTGGAGCCGCGCGGTCAGGCTGGCAAAGCTGGCCGGCGCACCCGCACGCGGCACGAGATCGCCCGATTGGGCATCCTGGGCTCCCGCCGGAAAGCCGGTAACCAGCGAAAGCGCGGCGCCACCCAGAAGCAGCGCCGAAGTGACACTGTAAGCGTATTTCACGTTGGCTGTTCCTCTTGCCGTAACTTGCCGCCCCGGAGCCCGGATTCAGGCACAATCCCCTTAACGGGATTTGAACCGCCCCGGGGGCCTGCCGCTAGTTTCCATCCATGTACTTCAGATAGCCGCTGCCCGGCGGCAGATAGATGGTGGTGGTGTTCTTGGCGTTGGGGTTGCCATACATCTTTTCATAGCTGCGCATCGCCTTGAAGAACCGGTAGAATTCCGGATCCTGCGCGGCGCTTTGCTGGCGCCGGGTGGTCGCTTCGGCCTGGGCGTTCGCGACGATGGTCGATGCCTCGCTCGAACTGCGCGACTGGATGTCGAACAGCTTGGCTTCGTGGCGCTCGCGCATCCGATCGTAGGTTGCCTTCAGCCCGCTGTCGTCCAGCCAGACCCGGGCAATCCGCACGTCGACCACCTGGATCCCGTATTGCCGGGCCTTGGCATCGAGCCCGCGCAGCAGGGCCCTGGCCCCGCCGCCGGCGCCGGGCCGGGCAATGTCGCCGGCGCTGCGCTGCGACAGTTCCTGGTCGAGCAGCGGCGGCAGCAGGGTCTGCAACTGGGCATCGGCCTTGGCAGCCGAGCCAAGCTTGCCGGCCAGCCTGACCGGATCAATGATCCGGTAGGTCACGTCGGTATCGATCAGCAGCCACTGCTGGTCGAGGCTGCGAACCCGCTTGGCGGCGTTGGAATAGGTCACCAGTCCGCGCGGCAGCCAGATCACCTGCTCCAGCAGCGGGATCTTGGCGACGATCCCGGCGCCGCTATCCTCGCCCGGACGGAACCGGTTGACCACGCGGTCGGGCTTGCCCATCCGCTCGATCACCGCCTGCTGGTCTTCGCCGACAACCACGAAGCTGGTGGCCGCCAGCAAGCCCAGGATGGCCAGCGCGAACAGGGGCAGGCGCAGGTCGCGAAGGGTCTGGATCATGGCTCAGCGCCCTCCCTGCGGCGATTTGCCGTCGATTGCCGGCGGGGTAACTCCGTTGCCCGATCCGATCACCACCGGATTGTTGCGCAGCATCTTTTCGACCGTGTCGTAATAGATCTCCGCCCGGGTGACATCCGGAGCGATCCGGTAAAGCTGATAGGCCCGGTCGAAGGCCGCGGCCTCGGCATCGGCGTCAAGCCGGACCTGGTTGGCATAGGTCAGCGCCCGCTCGCGGTTCTTGACCGCCTCTTCGTTGGCCGCGCCGATCTTCTTGAAGGTGTCGGCCAGCTTGGCCGGCGGACGGGCATCGGTGATTTCCACCCCGGCGATGGTCACCCCGGCGCGCCAGGCACCGAGAACGCGCTGCAGCCGGTCGGTCACCCGCTGCTGCAATTCGGCCCGGCGCTTGCCGTCGCGAACGTCATCGAAGGTGGTTTCGGCAATCGCCGCGCGGATCGCACTGTCGGCCAGCCGGCGGATCGCCGCTTCGCCATCGGGAAAGGCATAAGTGAAGGCGCGCAGATCCTTGACCTGCCAGCGCACCTGCAAGCGCACGTCGATCAGCTCGCCATCGCTGGTCAGCATCAGCGTCTCGGCTTCCTTTTCGGGAAGCGGCGTGGTCTTTTCCTGGCCGACATCGCGGCGCAGAACCTGCTGGAACGGCCACGGCATCGTGATGTTGAGGCCGGGGCCCAGCGTGCCGTCATAGCGCCCCAGCGTGGTCAGCACCCCGCGCTCGCCCTGGGCCAGGACGTGGATCGATGTGGACATCAGCCAGGCCGACAGCGAGCCGAGCAGCGCCCAGCCGAGCCAGCCCCTGGGCAGGCCGCGCTGCGGACCAGGCCCGCCGCCGGGGCGCTGCCGAAAGATATCGTCGATGCTGGCGGAGCGGCGCTGGACCGGCTCCTCGCGGTCGCCCAGCCAGGGGTTGCGCGGCGGTTCTGACGGGGCGGGCGGCTGCGATCCGGCATACTCCGGCACGGATGGCGCGGCGCCCGGTTCCTGATTGGCCCCAGCCGCTTCATCGACGGGCGGCTCGCTTTTCTTCCTGCCCCGCTGCGGGCCTTCGCTTTCGCTCATGCCCTTCACTATAGGGGCGGCGCGGCCAATTAACAGGGGCGGCGGCGCATTTTTCCTTGCCAGGTGGCGACGAAAAGGGTTTCGGCATCGCCCATGAGCAACTCCGACGATTCCGCGCCGCTGCGGGCCGCCCTGCCGCCCCTGGCCCAGTCCCGCCTGCAATCGCTGCGCCTTGCCGATGGGGTGGCGATCGTGGTGCTCGATGCCGGCGGGCTCGATGCGCTGGAGCGCGAACGGCTCGAGGAAGCGGTCAGGCAGGCGCTGGCAGGCAAGCCGCTGGTTTTCGAGGTGCGGGTCGCGCTGATGGCCGACAAGCCGCGCCGGCGGATCATCGCGGTCGGTTCGGGCAAGGGCGGGGTCGGCAAGTCGACCGTTTCGACCAACCTGGCGATCGCGCTGGCCCGGTCCGGGCGCAAGGTCGGGCTGGTCGATGCCGATATCTATGGTCCCTCGCAGCCGCGCCTGCTCGGCAACGAGGGGATCAAGCCGCAGGCCCGGGGCGACAAGCTGGTCCCGGTGCCCAGCCGGTGGGGCGTGCCGGTGCTGTCGATGGGTCAGCTGATCGAACCGGGCAAGGCGATCGCCTGGCGCGGGCCGATGGCCGGCAATGCCCTGGGCCAGCTGATCGACGCCGATTGGGGCGATGTCGAGGTTCTGGTGGTCGATCTGCCGCCCGGGACCGGCGATGTGCAGCTGACAATGCTCCAACGCCACAAGCCGGCCGGGGCGGTGATTGTTTCGACCCCGCAGGACCTGGCGCTGATCGACGCGCGCCGCGCGATCCAGCTGTTCGAAGTGGGCGAGGTTCCGGTGGTCGGCCTGATCGAGAACATGGCCGGCTATGTCTGCCCGCATTGCGGGGAATCGAGCGATCCGTTCGGCTGCGGCGGGGCCGAGGCGGCCGCCGGCGAACTGGGCCTTGCTTTCCTGGGCCGGATCCCGCTGCAGCTGGCGATCCGCCAGGCCAGCGATGCCGGCGAGCCGCCCGCTGCCGGCGAGGGCCCGGC
>CAZNII010000111.1:0-7315 GCA_964573075.1 uncultured Novosphingobium sp. | reverse complement strand
TGTCGTCGATCACCGGATAGACCCAGACCGAGCTGAAGCTGGTGTGGCGCCGCGCCGAACTGTCATAGGGCGAGATCCGGACCAGGCGGTGCACCCCGCTTTCGGTCTTGGCATAGCCATAGGCGTTCTCGCCCTTGACCTGGATAGTGGCCGATTTGATCCCGGCCTGCTCGCCGGCCTGGTATTCGATCGTTTCGACCTTGTAGCCACGCTTTTCGGCCCACCGGCTGTACATCCGGAACAGCATTTCGGCCCAGTCCTGGCTTTCGGTGCCGCCAGCGCCGGCGTGGATTTCGATGAAGGTGTCGTTGTTGTCGGCCTCGCCCGCGAGCAGGGCCTGGACCTTGTCCTTGTCGGCCCGTTCGGCCAGCGCGGCGAGCGCGGCGATGCCTTCATCGACGGTCGCCTCGTCGTCTTCCATCTCACCCAGTTCGACGAATTCGATCGCGTCGGCCATCTGGGTCGAAATCTCGTTGACCGTGCTGACTGCGGCGTCGAGCCGGCGGCGTTCGCGCATCACCGCTTCGGCTTCCTTGGGATTATCCCACAGCTTCGCGTCCTCGACCCGGGCGTTGAGCTCGTCGAGGCGCCTCAACGCGCGGTCCCAGTCAAGAAACTTGCGGACCAGGGCCAATGCGGCCTCGATCCGGTCGATATGAGCCTGCCCTTCGGCACGCATGGTCGGCTACTCCGGCATAATGATCGGCGCCCGCGGCGCGTCGGCCCCGCTTAGCGAAAGGCCCCCGATTGTAAAGCGCAAGCCGTCAGCGGCGCAGCGCCTTTACCGCCGCCAGCGTCAGCTTGACGTGGTCGCGATAGTCCATGTTCGAGTGGACCAGCTTGATCCGCCGGTCCTTGCCGATGACATAGGACGTGCGGCTCGACAGCCCGGTGTTGGTCCCGTCGGGCTTCTTCAGCACCACATCATAGGCGGCGATGATCTGCGGGCTGGCGATCGCCACCGCAAACTTGTCGCGGCAGGCTTCGCGCGAAAAGCGCTGGAGCGAGGGCAGGTCATCGGCCGACATGCCGATCACCGTGGCCCCGGCGGCGGCGAATTCGTCGCTGGCTTCGGCGAAGGCGTGCGCCTCGAGCGTGCAGCCCTGGGTGAAGGCCTTGGGGTAGAAGTAGAGCACCACCGGGCCCTTCTTCAGCGCCTTTTCAAGGTTGAAAGTAAAGGTCTTGCCGGCCAGCGCGCCCTGGGTGACGATTTGCGGCGCGCGGGCGCCCTGCGGCAGGTTGGCGGGCGCGGCGGCGGGAACGGCAAGCGTGGCAAGCGCGGCCACAACGGCGATGAGATTGCGTTTCATGCGCAGCAGAATGCGCTCTTGCGCGCGGCTTGTCCAGACGCCCTATTGGCCGGCGACGGCAGGATCGGCGGCGATGCTGGGCGTATCCTTGGGCTCGGTCGCATCGCCAGGTCCGGCCTCGACCGCCCCGGCCGACCGGCGCGAGGACCCGCGCCGGATCGCATTGAGCAAGGCATCGCGCTGCGCGGTCAGCTCCTCGCTGCTCGGACCGGTGCGAACCTCGGATTCGGCCTTGAAGGCTTCCCAGATGATCGAGCTCTTGGGATCGCTGCCGGGCATCCCGTCGAGCACCCGCTTGCCGCTGATCCGGTCAACCCTGACCCAGAAGATGCCCTTGGGCGCGACGAACGGCCGCTCGCTCCAGCGCGGCTTGGTCGCCTGGACCAGCTGCTTGAAGATCGGCGCAGCGATCGTGCCGCCCTGGGCATAGCCGCCCAGGTTGGCGGGCTTGTCATAGCCCAGATAAACGCCACCAACGATCTGCTGGTTGCCGCCGACGAACCAGACGTTGGTCGGGCCCGAGGTGGTTCCGGTCTTGCCGAACAGCGGCACGCCGACATCCTTCAGCGTCACTGCGGTGCCGCGGGTCACCACTCCTTCGAGCATGTGGACCACCTGGAAGGCGGTGCGCGGATCCATCACTTCCTTGCCGCGAGCCGCCAGCCGGGGCATCGGCTTGCCGTCCCACTCGGCCATGTTGCACTTTTCGCAGCGGCGATTGTCAGAGCGCCAGATCACCTTGCCGTTGCGGTCCTGGACATAGTCGATCGTCGAGGGTGTGTACTGGACCCCATTATTGGCCAGCGCCGAATAGGCATTGACCATCTTGAGCACGGTGGTGTCACCCGCGCCCAGGGCAAAGGCCAGATAGGGCGGATAGGTCCCGATCCCGACCCGCTCGATGGTTTTCACCACATGCTCCATGCCCGTATCGTTGGCGATCCGCACGGTCATCAGGTTGCGCGACTGCTCGAGCCCCCAGCGCATCGTATGGGTCCCGCTGCCGCTGCCGCCGCCGAAGTTCTGGAAACACTTCTGCCCGAATTTCGAACCCTGATAGACGCAGAACTTGCCATCGACGACCTCGCTCGACGGGCTCATCCCGAAATCGAGCCCGGTGCCATAGACGAACGGCTTGATCGTCGAGCCCGGCTGGCGCAGCGCCTGGGTGGCGCGGTTGAAGCTGCCGAGCCCGGCATCGAACCCGCCCTGCATGGCCAAGACCCGGCCCGAATAGACTTCCTGCAACAGCATCCCGCCCGAAATCTCGGGAATCACCCGCAGGGCCCAGCCATTGCCGGCCGGAGCCACCGCAATCACATCGCCTTTCTTGAGGGCATCCGGCACCCCGGCCAACGCACCGGTCTTGCCATCGGCAAAACCCACCGTCGCGCGCGGACCGGCACGTTCGATCACCAGCGCAATCCGCCAGTCCTGATAGGAAATCGACTTGTTGAGCGCCGCCAGCTGGCTCTGCCACTTGTCATCATCGACATCGATATGGTCGATCGGCTTGGAAAAGGCCCTTCCACCGCCGAACCGCATCAGCCCGGCGCGCAGCGAATCCTGGGTCGCCTTCTGCAGCTCGGGATCGAGCGAGGTGCGCACCCACAGGCCGCCGGCGTAAACGCTGTTCGGGCCCTTGTCGGCGCTTTCGCCATATTGCTCGATCAGGGTCCGACGCACTTCCTCGATGAAATAGCCGGTCGAGGGATCCCATACTTCGGCCCGGCGCGGAATGATCCCGAGCGGCTGGGCCTTGGCCTGGGCGGCTTCCGCAGCAGAGACCGCTCCGTTCTTGACCATCTGGTCGAGCACCCAGTTGCGGCGTTCGAGCGCGCGGTCGGCGTACTTTTCGCGCCCATAGATTTCCGGCCCGCGCGGCAGGGCCGCAAGAAACGCGCATTCGGCCAGCGAAAGTTCGCTCACGCTTTTGCCGAAATAGGCCTGGGCGGCGGCTTCGACCCCGAAGCTTTGCCGGCCCAGCGGAATTTCGTTGAGGTACAGCTCAAGAATCTGCTCCTTGCTCAGCACCCCTTCGATCCGCCGCGCTAGGACCATTTCCTTCAGCTTGCGGGTGATCGAATATTCGTTGCCGATCAGGATGTTCTTGGCGACCTGCTGGGTGATGGTCGAGCCGCCCTTGGCCCTCTCGCCCGAACCCAGCTTGGAAACGAAGTCCACCACCGCCCCGGCCAGGCCGCCGAAATCGACCCCGCCGTGGGTCCAGAAGGTCTTGTCCTCGGCCGAAAGGTAGGCGTTGATCAGCGGCTTGGGGAAATCGACATAGCGCAGCTGCACCCGGCGTTCGCGGGCGAAGGAATAGACAATCTCACCATTCACCCCGCGCACCATGGTGGGCAGCGGCGGCTGATAGGTCAGCAGGCGATCGGCCGACGGCAGGTTCCAGGTCACCGCGATCCACAGTGCAAGGAAACCCGCAAACCCCGCCCCGAGGATGTAGTTGACGATCCGGAACCGCTTGCTTTCGCCCCAGCGGCGGGCGTGCCACTGGCCGAACCGGCTGTCATTCAACCGACCGCGCAGCCCGGCAAGCCAGGCCCAGACCCCGATCAACAACGCCTTTGCGCCGGAAAACAGCCCACGCGCCTCGCGGCGGATGCGCAGGTGGACGGATTCGGGGGCGTTGTCGTCAGCCATGGATGCGCGGCCTTAGCATGGGGATCGGACGCATTTCCAGCAGCTTCCTATGCCGGAGCTGTGGATGCCCGGGTCCGCGCGAAAAAGGCGCGGATCGCCGATCCCATGACCCCGGCGAAGGTCATCCGCCCTTCCGCAGAAGTCAGCCGGGCAACGTCCAGCGGATTGTTGATATAACCGCTTTCGAACAGGATCGAGGGCACGTCGGGCGACTTGAGCACGGCAAAGGCCGCCGATTGCGCGGCGGTTTCCTTGAACGGCATGCGCCCCTGCCCTTCGCGCAGCACCAGTCTGGCCAGTTCCTCGGACTTGGCCTGGGTTTCGCGCTGCGACAGGTCGACCAGGATCGCGCTGACTTCACCGCTCTGCCCTTCGATCCGCACCCCGCCGATCGTGTCAGCGGCGTTTTCCCGCGCCGCCATCCGCTCGGCAACCTGGTTGCTGCCCTTGGCGGACAGGGTGTAGACCGTGGCCCCGACTGCACCGGTGCTGACTTCGGTGCTGTCGGCATGGATCGAGATGAACAGGTCGGCGCCGAGCCGGCGCGCGATCGCGGAACGTTCGGCCAGGAACAGGTAGCGGTCGTCGCCGCGGGTCAGCGCCACCCGCACCCCGCCCTTGCGCAACAGCTCGTCGCGCAGCGCCAGCGCAAGTGCCAGCGTCAGGTCCTTTTCCTTGGTTGCTCCGGTGCCGGCGCCCGGATCCTTGCCGCCGTGCCCGGCATCGATCACCACCAGCGGGCGTGAGGAATCCAGCGGACCTTCGATCTTGGGCAGCGCGGCCAGACTGTCAGGCGACGGCAGGTCAACCTTGACGACATAGTCATAACCACGCCCCGCCGCGCCAAAGGTGCGATCGGCCAGGACCATCGCCGCGAACACCGCCAGCGGGGCCAGGAACAGCAGGAGCAGGAAAGCCAGGCGGCGCATCGGCATCCGCACTTAATGAGAGCCGGGCCAGGGCGCAATCGCCTTGCCGCAGCGGCGAAGCGGTGCTAGGCACCCGCTAACCGGATGTTGCAGGCTATCTGCCCGCTCGTCATCCGGTGGGAGAATCCGGGGAAAGTTGGCCCGGATCAAACAGGTTGATGCCGTAATGAGAAGCCTTTCGCCGTCCATTCTACCGCGAGCCCACGGGCCGGCGGTGGTGTTGGCGGATGGCCATGTGCGCCCGTTTTCGCCGCACGGTCTTGTTGCTGCAGACACGCTCGTCGCCGCCGCAACGATGCAACGTTCCGGCCTAACCATCGCTTCCGCGCGCGATTTCCGGGTGAGCCCGTTCGCGCGCGGTCGTTCCGCACACAGCCGCGCCAGCCTTGCGATCGCCCCACCGGGGCCGGTCCGTGCTTGGCGCGCACGGAGAAATCATAATGACAATGCGCATGCTGATCGATGCGCGCCACCAGGAAGAGACCCGGGTGGCGGTGCTCAAGGGCAACCGGATTGAAGAGTTCGACTTTGAATCTGCCGATCACAAGCAGATCAAGGGTAATATCTATCTCGCCAAGGTAACCAGGGTAGAACCGTCGCTTCAGGCGGCGTTCGTCGATTTCGGCGGCAATCGCCACGGCTTCCTGGCCTTCAGCGAAATCCATCCCGACTATTACCAGATCCCCAAGGAAGACCGCGAGGCGCTGCTGGCGGAAGAAGCCGCCCATGCCGAGGAAGAGGCCGCGCTGCGTGCCATTGCCGAGGGCGAGGAAGACTTCGTCGGCGACGATGAACTGGGCGAGACCTTTGCCGACGAACTGGCCGGCACCAGCCACGAACACCACCACGATGAGGATGACTTCGGTGGAGTGACCGAGGTTGACACCGCCGAAAAGGACGAGGTCGCCACGATCGAGGACGGCCACGTCGAAAACGGCTTTGACGATGGCGAGGAAGCCACCGAAGAAGCCGAGGGCGAAGGCGAGGAACCGCGCCGTCGCGGCCGGGGCCGTCGCCGCCAGGGCGGCAACCGCGGCCACGCCAAGGAAGCCGACGAACTGCGCGCCAAGCGCATGGCGCTGCGCCGTCGCTACAAGATCCAGGACGTGATCCAGCGCCGCCAGGTGCTGCTGGTCCAGGTCGTCAAGGAAGAGCGCGGCAACAAGGGTGCGGCGCTGACCACCTATCTCAGCCTCGCCGGCCGCTACTGCGTGCTGATGCCCAACTCCAGCCACGGCGGCGGGATCAGCCGCAAGATCAGCTCGGCCGCAGACCGCAAGCGCCTCAAGACCATCATTGCCGAGCTCGATCTGCCCAAGTCGATGGGCTGCATCGTCCGCACCGCCGGGCTCAGCCGCACCAAGACCGAGATCAAGCGCGATTTCGATTATCTCGCCCGGCTGTGGGACGGGATCCGTGAAACCACGCTGAAGAGCACCGCGCCGGCGCTGATCCATTCGGACAGCGATCTGATCAAGCGCGCGATCCGCGACATCTACAATCGCGACATCGAGGACGTGGTGGTCGAGGGCGAGGAAGGCTATCGCGCTGCCCGCGATTTCATGAAGCTGCTGATGCCCAGCCACGCCAAGCGGGTGAAGCACTATGCCGATCCGGTGCCGCTGTTCCAGCGCTATGGCGCCGAAGACCAGCTGACCGCGATGTACGATCCGGTGGTCCAGCTGAAGAGCGGCGGCTATATCGTCATCAACCCGACCGAAGCGCTGGTTTCGATCGACATCAACTCGGGCCGTTCGACCAAGGAACACGGGATCGAGGCAACCGCGCTCAACACCAATCTCGAAGCGGCCCGCGAAATCGCCCGCCAGCTGCGCCTGCGTGACATGGCCGGGCTGGTCGTGATCGACTTCATCGACATGGAGTACAACTCCAACGTCCGCAAGGTCGAGAAGGCGATGAAGGAAGCGCTCAAGAACGATCGGGCGCGGATCCAGGTGGGCCGCATCTCGTCGTTCGGGCTAATGGAAATGAGCCGCCAGCGGCTGCGCACCGGGGTGCTCGAAGCGACCACCCGCGCCTGCCCGCATTGCGACGGCACCGGGCTGGTCCGGACCGCGTCGAGCGCCGGGCTTTCCGCGCTGCGCCTGATCGAGGACGAAGCGGCCAAGGGCAAGGGCTCGGTGATCTCGCTGTTCGCCAGCACCGAGGCCGCAGTTTACCTGCTGAACGCCAAGCGCACCGACCTTGCCGAGATCGAGCACCGCTATGGCGTGCGGGTCGAGGTCCTGCCCGAGGGCGAGAACGAGGGTGCCAAGATGCGCGTCGCCTCGTCCGGCCCGCGCCCGGAATTCGTGCCCCGCTTCGAACCGATCGCGATCGAGGAAGAAGACGACGAGATCATCGAGGAGGACGAGGACGAATTCGAAGCCGAAGACCGTTCGGACGATGGCGAAG
>CAZNII010000110.1:5224-7389 GCA_964573075.1 uncultured Novosphingobium sp. | reverse complement strand
CTCGGCGGTTTCCTTCATCTTCTGCAGGATGAAGGCAGAGATCTGGCTGGGCGAATAGTCTTCGCCGCCGGCGCGCACCCAAGCGTCGCCGTTCTTGCCCTTGACGATGGTATAGGGGACCAGCTCGGTATCCTTCTTGGTCACCGGATCGTCGAAGCGGCGGCCGATCAGGCGCTTCACCGCGAAAATCGTGTTGTCGCCGTTGGTCACGGCCTGACGCTTGGCCGGCTGCCCGATCAGGCGCTCGCCATCCTTGGTGAAAGCGACGATCGAGGGCGTCGTGCGCGCGCCTTCCGAATTCTCGATGACCTTCGGCTTGCCGCCGTCCATCACGGCAACGCAGCTGTTGGTGGTGCCGAGGTCGATACCGATAACTTTACCCATTTGTACCCCATCCTTAGACTGGTCACTTGACACCGCTTGTTTGGCCTCCCGCATGATCGGCGAGGCTGTCCGGCGGCTCTTCAAGGGGCGATATAGGTGCGGTTTTGCTTGGCACAAGGGCACCGGGCGTTTAGCGGTGCAGGCCAATGCAAACCGTGCCGAAAGGACCGCTTCCGTGATCACCGCCCGCCGTTTCGCCCTGCCGCTCGCCGCCAGCCTTGCCGTGCTGGCCCTGGGCGCCTGCAACCAGGAAGCGAAGGAGGCCGACAAGCCCGCCGCGACCGGTGCGCCCGAGGCCAAGGAAGGGATCAGCGTGGCTGACGGCAAGTTCATGCTGCCGGCCGTTTCGGGCAATCCCGGTGCGGCCTACTTCGCCCTCGATAATGAAAGCAACAGCACAGTCTCGATCGCCACCGTGGCGATCGACGGGGTCGGCAAGACCGAGATCCACCAGACCATGGGCGGCCAGATGAAGCCGGTTGACCGGGTCGATGTCGAACCCAAGACCGTGATCAAGTTCGAACGCGGCGGGCTGCACGTCATGGCTTTCGAGCTCGACGGCAAGCTCAAGGCCGGCGATACCGCCGAAATGACCATCACCTTCACCGATGGTGACAAGGTTTCGGCCCCGCTCAAGATCGAGGCGATGGGCGCCGACGCCGGCATGGGCGGGATGGAGCACCACAACTGAGCGAGGCTGCGCTCACCTGCGAGGCTGGCGGTTCACGCCCGTTGACCGCGGGTGAAGAGGCCTTGGTGCGCTCGGTCTTTGGCTCGGCGATCGACTGTTCGCGGGTGACGATCCGGCGGCGGCGGTGGTTCCCCCTGCAACCGCGCAAGGTGACCATGGCGCCGCTCGGGCACATCCATTTTCATCCGCGCTCGTCCAGCTATTGCGACGATTTCAGCCAGGCGAGCCTGTCGCTACAGGGGCACTTCATCCACGAAATGGTTCACGTCTGGCAGGTCCAGCAGCGCGGCTGGTGGTACCTGATACTGTGCCGTCCGTTCTCGCGCCGCTATGACTACAGCCTCAAGCCGGGCTGGCCGCTTGAACGCTACGGGATCGAACAGCAGGCCGAGATCGTCCGTCACGCCTTCCTGTTGCGGCACGGGGCGAAGCTGCCCGGGGTCGAGGGCCGCAAGGCCTATGATGGGTTAGTGGATTTTCCTGGCGCGAGGGATTGAGCCGGCCGGCTCCAATTGGTAACAGTTGAAACCGTCCGGGCGGCCGAACCCGCGCCCGGCCAAGAGAAAACCATGCACCTGGGAGACTATGGACTGTCGCGCGAGCGGGGGTACCTCGCCGCTTTCGATCTTGACGAGATCGCCCTGCCCGCCCCGTTCGACCCGATCCTCGAAGCGGCGCAAAACCTGTCCGGCCTGATCAGCAGCGGCCGGATTCGCCACTTCCTGAACCGCCTGCCCGATCCGCGGATCGAGGACTGGGCGAAGAATGCTCCGGAAAAGCAGGTCCGCGCGGCGATGGTGCGCTATTCCTTCCTGGTCCAGGCCTATGTCTGGGGCGAGCCCGCACCGCCGCACGACCTGCCCGCCAACCTGGCCCGCCCGATCGTGGCCATTGCCGACCGGCTCGGCCAGGCGCCGCTGCTGCCCTATTCGGGCTATGTGCTCGACAATTTCGCCCGCATCGACAAGGCCGCCCCGCTCTCGCTCGACAATGTCCGGATGGTCCAGAACTTCGCCGGGGGCGAGGACGAGAACTGGTTCGTGCTGATCCACATCGCGATCGAGCTCGAAGCCGGGGTGCTGCTCGACAA
>CAZNII010000110.1:2572-5124 GCA_964573075.1 uncultured Novosphingobium sp. | reverse complement strand
TGCACCATTACCGCCCGGTCCAGCACCGCCGCTTCATCGAAGACCTCGCCGCGCGCTCGAAGCTGCGTGCATTCGTAGCCGGCGCGGGTTCGCAGAACCTGAAGGACGCCTTCAACGCCAACCTCGAACAGGTCGCCCGCTTCCGCACCCGGCACCTCGAATATGCCGCCAGTTACATCAACAAGCAGGCCAGCGCTCAGCCCGGCAACGACCCCGATGTCGGCACCGGTGGCACCCCGTTCATGAAATACCTGAAAAAGCACCGCGACGAGAATGCGGCGCAGTTGGTCTAGCTTTACGGTTCGCTTAGGAAGCTGCGGTATCACAATCCGATGAACGCAATTTCATCGGTTAGTCCCGCGCTTCCTAAACCTCCCAAGTCGGAAGCCTACGCAAAGGCTCGCAGTTCTTGCGTAGATTCTTTCGCACGTCTTGAATATTCGATCATAAGCATTTGCCCTCGCCTCGACATCACTATGGCGAACCGGGCGTTGGTTGGGCAGCGTTTGAAGAAGCTTCGCGAAGCAGCAACCTTGGAAAAGCTTCCAAAGGCTGAGAGATCTTCTCTTACACCCCTACTTGATCGGGCTGAGGAATTGCTTCAGCACCGAACAGACATCGTTCATTCTGAGATGGTCGTCGCTTCCACCTCTTCCGAAACGATGGCCATTTTTCACAATGCATCGAACCGCGCTGCAGGGAATGCGGACGCCCGCATCTATTCGCTCACCATGCTACGCAATCTTGCGAGCGATGCGAACGAGCTAGCGACGCAAATTAGCGGGGTTGGCCTAAAAATTCGGCAACCTCGACCTGAAACCGGAACGATCAATCCGGCTTCTTCGCCACCGCCACCATCGCCGGACGCAGCAGGCGGTCCTTGATCATGTAGCCGGCCTGCAGTTCCTGCAGCACGGTGCCGGGTTCGGCGTCGGCGCTGGGCACTTCGAGCATCGCCTGGTGCTGGTTGGGATCGAGCGGCAGGCCCTTGGCGGCGATGCGGCTGATCCCGTGGAGGCCGAACACCTTGTCGAGCTCGCGCGCGGTCGCCTCGATCCCGGTGACCAGCGAGTTCAGCCGCTCATCCTCGCGCAGTTCGGCGGGGATGGCATCGAGCGCGCGCGACAGGTTGTCGGCCACGCTCAGCATGTCGCGGGCAAAGCCGGTCGCGGCATAGGCGCGGGTGTCGGCAATGTCCTTTTCAAGGCGGCGGCGCACGTTCTGGGTCTCGGCCTTGGCATAGAGAATGTCCTGCCGGGCGGCTTCCAGATCGCCGCGCAGCTGGGCCAGGGCATCGTCCAGCGCGGCACCAGCCTGATCGAGATCGACCAGATCTTCGGGAACGCCGGCCAGTTCTGCTGCTACCTCAGGGTCGACCTGCGGCTTGTTGTCATCGCTCATTGTCTGCAAATTACCTGTTCAACCGATCAACTTGCCCAGCGATTGGGCCGTGAAATCCACCATGGGGACTACCCGCGCATAATTCAACCGGGTCGGGCCGATAACTCCCACCACGCCGACCACTCGCCCTTCGCGGTCGCGATAGGGCGAAGCGATCACCGAAGAGCCGGAAAGCGCGAACAGCCGGTTCTCCGCGCCGATAAAGATTCGCGTCGCCTGGGCATCGCGCGCCGAATCCAGCAGTTCGGCGATCGACTGCTTGTTTTCGAGGTCGTCGAGCAGCAACCGCACCCGTTCCAAGTCGGTCAGCGCCCCTTCGTCGAGCAGGTTGGCCTGCCCGCGCACGATCAGCACCGGACGGCTCAGCGCATCCTCGCTCCACACCGCCAGCCCGCGCTCGACCAGATCGCGGCTGGCAGCATCGAGCGCCGACCTGCCGCTGGCGATCTCGGCCCGGATCGCCTTGACCGCTTCGGCCAGGGTCCGTCCGCCAAGATGCGCGGAAATGTAGTTTGACGCCTGCTCCAGCGCCGAGACCGGCACCCCCGGAGCCAGGGGCACCACCCGGTTCTCGACCGCGCCGTCGGTTCCGACCAGCACCGCCAGCGCGCGATCGGCGGCAAGCGGGACCAGCTGGAGATGCGCGAGGCGCGGCTCGTGGCGCGGAACCATCACCACCCCGGCCGCCGAGGAGAGGTTGGACAGCAGCGCGGACGTGGCTTCCAGCGCGGCCTCGATCGGACCCGGCTGGCTGACGCTGCGCTCGATCGCCGCGCGTTCCTCCAGGCTGGGCTCGGCCACCTGCATGATCCCGTCGACGAACAGCCGCAGCCCCTGTTCGGTCGGCAAGCGCCCGGCCGACGTGTGCGGCGCCGCCAGCAGCCCCAGCCCTTCCAGCTCGTGCAGGACCGATCGGATCGAGGCGGGCGAAAGGTTGAGCGGGGCTGAACTGGCCAGGGTCTTCGATCCCACCGCCTGCCCGGTCGACAGATAGCCTTCCACCACCAGGCGAAAGATCTCGCGCGCGCGGGTAGTCAGCTCGGTGATCGGGGGCGTGGTCATGATTCACGCGGACAATAGCCGCTCGTGCCGGGCTTGTCGAAGCACTGCCCTTCCCTTCTGCGTCGGAACAAGTAAGGACAGCCCTTCGA
>CAZNII010000110.1:0-2472 GCA_964573075.1 uncultured Novosphingobium sp. | reverse complement strand
CCCATGCGACCTTCCGGCCGCGCGCCCGACGAGATGCGCGCTATCAGCTTTGAACCGCATTACACCAAGCATGCCGAAGGGTCGGTGCTGGTCAGCTTCGGGCATACCAAGGTGATCTGCACCGCCTCGGTCGAGGAGCGCCTGCCGCCCTGGCTGCGCGGCAAGGGCGAAGGCTGGGTCACGGCGGAATACTCGATGTTGCCCCGCGCCACCCACACCCGCGGCAGCCGCGAGGCGGCCAAGGGCAAGCAGAGCGGACGGACCCAGGAAATCCAGCGGCTGATCGGTCGCTCCTTGCGCGCCGTGACCGACCTCAAGAAGCTGGGCGAACGGCAGATCACGCTCGATTGCGACGTGATCCAGGCCGACGGCGGGACCCGCACGGCGGCGATTTCGGGGGCCTGGGTGGCGCTGCGGATCGCGGTGGACAAGCTGATGGCGCAGGGCCTGATCACGGAAGATCCCCTCGCGCGCAAGGTTGCCGCAGTCAGCTGCGGGATCTGCGACGGCACCCCGGTGCTCGATCTGGACTACGACGAAGACAGCGCAGCCGATGCCGATGCCAACTTCGTGCTGATCGAAGGCGGCCAGATCGCCGAGGTCCAGGCCACCGCCGAAGGTGCGACCTATGACGAGGAGGCGCTGCTGCGCCTGCTGCGCCTGGCGCGGATCGGGTGCGAGCGGATCTTCGCGGCGCAAGGCGAGGCGGTGAAGTGAGTGCCCTTGATCCTCTCCATTTTTGCGAAGCACAAATGGGGAGGTGGCAGCCGCGTCCGCGGCTGACGGAGGGGTTTCTGCGCTTGCGCCATTACCCCTCCGTCTCGCCCTGCGGGCGATCCACCTCCCCATTTGCACTGCGTGAAAATGGGAAGGAGCTTGGCCGATGACCCGCAAGCTCGGCTCCGAAACGATGGTGATCGCCACGCACAACGCAGGCAAGCTCAAGGAAATCTCCGCGCTGCTCGCGCCCTATGGGCACAACTGCATTTCCGCTGGGTCACTGGGCCTGCCCGAACCGGCCGAAACCGGAAGGACCTTTGTCGAAAACGCCCTGATCAAGGCGCGTGCGGCGTCAGAGGGTTCGGGCCTGCCAGCGCTGGCCGATGATTCCGGGCTGTGCGTCGATGCGCTGGGCGGACGGCCGGGGGTCTATACCGCCGACTGGGCCGAACGGCAGTGGTTCGAGGGCCCCGCCGGACGTGACTGGTACATGGCGATGGGCAAGGTCGAAGGGCTGCTGTGCGAACAGGGCCCGGATGTGAACCGCTCCGGCCATTTCGCCTGTGTCCTCGCGCTGGCCTGGCCCGATGGCGAAAACGCGGTTTACGAAGGCAAGGTCGAAGGCACCCTCACCTGGCCGCCGCGCGGCACGCTGGGCTTCGGCTATGATCCGGTGTTCGTGCCGCAGGGGCGGAGCCAGACCTTCGCCGAGATCGACCCTGAAGAGAAGCACAAGATCAGCCACCGCGCCGCGGCCTTTGCGCTGCTGGTGGCCGAGCAGTTCGGCGGTTAGGGTACAGCCTGCCCGATCACGTTCCCGGCCGGCAGATAGCGGCAGACCAGCACGTCCCTACCATTGCCGGTGGCCGCAGCGCAGCCAACCTCGGCGGTCCCGGCCCAGATCAGCTGGGTGTAGTGGCCCACGTCCTGCCAGCGGCCGGAGCTCGACACCTCGGGGAACTTGCCGGGGCGGAAATACTGTTTTTCGGCAATGAAAGCCCCGATCATCGCTTCGGGCGAGTAATATCCGCTGGTTCCCATCCACAGGTTCTCGCCCGCGCCGAGCCGATCCCTGGCATGTTCGAAGGCCCCGCGCGACGCCAGATCCCGGGCCCAGACCCCGGCCTGGGCGGCGAGCATATGGTTCCAGCGCAGCGGCTGAATTCCCATCCGCGCCCGCTCGGCATTGTGCGCCGCCAGGATCCTTGCGTCGAAAGAACCGGCGGTCTGGGCCAGCGCCGGGACGGCCAGCAGCAGGCACAGGGCGGTCAACAGGCGGGCAATGCTCATGGGTCCTCCTTGACATCGGCGCGTTAAACAAGCCTGAAAGCAGGCCATGGCGCGCGCGCTCTACATCCATTGGCCGTTCTGCCTCGCAAAGTGCCCCTATTGCGACTTCAACAGCCATGTCCGCGAGCAGGTGGACCATGCCGCCTGGCAGGCCGCGCTCCTTGCCGAAATGCGACAGGAGCATGCAAAAGCCGGCGGCGAGACGCTGACCTCGATCTTTTTCGGCGGCGGCACCCCCAGCCTGATGCCGCCCGCGCTGGTCGAGACGCTGCTGCGCGAGGCCGAGGCGCTGTGGGGCTTTGCCGATGGGATCGAGATCACGCTGGAGGGCAATCCCTCTTCGGTCGAGGCGGCCAACTATGCCGCGCTGGCCGGGGCCGGGATCAACCGGGTCTCGCTCGGACTGCAATCGCTCGACGATGCGGCGCTGCGTTTTCTCGGGCGGTTGCACAATGCCGATGA
>CAZNII010000109.1:0-7441 GCA_964573075.1 uncultured Novosphingobium sp. | reverse complement strand
GTCCCGTTGGCCGATGATCTGCGCTTGCGGGCGCTGCGCAATGTGGCCCGTCGGCAGCCCGACATCGCCGGCCGAATTCTCGCGCGGCGCCAGGGGCGTGGGCAGCGAGCGGGGAAGCAGGCAAGGATTCCGGGTAGGTGAGCACAGGTGCCCTGGCCGGCAAGCGGATCGGCCTCATCACCGCATCGGCGTCGCGGTTGGGCGGCGGAGTGTTCGAAGCGGTGGTTGCCCAGGCGGCGATGCTGCGCGGACTGGGTGCAGAGCCGGTGGTGATCGCTCTCAGGGACGCGCACAGCGCCGACGATGCGCCCCGCTTTGCCGGGTGCGAGTTGCACCATGCGCGCGTGATCGGCCCCGGGTTCTTCGGCTTTTCGGCAGAGCTCGGCGGAATTCTCGATGCGGCCCGGCTCGACCTGCTGCACCTGCACGGGATCTGGATGTACCCCAGCCAGGCCGCCTCGGCCTGGGCGGCGCGCAGCGGCAGGCCGTTGCTGATCAGCCCGCACGGGATGCTCGATCCCTGGATCACCGGACGCGGGCGCTGGAAAAAGGCGCTGGCCCGCGCCGGTTACGAGCGCCGCGCGTGGCGTCGGGCCGCCGCGTTCCATGCCTTGACCGAACGCGAAGCGGGCGACATCGCGGATGAGAGCGGGCGGCGCGACAGCCTGGTGATCGCCAATGCCGGGCCGGCTTCCGGTCCGCTCCCGGCAGCCCTGCGGCCGCCCACGGTGCTTTACCTCGGGCGGATCCATGAAAAGAAGAACATCGAGGCGCTGCTCGAGGCTTGGGCCGGCCTGGATCGGGAACGGGTCCTGCCCGACCAAGCCCGGTTGGTCATCGCCGGCTGGGGCGAGGAGCGCGACGTCGCCAGCCTGCAACTTGCGATGACCCGGGTTCCGCCGAGCGCCACCTTCATCGGGCCGCAATTCGGACAGGACAAGGCCCGGTTGCTGGCTGAAGCCCGGTTCCTGGTGCTGCCCTCGCACAGCGAGGGCTTGCCGATGGCGATCCTGGAGGCCTGGGCTGCCGGTGCCCCCACGCTGATGACCAGCGAATGCAACCTGCCGGCGGGCTTTGCAGCAGGTGCAGCGCTGGAGATCGGCACGGATCCTACCTCGCTTGCCAACGGACTGCGCAGCGCCTTGTCGCTTGATGAAGCGGATTGGCTGGCCATGGCCCGGGCCGCGCACCAGCTTGCCACCGGGCCTTTCTCTGCCGAGGCGATTGCCGCGCAGTGGGAAGCGGCCTACCTTGGGCTCATGAACGGGGCAGCCTCCGCATGAGCCAGCCGCTTGACGCAATCGCCAATCGCCCGATCGAAGGCGGGGCGAGCTTTTCGCTCGGCAACCGGCTCGCCCGGGTGGCCTGGGGCCTTGCCTGGCTGGTGCTGGCGCGATTCACCCCGCCGTCACTCCACGCGTGGCGGCGGCTGGTGTTGCGAGCCTTCGGGGCTCGGGTGGCGAAGGGGGCGCGGGTTCACGCCAGCGTTTCGATCTGGCTGCCCGCCAACCTCGATCTGGGCGAGAACTGTCTGATCGGCCCGCGCGCCAAGCTTTACAACCAGGGCCGGATCAGCATCGGCGCGCGCACGGTGATCTCGCAAGGGGCGCACCTGTGTGCCAGCACCCATGACGTCAACGATCCCCATTTCCAGCTGGTGCTGCGCCCGATTGCGATCGGCCAACAGTGCTGGGTCGCGGCGGAGGCATTTGTCGGTCCGGGCGTGACGATGCACGACCGCTCGGTCCTGGCCGCGCGGGGGGTGCTGTTCGGTGATGCCGAAGCGGATACGATCTATCGTGGCAATCCCGCCGAAGCGATCAAGCAGCGCCGCATGCGCGAGGCCTGAAAACCTTACTTGTTGGCGTAGACCTGGGCCGATCCGCCCTGATGGCTTTCGTAGCCGTAATAGACGGTCCGCGCGATCGAGGCGATCCGTGCATCGCGGCCCGGCTTGCCACCCTGCCCAGTAACATAGATCGCCACGGCATAGGCATGGCCATCGGGAGCCTGGATGATCCCGACATCGCTGGCGGTATTGTTGAGCGTGCCGGTCTTGTGGGCAATCCGGGCATCGGAGGGCAGCAGTGCGCGCATCCTGTGCTTGCCGGTCTCGCAGCGCTCCATCGTCGATAGCAGGAAGGCGCGGCTGCGCGGGCTGAGCCAGCGGCCCTGGAACAGGCCCGAAAGCAGTTCGGTCATGGCCAGCGGTGTGGCGCTGTCGCGCAGGTCGACAGTCGACGCGGGATTGAACTCACCATCGTCGCGCACCAGAGTGGCGATATCGCGGTCGATCCGCATGCCTTCGATCCCGGCCGAGCGGATCCAGCGGTTGACCGCAACCGGTCCGCCGACCGCAGCCAACAGCGCGTCGGTGGCAGGGTTGCTCGAATGAATCAGCGAAAGCTCAATCAGCTGCCGGCCACTCATCATCTTGCCGGCGCGAACCGGAGCCTTGTCCGACGAATATTTCGCCGACTTGACCGGGATCATCAGCGGAAACTGATCGTCGAGGCTCCACTTGCCCTTGTCCACACCGTCAAGGAAGGTCGCGGCGATCGCGATCTTGCTGGTCGAAGCCATCGGGAACGGCGTATCGCCCAGGACGGAAACGGTATTGCCGCTGGTCAGGTCGATCACGGCCACGCCGATTCGCCCGTTTGAGGAATCGGCGGCATTGTAGAGCTGGGCCTCGAAGCCGGACGAAAATGTGCGCGGCTGGCCATAGGATACGAACGGCCGGACCGTCGCCGGAGTCGGACGCTGACGCGGTGCTGGCTTTGCAGTGGGCTGCGCCAGCGGCTGGGCCTTGGCGGTCGGCGCGCTGGTCGGCTTGGCGGCGGTGCGGACCACCGGAGCAGGGGCGGGAGCGGAAAACGCCCGGTCGAACTCCGACTCGAGCGAAGTGTCGGCATGTGCCGCGCTGACCGGTGCCAGGATCGCGCCAGTCAGCGCAAGCGAGCACAGCAGCCTTGAGAACAGTCCCGTCTTCACGAGGTACGCGATAGCCCAAACATGCTTTCTGTTTGGCTAACGCCGCGGGCCAGGCCCAGCATTGCGCGACGAGTTGCACCGTGCTTGCGGGAAATTGCGTAAATGCGAAAGAAAAGGGCCGGGGAATTGCTCCCCCGGCCCTGATTCGTTGGCGGTGCGTGACCGGACTTAGAAGTCCATCCCGCCCATGCCGCCGCCCGGCATCGCCGGCATGGCCGGCTTGTCTTCCGGCTTTTCGGCGATCGCGGCTTCGGTGGTGATGAGCAGGCCCGAAACCGAGGCGGCATCCTGCAGCGCGGTGCGGACAACCTTGGTCGGGTCGATCACGCCGGCAGCCTTGAGGTTTTCATAGACGTCGGTCGCGGCGTTGAAGCCGAGGCCTTCGTCACCCTGGTCGAGCAGCTTGCCGGCCACCACGGCGCCGTCATGGCCCGCGTTTTCGGCGATCTGCTTGAGCGGCGCGGTGATCGCCTTGCGGACGATGTCGATGCCGCGGGTCTGGTCTTCGTTGGCGCCGGCCAGACCGTCGAGGGCCTTGGTGGCATAGAGCAGCGCGGTGCCGCCGCCCGAAACGATGCCTTCCTCAACCGCGGCGCGGGTGGCGTGGAGCGCGTCGTCGACGCGGTCCTTGCGTTCCTTCACCTCGACTTCGGTCGCGCCGCCGACCTTGATCACGGCAACCCCGCCGGCCAGCTTGGCCAGGCGTTCCTGCAGCTTTTCGCGGTCATAGTCGCTGGTGGTGGTCTCGATCTGGGCGCGGATCTGTTCGACCCGGGCCTTGATCTCATCAGCCGAACCGGCACCGTCGACGATCGTGGTGTTGTCCTTGTCGATGGTCACCTTCTTGGCCTGGCCGAGCATGCCCAGCGTGACCGATTCGAGCTTGATGCCGAGGTCTTCGCTTATCATTTCGCCCTTGGTCAGGATCGCGATGTCCTGCAGCATGGCCTTGCGGCGATCGCCGAAGCCCGGGGCCTTGACCGCAGCAACCTTGAGCCCGCCGCGCAGCTTGTTGACCACCAGGGTGGCCAGCGCTTCGCCTTCGATGTCCTCGGCGATGATCAGCAGCGGACGGCCCGACTGGACCACCGCTTCGAGCACCGGCAGCATCGACTGCAGGTTCGACAGCTTCTTCTCGTGGATCAGGATGTAGGGGCTATCCAGCTCCACCGTCATCTTTTCGGGATTGGTGATGAAGTAGGGCGAAAGGTAGCCGCGATCGAACTGCATGCCTTCGACGACATCGAGTTCGAATTCGAGGCCCTTGGCCTCTTCCACGGTGATCACGCCTTCCTTGCCGACCTTCTCCATCGCCTCGGCGATCTTCTGGCCGACTTCGGTATCGCCATTGGCCGAGATGATCCCGACCTGGGCGATTTCGGCCGAACCCGACACCGGGGTCGAACGCGCCTTGAGGTTTTCGACGACCTTGGCGACCGCGGTGTCGATCCCGCGCTTGAGGTCCATCGGATTGGTCCCGGCGGCAACCGACTTCATGCCTTCGCGCACGATCGCCTGGGCCAGCACGGTGGCGGTGGTGGTACCGTCACCGGCCGCGTCATTGGCCTTTGAGGCCACTTCGCGCAGCATCTGCGCGCCCATGTTCTCGAACTTGTCCTTGAGTTCGATTTCCTTGGCGACCGAAACGCCGTCCTTGGTGATGCGCGGGGCGCCGAAGCTCTTGTCGATCACCACGTTGCGGCCCTTGGGGCCCAGGGTCACCTTCACCGCGTTGGCGAGGATATCGACACCGGCGAGAATGCGCTCGCGGGCGTCACGGCCGAATTTCACGTCCTTGGCAGCCATTGTTCAGTTCCTTTGAATTCAGGGTTTGGAGAAAAGGGATCCGCTCAGCCGATGATGCCGAGGATGTCCGATTCCTTCATGATCAGCAGGTCTTCGCCGTCGATCTTAACCTCGGTGCCCGACCACTTGCCGAACAGCACGCGGTCGCCGGCCTTGACGTCCAGCGGGGTGACCTTGCCGTCTTCGGCCTTGGCGCCGGCGCCAACCGCGACGACTTCGCCTTCAGCGGGCTTTTCCTTGGCGCTATCGGGGATGATGATCCCGCCGGCGGTCTTTTCTTCGGCCTCGACGCGGCGGACCAGCACGCGATCGTGCAGGGGACGAAATGCCATAATGTGCCTCTCTCGATTTGGAGTGGTTGATTGGTCTTGGCACTCTCTACCCGAGAGTGCCAGCGGGGCGCATATGGGTTCGCGTTCATCCGCCGTCAACCCGGCGAAACGACTCTTTTTTCAGGCCGGGACCAGACCCAGCGCTTCGCGCCGGTGCCAGCGCCAGGTCAACAGCACGGCTGCAACCACCAGCCCCATTGCTAGGCCGATCCAGACCCCCACGCCCTGAAGCTGTGTGTGGAAGCCAAGCCCGAACGAGACTGTGAAGCCCACCCCCCAATAGCCGAACAGTGCGATCGCCAGCGGTACGGAAGTATCCTGGAGCCCGCGCAGCGCCCCCGCCGCGACGGCCTGGGCCCCGTCGAACAACTGGAAGGCCGCGGCGATCGCCATATACTGCACCGCGAAGGCTACCATCGCCGCGTTCGCGGGGGCGGCCGGATCGGTATAGAGCCGCAGGATCGTGATCGGCGCCAGCAGCATGGCCGCAGCCGTCGTTGCCATGAAGCTGACCGACATCAGGATCGAGCACCAGCCGGCCCGGCCCAGTGCGGCCCGATCGCCCGCGCCATAGTGATAGCCGACCCGGATCGTCGCCGCCTGATTGATCCCGAAGGGAATCTGAAAGGCCAGCGCCGCGACATTAAGCGCGACCGTGTGGGCGGCCAGCTCAACTTCGCCGATCCGCCCCATCAGTAAGGCGGCGACACTGAACAGCCCGGCCTCGGCCAGCACGGTCAGGGCGATCGGCACCCCGATCCGCACGATTTCGCGCAGGCGCTGCCATTCCGGCCGCCACCAGCGCCCCAGCACGCGATAACGCCTGAGCTTGCGATCCGAGCGGACCACCAGCCCGTAAGCCAGGATCATCGCACTGGAGGTCAGCAGGCTTGAGATTGCCGAGCCCTTCAGCCCCAGCGCGGGCATTCCGAAGTTGCCAAAAACCAGCGCCCAGTTGCCAAGCAGGTTCACTCCCACCGCCAGGATCGTGATCCAGGTGGCATAGCCCGGCTTGCCAAGCGCTGCGACGAAGGTGCGCATCACGCTGGCGGCGACCATCGGGATCATCGCCCAAGAAAGGATCGCAAGGAAATCCCCGGCCAGCGCAGCGATTTCCGCATCCTGCCCGCTGGCCCGCAGGATCGCCTTGCCGCTGAAGCCGATCGCCATCCCGCCCAGCCCCAGCCCCACGGCCAGCCACAGTGCCATCCTGACTGAACGGCGCACTTCGCGCACCGCGTGGCGGCGACGGCCTAGCTCAGCGGCGATCAGCGGGGCGCAGGCGGTGGCCATCGCGGTCATGCCCCACAGGGTCAGGCCGAAGATCGCGATCCCCAGGCTCGAAGCGGCAAGTGGCTTTTCGCCCAGCCTGGCGATGAAGATCACATCGATCGCATGGACCAGCATCTGCAGCAGGTTGGTGGCCGCCAGCGGCGCCGCCAGCCGCAGCGTTTCGCGCAATTCCGCGCGCCAGGGGGTCAAGGCGGGATCCTTGCTCATCGCGCCGGGGGGATAGGCGCGCAGGGGGCGGCGGGAAAGGGCTGTTTGGGTTCGCGCGGCAATTGATCGAAGTCAGTGCGTTTCCTGCAACGGTTGCTGCAACAAAGGCACTTCCAGTGTCCGGACAAACCGGGCAGATAGCTGGAGCATTTTCGCGGCCGTATCCGGTGGGGCGGGCGGCTGCCTTGTGGAGGGACTTCAAGCATGCGTTTCACTGCCAAGATCTTTGCCGCGACTGCCCTGGCTCTGGCCCTGTCGGCCTGCGGCTCACCGCCGGAAGACAAGGCTGCCGGGGGCGACACCGCCGCCGCGCCGTCCGCTGCCGAAACCACCGCAGCCGCCGCAGCCGACGGCAAGCCGGCGGTCTTCGCCCAGTGCGCCACCTGCCATGCCACCGAGCCGGGCAAGCATGGCGTCGGGCCGAGCCTGGCCGGGGTCTATGGCACCAAGTCCGGCGAGATCGCCGGCTATGCCTTCTCCGACGCGATGAAGAAGGCCAACCTGACTTGGGACGACAAGACCCTCGACGAATACCTGACCAACCCGATGAAGATGGTGCCCGGCACCAAGATGACCTTCGCCGGCCTGCCCGATGCGGCCAAGCGCAAGGAAGTGATCGATTACCTCAAGACCCTGAAATAACCCGAAGGCGGAAAAAGCCACGAGACCTTCGGGTCGCGCGGGGGTCGGGAGCAACTGCTTCCGGCCCCTTTTCGCTGCGTTGCCAAATCCAACACGAAAGGGCGGCCCGAACCGGACCGCCCTTCCCTGGTTTCGCCGTGAAGGCGAAGCGAAGTTACTTGACTTCG
>CAZNII010000108.1:3439-7786 GCA_964573075.1 uncultured Novosphingobium sp. | reverse complement strand
TTGCCCCACTGGTCCGATCCGCCCATCTGCAGGCGGCAGCCGTGCTGCAACGCCAGCTCCCGGAAATCGTAGGCCTGGAGGATCATGTAATTGAATTCGAGGAAGGTCAGCGGCTGCTCGCGCTCAAGCCGCAGCTTGACCGAATCGAAGGTCAGCATCCGGTTGATGGTGAAATGCGGGCCAACCTCGCGCAGCAGGTCGACATAGCCCAGCGCGCTCAGCCAATCGTCGTTGTTGACCATCACCGCGTCGGTCGGGCCATCGCCGAAGGTCAGGAAGCGTTCGAACACCTTGCGGATCGAGGCGATGTTGGCGTCGATCGCCTCGGCGGTGAGCAGCTTGCGGCTTTCATCCTTGCCCGAAGGATCGCCGACCTTGGTGGTCCCGCCGCCCATCAGCACGATCGGCTTGTGCCCGGCCTGCTGCAGCCGGCGCAGCAGCATGATCTGCACCAGCGATCCGACATGCAACGATGGCGCGGTGGCATCGAAGCCGATATAGCCCGGGATCACCTGCGTGTTCGCGAGGCTATCGAGCCCTTCGGCGTCGGTCAGCTGGTGGATGTAGCCACGCTCGTCGAGCAGGCGCAGGAGGGTTGAGGTGTAAGTCATGGCGGCGCGGTCGGTAGGGGAAAACCGGCGCTTCGACAAGCTCAGCACAGACGGGGGGGCGGTAGAGAAATCCGCTTCCCAAACACCAACGTCTCCTCCAACCGCGCGTCCTGAGCTTGTCGAAGGACTGTCCTTCCTTTAGCCCGCAAGCATGAGCTTCTGGACCTACATGCTCCATTGCCGAGGCGGTTATTTCTATGTCGGCCATACCGATGAGCTCGAGCGCCGGGTAGGAGAGCACAAATCAGGTTCTGTCCCCGGATTCACGGCTGATCATCAGCCGGTAGAATTCGTCTGGTCGCAGGAATTCCCGACCCGGGATGAAGCCAAGGCTGCCGAACGCAGGATCAAGGGCTGGTCGCGGGCGAAGAAGCTGGCCTTGATCCGGGGCGACTGGGAACAGGTCTCGGCGCTGTCCCGCAACAAGGGCAGTGCTTCGACAAGCTCAGCACAAACGGGGAAGGATAATTCAATTCAAACTCCCATTTCCGACCGTCCTGAGCTTGTCGAAGGACTGTCTTTCCCTTTGCTGCCCCATCCGCAAACACCGCCTTCGAAAGTGCAGCGAGTAAGTGCGAAGCTGCGCATTTCCGACGGCCTTGCCTGGCTGTCCTACACCGTCACACCTGGTGGCAGTCTCAAGCTGCCAGCTCCGGCAGCACCGGTCCGCAAGGACGGTCTGTGGCAAACCACCTGTTTCGAGCTGTTCGTGCGCCCTGACGGCGAAGGTTACCGCGAGTTCAACTTCTCCGCTTCCGGCGCATGGGCGGCTTACCGTTTTGATAGCTATCGCGAAGGTATGGCGAACCTGGCAATGCCGGCCCGGCCCGACATTTCCGTGCTGCAATCCGAAGGCGCAGTGGAAGTGACCGCCAGCTTTGCGGCGCGATTGCTCGGACCGGAACCCGCGCTCGCCCTCTCATCCGTGATCGAGGAACTCGACGGTACCAAAAGTTACTGGGCCCTCGCGCACCCGCCCGGCCAGCCCGATTTCCACCATCCCGCTTGCTTTGCCGCGACGCTTCCTGCACCTGAGCAATCATGAAATTCGGCATCGACCGCCTGCTGGCGGACCCTGACCTCAGGAAACCGCTCGAGGGGAAACGCGTCGCGCTGGTGGCGCATCCGGCCAGCGTCACCGAAGACCTGACCCATTCGCTCGACGCGCTGATCGCGGCGGGGCTCAACGTCACATCCGCCTTCGGCCCGCAGCACGGGCTGAAGGGCGACAAGCAGGACAACATGGTCGAGACCGAGGACGAACTCGACCCGACCTACAACATCCCCGTGTTCAGCCTCTATGGCGAGGTGCGCCGCCCGACCGGGCAGATGATGAGCACTGCCGATGTGTTCCTGTTCGACCTGCAGGACCTTGGCTGCCGGATCTACACCTTCGTCACCACGCTGCTCTACCTGCTCGAAGCCGCGCACGGCACCGGCAAGGAAGTCTGGGTGCTTGACCGGCCCAATCCCGCCGGGCGCCCGGTCGAGGGGACCACGCTGCGGCCGGGGCAGGAAAGCTTCGTCGGGGCCGGGCCGATGCCAATGCGCCACGGGCTGACCCTGGGCGAAATGGGGCACTGGTTCATCCGGCACTTCAATCTCGACGTGCCCTACCGCGTGATCGCGATGGAGGGCTGGCAGCCCGAGGGCCCGGGCCTCGGCTGGCCGGAGAGCCGGATCTGGATCAATCCCAGCCCCAATGCCGCCAGCCTCAACATGGCCCGCGCCTATGCCGGCACGGTGATGCTCGAAGGCGCAACGCTCAGCGAGGGGCGGGGGACCACCCGCCCGCTCGAAGTGCTGTTCGGCGCGCCCGATCTGGACGCCAAGGCGGTATTGGCCGAAATGCAGCGCTTCGCCCCCGAATGGCTGGCGGGCTGCGGCTTGCGCGAATGCTGGTTTACCCCGACCTTCCACAAGCACGCCGGGCAGCTCTGCAACGGCCTGATGATCCATGCCGAGGGCAGGTTCTACCTTCATCACGCCTTCCGGCCGTGGCGCTTGCAGGCGCTGGCCTTCAAGGCGATCCGGCGGCTCCACCCTAACTATGAGCTGTGGCGCGATTTTCCCTATGAGTACGAGTTCGAGCGGCTGGCGATCGACGTGATCAACGGCGGCCCGGCATTGCGCGAATGGGTTGACGATCCGGCAGCGCTGCCGGGCGATCTGGAGCGGATCGCTGCGGCCGATGAAACGGCCTGGCGTGAGGCGACTGCGGACCTGCTGATATACTAGAAGCGAAAGGGATGAGGGTGGAGGATATCAAGGCTGGCCGGCAGGGCCTCGACGGTCCGACCCGGCTGATGCTGGTGACCCTGCTGGTCGTCTACATTTTCAACTTCCTGGACCGGCAGATCGTCAACATCCTGGCCGAGCCGATCCGCAAGAGCCTGAAGATGACCGATACCCAGGTCGGGCTGATGACCGGGCTGGCTTTCGCGCTGTTCTATACCTTTCTTGGCCTGCCGATCGCCCGGATCGCCGACAAGCCCACCACCGACCGCGGCAAGATGATCGCACTGGCGCTGGCGGTGTGGTCGGCGATGACCGCGCTGTGCGGGCTGGCGCAGAATTTCTGGCAATTGCTGCTGGCCCGGATCGGGGTAGGGGTGGGCGAGGCCGGCTGCACGCCGTCCGCCCATTCGCTGATTGCGGACCGGGTTCCGCCCGAACGGCGGGCCGGGGCAATGGCGTTCTATGCCTTGGGCATTCCGATCGGCTCGCTGCTGGGTATGCTGATCGGCGGTTTCCTCGCCGACACGCTGGGATGGCGCAAGGCCTTCATGATCGTCGGCCTGCCCGGTGTGGCGCTGGCCCTGCTGGTGGTGCTGCTGGTCCGCGACAAGGACCGCACGGCGCATGCGGTTCCGGCGCATCACGAAGGTGAGACGATTTTTGCGGCCGTGCGGCAACTGCTCCGTTCGCCGGCCTATGTCACCCTGCTTGCGGCGGCCTCGGCCAGTTCGTTCCTGTCCTATGGCAAATCGACCTGGACCACGATCTTTTTCCAGCGCAGCTACGAGCTGACCCCTGGCGAAGTCGGATACACCTTCGGGCTGTGGGGCGGGATCGCCGGGATTTTCGGCACCTGGCTGGGTGGCTGGCTGGCCGATCGATACGGCAAGCACGATCGCCGCCACGTGGTGACCGCCCCGGCGATCGGCATGGCGCTGGCGATCCCGATCGCGATCTCGGCCTATTTTGCCACCGACTGGCGGATTTCGCTGGTGCTGCTGATGATCCCGACGGTGCTCAATTCGCTCTATTACGGGCCGGTCTATTCCTCGGCGCAGGGGCTGGTCCCGCTGCGCCATCGCGCCACGGCCAGCGCGCTGCTGCTGTTTGGGCAGAACCTGATCGGACTGGGGCTGGGGCCGCTGTTCTTCGGGATGCTGTCAGACTGGCTGAAGCCAACCTATGGCGCGGAATCGGTACGCTATGTGCTCTATGGCGCGGCCTGCCTGGGGCTGGTCCCGGCGATCCTGTTCTGGATCCTGCGCCCCCGGCTTCATGCCGAGCTAGACCGTCACACGTAATTCGCGATCCAGGCGATCAGCATCGCCGAGGGCAGGAACAGTGCCTGGGCCAGCAGCGTGCCGGCAAGCCGGCTGAAACTGATCCAGACGATCGTGCTGCGGAACGCCGCTTCGCTGATCCGCCCGTCCACCGCATCGTCGGTCATCACCGACAGCTGCGGATCGATCAGCGCGAAAAGCAGGATCGTGGCGAGGCC
>CAZNII010000108.1:0-3339 GCA_964573075.1 uncultured Novosphingobium sp. | reverse complement strand
GGCAGGCGTGCGCCGACGGTGTAGAGCAGCGGCAGGTAATGTTCCGCGCTGTTGATCGCCAGCGCCGCTGCGCGATCTTCGGGGGCAAAACCGGTCAGGGTCTTGCGGTCATCCGCGATCACCGCCCGGTTGATCCGCTGCTGGAATTCGACCGCCCATTCGGGCCGGGTGCCCATGGTGCGGAAGTATTCGCGCAGATTGTGAACCACGTTGCCGCTCGATACCAGCAGTACGCCTTCGTCGCGCAAGGGCGCAAGCCGGGCTGCGATTTCGAGGTGCCGTTCGGGCGCCAGCGTGCGATCGAGGCTGAGCTGGACCATCGGAATGTCGGCCGTAGGATACATCGGGCGGACCACGCCCCATGAACCATGATCGAAGCCCCAGCTCTCGTCGCGGCGGACCTGTTCACCGGCCAGCAGTTCGACCACCCGCTCGACCAGTGCGGGCGATCCGGGGGCGGGGTATTGCACATCGAACAGTTCCTGCGGGAAGCCGCCGAAATCGTGGATGGTGCGGGGTGCGGCTCCGTCAGTCAGATGAACCGCGCCGTGGGTTTCCCAATGCGCCGAAACCACCAGGATCGCTTCCGGCCGCGGCAGCGCCCGGCCCAGCGCGGTCCAGGCGCGGCTCTCCAGCGTATCGGTGATCGCGTTCATCGGCGATCCGTGGCCGAGGAACAGGGCGGGCAGGCGGGTGCTGGTCATGCCGCCAATGTGGCGGCAATCGAAGAGCGATCAACCCAAGGAAATGTTTCGCCGGGTCAATGCTTCTTGCGGGTAAGCTCGCGCATCGCGTCGTCAAGGCCCGAGAGCGTCAGCGGGTACATCGACCCGCCGATCAGTTCCTTGATCATCTTGGTCGATTGCGAATAGGACCACTGCTTCTCCGGGACCGGATTGATCCAGACGGTCGCCGGATAGACGTGGGCCACGCGCTTGAGCCACTCGGCGCCCGATTCTTCGTTGAAGTGTTCGACCGAGCCGCCCGGATGGGTGATCTCGTAGGGGCTCATCGCCGCGTCACCGACGAACACCACCTTGTAGTCGTGGCCGTACTTATGGAGGATGTCCCAGGTGTTGGTGCGCTCGCTCCAGCGGCGGCGGTTGTCCTTCCACACGCCTTCGTAAAGGCAGTTGTGGAAGTAGAAGAACTCCAGATTCTTGAACTCACTGGTCGCCGCGCTGAACAGCTCCTCGACCAGTTTGATGAACGGATCCATCGAGCCGCCGACATCGAGGAACAGCAGCAGCTTGACTGCGTTGTGCCGTTCGGGGCGCATCCGGATGTCGAGCCAGCCCTGCCGCGCGGTGCCCTCGATCGTACCTTCGAGGTCAAGCTCGTCGGGCGATCCCTCGCGGGCGAAGCGGCGCAGCCGGCGCAGCGCGATCTTGATATTGCGGGTGCCCAGCTCGCGGGTGTTGTCGAGGTTCTGGAACTCGCGCTTTTCCCAGACCTTGAGCGCGCGCTTGTGTTTGCTTTCGCCGCCGATCCGGACGCCTTCGGGGTTGTAGCCGTTGTTACCATAGGGGCTGGTCCCGCCGGTGCCGACCCACTTGTTCCCACCCTCGTGCCGCTTCTGCTGTTCCTCGAGCCGCTTCTTGAGCGTCTCCATGATCTCTTCCCACGAGCCGAGCTTTTCGATCGCGGCCATTTCCTCGGGCGTGAGGAACTTTTCGGCGACGGCCTTCAGCCATTCCTCGGGAATGTCGACCGGGTTCTGGCCGTAATTGGTCAGGATCCCCTTGAAGACCTTGTTGAAGACCTGGTCGAACCGGTCGAGCAGGCCTTCGTCCTTCACGAAGATCGAGCGGCTGAGGTAATAGAACTGTTCGGGCGTCTGCTCGATCACGTCCTTGTCGAGCGCTTCGAGCAGGACCAGGTGCTCCTTGAAGCTGGCCTGGATACCGGCGGCGCGCAGTTCGTCGACGAAATTGAAAAACATCGGGATTTCCTAGTCGGCCGCGTGGAAGGCGGCATCGCTCATCGGTACAAATATGGTGGTTTCAGGCCGCTTGGTCAGGCGCTCGACCTCGCGATTGAACATTGCCTCGCTCGGCTCGCCGGAGAAGAACCGGACGATCCCGGATTTGCCGCCCTTGTGCCAGCTCAGCGAATAGGTCGTCGGAGCGAGCGAAAGCGCCCCATAACCCTTCGCGAACAACTCGTTGATCCGCGGATCGAGCGGGAAGACTTCCCATTCGGTTCCATCGACCTTGCGCTGGAACAGCGGCTTGGAGGCATCGCCGCTGAGCTTCTTGCCCTGGCCGCTGTTGATCACCTTGGTGAGAAACATCTCGCCCATATGGTTGTTGAACACCGCCGGGCCGTCGGTGGTGCAGGCCGGACCGGAACACGCACCGTTGCCGGCCAGGATCGCCTTCCAGTCGAGCGCGGCGATCGCGGCTTCGATCTCGGCCTCGTCGGCCGGATCGGACGAGCTGGGCAGGGTGACCCGCACCTTGACCCGCCAGGTGCCGAGATCTGCGAAGTAGATGTAGTCGAGCACGGTTCCCGGCCCGATCCCGGTCTTGTAGGTACCCTTGAAGAACCGCAGTTCGCGCTCGGGCGTGGCGATGTTGCGCGGGCCGTCGGACCAGACGAAGGTCAGCTCGGAACCATTGGCCTGTCCGAACGAGTTGATCGATCCGGCAATGGTATGCTCCGCCATGCTCGCGCGGGGCTTGAACAGGAACACTGTCAGCCGGGCGTTCCCGGCAGGACGCTTCCAGTCATAGTTGACCCAGAAATCGGGCAGGTCTTCGAAACCCGAGACCCGGAACCGCTCGAACTTGCCGAGCCGTTCGGGAAAGGCGATGCCGAGCGGTTTGTAAACCACCGGGCCCCTGGTCGCGTCTCCCTGCCAGGTCGAGGCAATCGGGGTGGTGTAGACCGGAGCGTCGAGCCCCTGGGCCAGCGCCGGTACCGCCAGCAGCAAGGCCGCCGCCGAAAGGAATGCCGCAACCCGCCTGGCCATACGCCTCTCCGTCAGTTCTGGCGGCGCGCCATGAAGGCAAGCCGTTCAAACAGCATGACATCCTGCTCGTTCTTGAGCAAGGCGCCGTGGAGCGGGGGGATTGCCTTGGCCGGGTCCTTGTTCTGCAGCACGTCGAGCGGCATGTCCTCGTTGAGCAGCAGCTTGAGCCAGTCGAGCAGTTCGCTGGTGCTGGGCTTCTTCTTCAGCCCCGGCACCTCGCGAACCTCGTAGAAGATATCCATCGCCTTGCTGACCAGGGTCTTCTGGATGCCGGGGAAGTGCACGTCGATGATCGACTGCATCGTCTCGCGGTCGGGGAACTTGATGTAGTGGAAGAAGCAGCGGCGCAGGAAGGCGTCGGGCAG
>CAZNII010000107.1:0-7790 GCA_964573075.1 uncultured Novosphingobium sp. | reverse complement strand
AGGCGATAGGCCGCCAGCCGATGCTCCTGCGCGAGCGCGCCCAGCGAACGGATGACGGAATCGGGTTGCATGGCCTTCCTTCGATGATTCGATAATTATCGAAATACGGAACCGATCGCAAGTCTGTCAAGGTTCATCCTTGGCGAAGCTCAGGCGATGCCTTAGGATGCCGAAATCGCTTCAATCCCGTTTCAGCAAGCTTGCCACCCATGCCTGGACGGACGGGGTGTCCTTGATGTCTCCGTCAAAGCGGTAGCGCGGCCTGACTGGCACATTGCTGCCGCGCGCACGTCCGATGTAGTACTTCATCGGCAGAGCCATCGATCCCAGCTTGCTTGGCATGGTGATCCGCCGGACCTCCATATAGACCGTGTCGGCACCGGTTTCGCGCCCGACCGGGATCGCGCCAAGCCGGGTCCACAGGTCAACCGCATCCAGACAGGCTGACATGCAAGCTGAATCGGTCAGCAGGAAAACCTTGCCCTGCGGCGGATGGAATGGGAGCGCGTTGTCCACATTCGAAGCATTATCGGCCCGGCTGGGCTTTATCACCCAGCTTTGTTCCCCTTTCGCGACGGCTGCCTCCAGCCCGGCAATCGTCGAATTGAACCAGCTACGCGCACCTTGGTCGAGCTTGCCGTTGGCATCACGCTCTCTCAGGCCGTCGCGCAGGGTCTGCAAATTGCCCTGCGAAGCGCGCCACACAATTGTCATTGGTGGATCGGGATAGCGCGCGAAGGCACCTTTGCCCCACAACAGCTCGGCAATCCGCTTCGACCACTGTGATGAACCGCCGCCATTGCCCCGCAGATCGAAGACGATCACCGGGGCCTTTTCCATCGCCCCGGCTTGGTCACGGATTTGCCCAAGCACCACTTCCAGCGCCCGGCCCCGGCTGCTTTCAGGGTTTCCATCAAAGCTGGGCAGGGTCACCCAGAATCCGCCGGCGAATGGGGCAATCCCTGCTTCCACTCGCGAAGCGGCGGGAATGATCTGGTACTTGCTGAAAATCTCCTTGCCGCCTTCACGCCAGGTCAGGCGGACTTTCTGCCTGCCCCTGTCGGTTTGGAACACGCAGCTGGTAATCGGGCGGACGTAGGGATCACCGGAATCAAGCATTACGATCACGCCCCACATTGTCCGCTGCGATTCAAGTTCCCAGCGGCCGAACCTGGCCCCGACCCGGTCTCTGCCAAGTTCGAAAGCATTCTTGCCGTCGCAGTTCTCAATCCTGGAACCTGCCGCGACCCCAGACCAATCCTCGCTGGCGGTGACGACCAGGCCTCGGTTGCCATCATCCCGCGCGATGAACCCGGGCCAGCGAAGATTAGCATCGGGGGTGGCGCCGAACACCCCGAAGCCCATGTGCCCATCATTAAAGGCCGCCAGATAATGCTGCAGGGCAAAGAAATAGTCGGCAAATGTGCGGGCGGTTCGCGCCCGTTTCAGCGCCAGCGCATATTGCCGATCATTCAGCGCGGCAAAGTCAGGATCGTCCGGGTTGATCATTCCCGGGTGATTTTCGGCGATCGCATCGTGCATCGCGGTGGCATCGGTGCGTAGCGTCGCGGCCCAGTCCCGTTCCGGTGCGGGCTTGTCGGCCTGAAGCGCGGCTGCGGCTGCAAGTGCCCATAGAATCATCGACAACGCCTCCCTGCGCCAATCGATAACTGCTTCTGTTGGCGATGCAAATCAGGTGCTTGCCATTGTGGGCCAGGAGGCGCGGACTCAAAACCAAACCCCCTCCCCGCATGGGCGGGAAGGGGGCTCGATTGGTCAGGCTTTCAGGAGCGGGATCAGGCCGGCAGGCCCGAGATCGCCTTCATTTCCATGAAGTCCTTGAGGCCCGCAAGGCCACCTTCGCGGCCGTTGCCGGACTGCTTGTAACCGCCGAACGGCGCGCCCGGGGTCGGGCCCCAGTTGTTGATTGCGACCATGCCGGCGCGCAGCTTCGGGGCGACTTCGGCAGCCTTGGCCGGATCGCCGGTGATCGCGGCGGACAGGCCGTATTCGGTGGCGTTGGCCAGCTCGATCCCCTGTTCAAGCGAATCATAGGTCATGATCGTGGCGACGGGGCCGAAGATTTCCTCCTGCGCGATCCGCATGTCGGGCGTCACGCCGGAGAACACGGTCGGCTGGATGTAATAGCCGCGGTTGACATTGCTCGGCAGGTCGGGCCCGCCGGTTTCGAGCTTGGCGCCCTGGTCGATCGCCGACTGGATCAGGTCGCGCACCTTGTCGAACTGGGCCTTGTTGACCACCGGGCCGAGGTGATTGCCTTCGGCCATGGGGTCGCCGACCGGGGTCTGCGAATACATCGCCTTGTAGAAGCCGACCACTTCGGCCTCGCGGTCCTTGGCGACCAGCACCTTGGTCGGGCTGATGCACGACTGGCCGGTGTTGACCAGCGGACCCATCGCGACGGCCGGGAGCTGGCTGGCCAGATCGGCGTCGGGCAGGACCAGGTTGGGGCTCTTGCCGCCGAGTTCCTGGTGGACGCGCTTGACCGTGGGGGCAGCGGCGATCGCCACCTGGATCCCGGCGCGGGTCGAGCCGGTGAAGCTGACCATTTCGACATCGGGGTGGCTGGAGATCGCGTTGCCGGTGGTCGGGCCATCGCCCTGCACCAGATTGAACACGCCCGGCGGAACGCCCGCGGCGTCAAGGATTTCGGCAAAGATCTTGGCATTGGTCGGGCATTCTTCCGACGGCTTGAGCACCATGGTGTCGCCCGCGGCCAGTGCCGGCGCCACCTTGAGCGCGATCTGGTTCAGCGGCCAGTTCCACGGGGTGATCATCCCGACCACGCCGATCGGCTCGTAGGCGACCTTGAAGCCCGGACCGTCTTCGGTGAAGCTGAAGTCCTTGAGCGCGGCGATCGTGCTCATGAAGCCGCCGATCCCGGCACCCACCTGGGCAGTGATCGCGAACGACAACGGCGCACCCATTTCCTCGGCCATCGACTGGGCCAGGTCCGGGGCGCGCTTCTTGTATTCCTCGACAATCCGTTCAAGCAGGGCCAGGCGCTCCTCGCGGGTGGTCCGGCTGTAGCTTTCGAAGGCGCGGCGGGCGGCGGCAACCGCCTTGTCGACATCGGCCTTGGTGCCGACCGAAATCACCGCACAGGGTTCTTCCGTGGTCGGATTGATCACTTCGCGGCGGGCTCCGCCTTCGCTGTCCACCCACTTGCCGTCGATGTAATGTTGCAGCAGTTCGCGCATCCTCGAATCTCCATTAATGGGACGATTAACTTCGCCAATGTCGGAGCGCCGCGATCAGATTGCAAGCCGCAATCTGTCACCCGTTTCGATAGAGCGCCGCTTCGGCCTCGCGGCGGCGGACCAGGCCTTTGAGCGGCTTGCCGCCGGCGTAGATCCAGCGGCCGAATTCCCGTGCCGCAAGATCAGGCTGCCCGGCCTTGTGCAGCCGGGTCAGGGTCGCCCGGGAAATGGCCCCGGTGTTGTAATGAAAGCTGACCAGGGCATCGAACTGCGCCTGGCTGACGGGGGCATCGCCGATCGCAATGGCCACTTCGCGGGCAAACCGCTCCAGGTCCGCTTCAAGCCGGGCGTCGCACTGGTCCTGGGTCCAGACTGTGCCGCGGACAATGTCCTTGCCGGTTGCGCCCCAACCGATGGTCCAGGGATCGCCGCCGGTGCCGGGATCTGGATAGGCTTCGAACCGTCCGTCGGTGCGCCGGCGCTCGCAGCCTTCGAAGCGCTTGATCAGGGCAAGGCCCGCCGGGCCGATCCGCCTGGGGGGTGCGGCATCTTCGGACCGGGACGAACGGGCCGGCGCTGCAGCGGGAGAAGTCGCTGCCGCACGCGCGGCGCGCCGATCCTGCATCCGCCGCAAGGCTGCGAAGAAGTCTAGCGAGAAGTCCATTGAAATGCCTCTTCAGCCGGGTTGGTGGAGGCCGCCGTATTAAGCACGATGGCGTGCTGTAGGAAAATGGATTCGGTTCACCTGTTGCTGTTCGCGCGTCCCCTATCGGCTTGGTAAACTTGTCTTTCACAATATTGAGCAATTGCGCAGCCCGATGGGTCGATTTAATGCCATTGCTTTGCGCGTCGCCCGGCTGGCGCGCTCGGAAGTGCGGATCACGCGGATGATCGGCCTGACGTTTTGCGTGCTCATCGTCCTGATCGCGGCGGTCGTACTGGGTTTCAATCACACCGCGAAGACGGTCAACCGGCTCGATCGCGAAAATGAACGGATGCTGGTGGCAAACTACGTGGTCCGCCAGATCGCCGCCTCGGTGGCGCAGCAAAAGGTCCAGTTGACCTGGGACGACGCCTTCAACGGGCTGGTCCTGAAGCGCGATATGGCCTGGGCCGATACCTATGTCGGCGAATTCCTGTGGTCAAACTTCGGCTATGACCGGCTTTACCTGGTCGATCCGCAAGGTCGGGCGATCCACGCCTGGCACGAAGGAAAACCGCGCACGCCGACCGGTTATGCGCCGCTTGAAAAAGCGGTCAGTGCCAAACTCGGCTGGATGGCGGGCAACACATCGGTGGTCGGTCAAATGGCCGGAACGCGGCGTCTGGCCGATACCGACTGGCCGTTCGACGACAACGGCCGCGCCCTGACCCGCTGGAGCAGCGAACTGGTTTCGCTCGAAGGTCGGCCGGCACAGATGACCATCGTATCGGTCATTCCCGATACCGACATGGGCCTGCTGCGGCGGACCCCCAACCACGTGGTCGCAGTGAAGTTCTTCGATCCGGGCTATCTCGGGGCACTGCGCCAGAACCTCTTGCTGGGCGAGGTCGACAGCATCGGCAGTGCTCCGCGTGACCCGGCCCACAATTCGCTGGCGCTGACCGCCGCCGATGGCTCCGTGATCGGCTGGATCGGCTGGCACAGTGCGCAACGCGGCGCGATGATGCAGCACCGCATGCGCCCGCTGTTCATTGCCTTTTGCTGCATCATGCTGGCGCTGGTCGCGGGTGGAGCGGCGATCGTCCGGGTGCTGAGCCGCACCCTGGTGCGGCTGCAGAGCAGCGAGCAGCAGGCACAACACGAAGCGTTGCACGATGCCATGACCGGCCTGCCCAACCGCAGCCACCTGCTTCAGGAAGCCGAACGGCGCATCGCCGGGGTGGCGCGCAGACCGGACCGGTTCATGATGCTGGCCTTCTTCGATCTCGACAATTTCAAGTCCATCAACGACACCCTGGGCCATACGGTCGGCGATGCCCTGGTCGCGCAGGTGGCCGATCGCTGCCGCAAGCGCATGGTCGATGACGATTTCCTCGCCCGGATCGGGGGCGACGAATTCGTCCTGTTGCGTACCGCCGATTCCGGGTCAGGGGCAGTCGAAAGCCTCGGTGCCGAACTGATGGCGACCTTCGCCGCGCCGTTCAAGGTCGAAGGGCGGCTGATCGACGTAACCGCATCGGCCGGGATCAGCTGGTCGATCGCACAGGGGCGCGATGCCGACGAATTGCTGCGCAAGGCCGACATCGCCCTCTACCGCGCCAAGCAGCGCGGCCGCGCGCGCTGGCGGGGCTATACCGACGACATGGGGCACACGGTTGCGCGCCGCCGCGAGCTGGAAGTCGCGCTGCGCGATGCGATCCGGGGCGAAGGCCTGTCACTGGCCTATCAACCAATCGTCGAAACCACCGGCAACACGATTGCCGGGGCAGAAGCGCTGCTGCGCTGGGATCATCCCGAACTCGGCCGGATCAGTCCGGCGCTGTTCGTGCCGGTGGCCGAACAGGCCGGGCTGATGCCGGTGCTGGGCTGGTGGGTGCTGCGCAAGGTGTTCGAACAGCGCCGCGCCTGGCCAGAGCTCAACATCTCGGTCAATCTCTCGCCGCTGCAGCTGGCGGCGCGCGGGTTCCTCGACGATATCGAAGTGCTGGTCCGCGAATATTCGGTCCCGCCCGGGGCGATCACCTTCGAGGTGACCGAAGGCATCCTGCTGGAACGCGGCAGCGGTGTGTTCGACGTGCTCGAAGGCCTGCGCAAGATGGGCTTCGGCATCGCCCTCGACGATTTCGGTACCGGCTATTCGGCGCTCAGTTATCTGCGCGCGTTCCGGTTTGACCGGATCAAGATCGACCGGGCATTCGTTCAGAACATCGAAACCGATTCCGGCGCCCAGGCAATCCTCAAGGCGATTGCCGCGCTGGGACGCAGCCTGGACATGAAGGTCGTCGCTGAAGGGGTGGAAACCCTGATCCAGCGCCAGCTGGTGATCGCGGCCGGGTGCGAATTGATCCAGGGCTACTTCCATTTCGCGCCCCTGGCTCCGGGAGAGCTGGCGGCGGCAACCGCGCCAACCAGGCCGGCGATGCGGCGCGGCAAGGCTGCCTGACAGGCAAAAAGGGCGCCCCGGTTTCCCGGGACGCCCTTGCTTGCACCTGTCCGGGTCGCAGTGGTCAGGCGCTGTAGTACATGTCGAATTCGACCGGCGACGGCGTGGTTTCCCAACGCAGCTGTTCGGCCCACTTGAGCTCGATGTAGGCGTCGATCTGGTCCTTGGTAAAGACCCCGCCCTGCAGCAGATAGTCGTGATCGGCCTCGAGGCTTTCGAGCGCTTCGCGCAAGGACCCGCAGACGGTCGGCACGGCGGCGAGTTCGGCCGGCGGCAGATCGTAGAGGTTCTTGTCCATCGCTTCGCCCGGGTGGATCTTGTTCTTGATCCCGTCGAGTCCTGCCATCAGCAGCGCGGCATAGCACAGATAGGGGTTGGCCATCGCATCCGGGAAGCGGAATTCGACGCGCTTGGCCTTGTCGCCCGCGCCATAGGGGATGCGGCAAGAGGCCGAGCGGTTGCGGGCCGAATAGGCCAGCAGAACCGGCGCTTCATAGCCCGGGACCAGACGCTTGTAGCTGTTGGTGGTCGGGTTGGTGAAGGCGTTGAGCGACTTGGCGTGCTTGATCACGCCGCCGATGAAGTAGAGGCACAGGTCCGACAGGCCGGCATAGCCGTTGCCGGCGAACAGCGGCTTGCCGCTATCCCAGATCGAGATGTGGGTGTGCATGCCGCTGCCGTTGTCGCCCTTGATCGGCTTGGGCATGAAGGTCGCGGTCTTGCCATAGGCATGCGCGACCTGCTGGACCACGTACTTGTAGACCTGCATGCGGTCGGCGGTCTGCACCAGGGTGCCGAAGGTCAGCCCCAGCTCGTGCTGGGCGGCGGCGACTTCGTGGTGGTGCTTGTCGCAGGGCAGGCCCATTTCCAGCATGGTCGAAACCATCTCGCCGCGGATATCGACGCAGCTGTCGATCGGCGCCACCGGGAAGTAGCCGCCCTTGACGCCCGGGCGGTGGCCCATGTTGCCGCCTTCGTATTCCTTGTTGGTGTTGGTCGGCAGTTCGACGTCGTCGATCCGGAAGCCCGAACCATCATAGCCGTCGTAGTAGCGCACGTCGTCGAACAGGAAGAATTCGGCTTCCGGACCGACATAGACGGTGTCGCCGATCCCGGTCGACTTGACGAAGGCTTCGGCGCGCTTGGCGGTCGAGCGCGGGTCGCGGCTGTAGAGGTCGCCGGTCGAAGGTTCGACAATGTCGCAGACCAGGATCATCATCGGGGTGGCGCTGAACGGATCGATATAGACCGCATCGAGGTCCGGCTTGAGGATCATGTCGGATTCGTTGATCGCCTTCCAGCCTTCGATCGACGAACCGTCGAACATCAGGCCGTCTTCCAGCTCATCCTCGCCCATGACGCGGGCGCACATGGTCAGATGCTGCCACTTGCCCTTGGGATCGGTGAAGCGCAGATCGACCCATTCGATCTCTTCTTCCTTGATCCGCTTGATGATGTCCTT
>CAZNII010000106.1:5235-7927 GCA_964573075.1 uncultured Novosphingobium sp. | reverse complement strand
CTGTTCTTCGACGAGGTACGGGTGCCGGTCGAAAACTGCCTGGCCGGCGAAGGCCAGGGCTGGAACGTCGCCATGGCCACCGCCGGGTTCGAACGCGGGCTGATGCTGCGATCGCCCGGCCGGTTCCAGGCGACGGCGAAGCGGCTGGTCGAGCTCTACCGCGCGAATGAGGCCGAAGCTTCGCCTGCCGCGCGCGAGGCGGTGGTTCAGGCCTGGGGCGCGGCGCAGGCCTATGCCTACAACACCTATGCGGTCGCATCGAAGATCATGGCGGGCGGCAAAATTGGGGCGGAAGCGAGCCTCAACAAGATCTTCTGGTCGGAACTGGACCGTGCGATGCACCGCACCGCGATGCAGATCCTGGGCGCTCATGCCGAACTGAAGCGGTTCGGCAACGGGCAGATCAACCAGTGGCTGGAGGGCTACATCTTCTCGCTTTCGGGTCCGATCTATGCCGGATCGAACGAGGTTCAGCGCAACATCATCGCCGAGCGTCTGCTGGGCCTTCCGCGCGTGGGAGCAGGTTGATGGACTTCCGTTTTTCCGAGGACCAGCAAACACTTGCCGAAAGCGTCCGCGATTACCTGTCAGGCACCCACGGCCCGGACGTGCTGCGCCGGCTGGACGAGCAGGGCAACCGCGACCCCGCGATCTGGCAGGGTCTGGTCGAGATGGGGCTGACCGGCCTGCTGGTGCCCGAAGAGCATGGCGGGCTGGGCCTGGGGCTGGTCGAGGCGGCGCTGATCGCGGCGGAATGCGGGCGGGCCTGCCTGGCCGAGCCGCTGGTCGATACCGCCTTCGTCGCGGTGCCTTGGCTGGTACACCAGGGTGACACCGACGGCCTGCAAGCCATAGTCGAGGGTACCCGCACGGTCCCCCTGCCCCACGTGCTCAACCCCTGGGTGGCCGACGGCGAGGGGCCGGCGCTGCAAAGCGTCGATCCGCTGCGCAACCTGGCGATGTTCAGCGCCCGTGGCCCGGCGGATGATCACCTGCTCAACCTCGGCGCGCTGATGAGCGCGGCGCAGCTGCTCGGCCTCGCCGATGCGATGCTCCACCAGGCGACCGAGTACGCCAAGGTCCGCACCCAGTTCGGCCAGCCGGTCGGCGCGTTCCAGGGGCTGAAGCATCAGCTGGCCAGCTGCGCCGTCGCGATCGAGTTCGCCAAGCCGGTGGTCTGGCGCGCTGCGCAGGCGCTTCAAGATGGAACCGACAGTGCTCCGGTCCACGTCAGCCACGCCAAGCTCGCCGCAGGCGATGCCGCAATCCAGACTGCCGAGACCGCGATCCAGGTTCACGGCGCGATGGGCTATACCTACGAGGTCGACCTGCACTTCTGGATGAAGCGCAGCTGGGCGCTGTGCGGCGCCTGGGGCGACCGCGCCTTCCATGTCCGCCGGATCGACGAAGCCGTCCTTGGCGGCAAGCTGCCGATCGGCCCCGAACACACCTTTGCGTGAGAACCGAAATGCCTGAAGCCTATATCATCGACGCCGTCCGCACGCCCATCGGGCGCAAGAAGGGCAGCCTCGCCGCACTGCACCCGGCCGACCTCGGCGCGCACCCGATCAAGGCGCTGGTCGAGCGCACCGGGATCGATGCCAATGCCGTGGACGATGTCGTCTGGGGCTGCTGCGACACGATCGGCCCGCAGGCGGGGGACATTGGCCGCACCGTCTGGCTGGTCGCAGGGCTCCCGCAGCACGTGCCGGGCACCACGATCGACCGGCAATGCGGATCGAGCCAGCAGGCCGTCCATTTTGCCGCGCAGGGCGTGATGAGCGGAACGCAGGATCTGGTCGTCGCGGGCGGCAGTCAGGCGATGAACGCGATCCCGATTTCGGCGGCGATGCTGGCGGCGGAACCCTATGGCTTTTCCAACCCGTTCAACACCTCGCCCGGCTGGGTCGCGCGCTATGGCGACGGCATCCTCAACCAGATCAATTCGGCCGAGATGATCGCGGCGAAATGGGGCCTGACCCGCGCCGGGATGGAAGCGTTCGCGGTTGCCAGCCACCAGCGCGCGCAGGCGGCGGCCGACAACGGCTGGTTCGCCAATGAAATCGCGCCGATGGCCGAACTGGCCGCCGACGAAACGATCCGTCCCGGCACTTCGCTGGAAGGGCTGGCGGGCCTGCGCACCGTGCAGGAAGGCGGGATCATCACCGCCGGGATTTCCAGCCAGAACTGCGATGGCGCTGCCGCGATGCTGGTCGCCAGCGAACGCGCGGTGAAGGAGCATGGCCTTACCCCCCGCGCCCGCATCCACCACATCTCGGTCCGCGCCGACGATCCGGTGTGGATGCTGACCGCGCCGATCCCTGCCACCCTGCACGCGCTGAAAAAGGCCGGGATGACCGTGGCCGACATCGATCTGTTCGAATGCAACGAGGCCTTCGCATCGGTGCCGATGGCCTGGATGAAGGAACTCGGCATCCCGCACGAGAAGGTCAACATTCACGGCGGTGCGATCGCCCTGGGTCATCCGCTGGGCGCCACCGGCGCGCGGCTGATGACCACGCTGCTCAACGCGCTGGAGCGCACCGGCGGCCGCTATGGCCTGCAGACCATGTGCGAAGGCGGCGGGCAGGCCAACGTCACGATTATCGAGAGGCTGTAATGGGTATCTGCAACAACCGCACCGTCATCATCACCGGCGCCGCGCGCGGGCTGGGCCGGGCCTATGCCCTGG
>CAZNII010000106.1:3932-5135 GCA_964573075.1 uncultured Novosphingobium sp. | reverse complement strand
CGCACCGTCATCATCACCGGCGCCGCGCGCGGGCTGGGCCGGGCCTATGCCCTGGCCTTCGCCGCCGAGGGCGCGAACGTAGTGGTCAACGATATCGGCACATCGCTGAACGGCGAAGGGCGCGATACCAGCGCCGCCGATGGCGTGGTGGCCGAAATCGTCGCCGCCGGCGGCAAGGCGATCGCCAATTATGAGGACATCACTGATTGGGACGCGGCCAAGCGGATCGTCGATGCTGCGGTCGCCGCGTTCGGCGACCTTCACGTGGTGGTCAACAACGCCGGGATCGTGCGTGACCGGATGTTCGTTTCCGCGACGCTGGAGGAATGGGACGCAACCATGCACGTCCACCTGCGCGGGCATTTCTGCCTGTCGCGGCACGCGGTCGATTACTGGCGCGCCAAGCAGAAGGCCGGGACCAATCCCGACGCGCGGATCATCAACACCTCGTCCGGTGCAGGGCTGCAGGGCTCGATCGCCCAGGCCGCCTATTCGACCGCCAAGGGCGGGATCGCCTCGCTGACGCTGGTCCAGGCGGCGGAACTGGGACGCTATGGCATCACTGCCAATGCGCTGGCCCCTTCGGCCCGCACCCGGATGACCGAGCAGGCCTTTGCCGACAAGATGGCGACCGAAGGCCAGGCCTTCGACGTGATGGACCCGGCCAATATCGCGCCGACGGTCGTCTGGCTGGGCAGCGCCGAAAGCGCCGATGTGACCGGCTGCGTTTTCGAGCTCGAAGGCGGCAAGATCATGCTGGAAGACGGCTGGCGCGAAGGCCCGGTGGTCGACAAGGGCGCCAAATGGGAACCGGCGGAAGTCGGCGCAGTGGTGGAACAACTGCTCGCTACCCGCGTGCCGCCGCGCAAGGTCTGGGGGACTGCCTGACATGCACTTCGCATTTACCGACGAACAGCAGATGATCGGCGAGACAGTGCGCGCCTTCTTTGCCGAAAACGCCACCAGCGAACGCACCCGCAAGGCCATGGCCGCCGACGGGATCGACCGCGAGTTGTGGGCTGCCTTCTGCCAGGAGCTGGGCCTTTCGGGGATCGGCATTGCCGAAAGCGATGGCGGTGCGGGCCTTGGCATGGTCGAGCTGGCGATCATCGCCGAAGCGGCCGGCGCGCAGGTCGCCGCCCTGCCGATGCTTGGCTCGCTCGCCCTTTCGGCCCAGGCGATTGCCGCCGGGGGCAGCGCGGA
>CAZNII010000106.1:0-3832 GCA_964573075.1 uncultured Novosphingobium sp. | reverse complement strand
TGCTTGGCTCGCTCGCCCTTTCGGCCCAGGCGATTGCCGCCGGGGGCAGCGCGGAACAGCAGGCGACGCACCTTCCCGCCCTGCTTTCGAGCGAAGTCATCGCCGGCTACGTCCACGATGCGGCCATCACGGCGAATGGCACCAGCCTGACCGGGGCGGCCGGCTTTGTCGCCCACGGCGGATCGGCGCAGCTGTTTGTCGTCACCAGCAACACCGGGGCCTGGCTGGTTGCGGCCGACGCACCGGGCGTGACGGTTTCGCCGCTGACCACGATGGACCAGACCCGGCCCTATGCCCGCGTCACACTGGCGGGCGCCGAGGGCGAGCCGCTGGCCGATCCCGCCGCCGCGATTGCCGCCGCGCACCGCGCCGGGTTCGTCTCGGTCGCCGCCGAAGCGCTGGGCGGGGCCCAGGCCGCGCTGGACCGGACGGTTGCCTATGCCAAGGAACGCGTCCAGTTCGGCCGCCCGATCGGTTCGTTTCAGGCCTACAAGCACCGGCTGGCCGATCTGATGATCGAGATCGAGCAGGCCCGCAGCGCCGTCTACTGGGCGGCCTGCGCGGTCGACGAAGACTCTGACGAAGCGCCGTTGGCGGTCCATGCCGCGAAGAGCTTTGCCGCCGACACCTTCTTCATGTGTGCCGGGAACATGATCCAGCTCCACGGCGGGATCGGCTTTACGTGGGAACACGACGCCCACCTCTATTTCAAGCGCGCCCGCGCGATCCAGTCGATGCTGGGCAGCGGCGAATGGCACCGCGAACAGGTTGCCGCGATGATCCTGGGAGAAGCGGCATGAAGCTGGGGTTTTCGGCTGCGGAGGAAGAATTCCGCAAGGAATGCGCCGACTGGCTGCAAGGCGAGATGGCGGGCGAATTCCGCGACATCAAGGGCATCTCCAAGCTGACCGCCAGCCCCGAACGCCGCAAGGAATGGGAACAGCGGCTGGGCGAAGCCAAGTGGGGCTGCATCGGCTGGCCGGTCGAATGGGGCGGGCGCGGGGCAACCCTGGCGCAGCAGGTGATCTTTGCCGAGGAATATGCCCGCGCCGGAGTTCCCGGACGGGTCAACCACATCGGCATCGAGCTGGCCGGCCCGACCATCCTGGCTTTCGGCAGCGATGAGCAGAAGCAACGCTTCCTGCCCGGGATCGCTGCCGGCAAGACGATCTTCTGCCAGGGCTTTTCCGAGCCGGGCGCAGGATCGGACCTGGCTTCGGTTCGCACCAAGGGCCGCCTGGACCCCGGATCGGGGTCCGGGGCAGGGGGCGAATGGGTTGTCAACGGCCAGAAGATCTGGACCAGCCTGGCGCATATTTCCGACTGGATCTTCGTCGTCACCCGGACCGAGGAAGGATCGAAGGGCCCCAAGGGCCTGACCTTCCTGATGATGGAGATCGACCAGCCCGGGATCGAGATCCGCGGGATCAAGCAGATCAACGGCGATGCCGAATTCAACGAGACGTTCTTCACCGACGCACGCTGCCCGGCGGACAGCATGATCGGCGCGGTCGGCGATGGCTGGAAGATCGCGATGGGCCTGCTGGCCTTTGAACGCGGGGTCTCCACCCTGGGCCAGCAGATGGCCTTCCGCAACGAACTGGACGAGCTGATCGCCGCGGCCAGGGCCAACGGCGCGGCGAACAATCCGCTGATCCGCCAGCGCATCGCCAGGGCCGAAATCGGCCTGCGGCTGATGCGCTACGGGGCGCTCCGGATGCTGTCCAACACCGATCATTCGAAGATCGACGGGGCGGCGCTGACCTACAAGATCCAGTGGGCCAGCTGGCGCCGCAGCCTGGGCGAACTGGCGATGGACGTGCTGGGCCAGGCCGGCGAAGTGGCCGAAGGCGCAGAGTACGAGTGGGATACCCTGCCCAACCTGTTCCTCTACAGCCGCGCCGACACGATCTATGGCGGGACCAACCAGATCCAGCGCAACCTGATCGCCGAACGCGGCCTTGGCATGCCGCGCGAACCGCGGGGAGACGTGTGATGGCCGCTCCGATCCCGCCCTATCCGGAGGGCCGCAACCTGCTGGCCGGCAAGACCGTGGTGGTGACTGCCGCGGCCGGCACCGGCATCGGCTTTTCCGCCGCCAAGCGCGCGGTGGAAGAAGGCGCGACCGTGCTGATGAGCGACTTTCACGAGCGCCGGCTGGGCGAAGCGGCCGACCGGATCGCCGCAGAATGCGGCCTGCGCCCGGCGACTTTCGTCTGCGATGTGACCAGCCAGGACCAGGTCGACGCGCTCCATGCCGCTGCGATCAAGGAACTCGGCCATGTCGACGTGCTGATCAACAATGCCGGGCTTGGCGGCGAGGTCGACGTGGTCGACATGACCGACGAACAATGGTTCCGCGTGCTCGACGTGACGCTGAACAGCGTATTCCGGATGAGCCGTGCGTTCCTGCCGGCGATGTACGAGCGCAAGTCCGGCGCGGTCGTCAACAACGCCTCGGTGCTGGGCTGGCGCGCGCAGAAGGGCCAGGCCCACTATGCCGCGGCCAAGGCCGGTGTGATGGCCTTCACCCGCTGTTCGGCGGTCGAGGCGGCCGAGCACAACGTGCGGATCAACGCGGTTGCCCCGTCGATCGCGATGCACGCCTTCCTCGCCAAGGTGACGACCGACGAACTGCTGGCCGAACTTTCCGCCAAGGAAGCCTTCGGGCGCCCGGCCGAGGTGTGGGAAGTGGCCAACGTGATGATGTTCCTCGCCTCCGACCTGTCATCCTACATAACCGGCGAAGTGCTCTCCGTCTCGAGCCAGCGGGCGTGACCATGACCAAGGTTTACGAAAGCCCGCGCGACCTGATCGGCCAGGAAGGCACCGCGCTTGGCCCGACCGAGTGGCTGGCGATCGAGCAGGACCGTGTGAACGGCTTTGCCGAGGTGACCGGCGATCACCAGTGGATCCACGTTGACGTAGAGCGCGCCAAGGACGGCCCGTTCGGCGGGACCATCGCCCACGGCTATCTGACGATGAGCCTGGTCAATTTCTTCCTGCCCGACCTGATCGAAGTGCGCGGCTTTACCCACGCGGTGAATGTCGGCGCGGACCGGCTGCGGTTCCTCAGCCCCGTCAAGGTCGGCAGCCGCATCCGCGGCGTGGGCGAGATTGTCGGCGTCGAGGAGGTGAAGGGCGCGATCCAGTCGGTCGTGCGCGTTACGGTTGAGATCGAAGGATCCGACAAGCCGGCCTGCGTGGTCGATACCATCAGCCGCTATTTCCCGGAGTGAATGCCATGCCCAGCCCAGAACAGATGGAAGCCGCCGTCCACACTTACGTTGAAGCCTTCGCCAAGGGCGATCCGGCCATGGCCGCGGCGATCTTTGCCGACGATGCGGTGATCGAGGATCCGATCGGCAGCCCGCCCAAGGTTGGTCAGGCGGCGATCCTTGAATTCTACACCCAATCGATGGCGACCGGGGCGACGCTGCATCTGGCCGGGCCGGTCCGCGTCGCCGCTGCCCATGCCGCCTTCGCGATGCAGGTCCGCCTGCACTGGGACGGCAAGGACATGGCGATCGACGTGATCGACACCTTCGCCTTCGACGATGCCGGCAAGGTCAAGGAAATGAAGGCCTATTTCGGCCCCGGGAACATGCATGGCTGAGCCGCTGCCCCTGACGATCCCCCACGCCGCCGAGGCTGCGGCGCGTCGTTGGCCGGATGCAGTGGCACTGATCGAGGGGAGCGAGACGCGCACCTTCGCGCAGCTCTGGCAGGAATGCCGCGCGGCTGCTTCGGCTCTGCTGGAACGCGGGGTCAGCAGCGGCGACCGGATTGCGATCTGGGCACCCAACAGCCGCGAATGGGTCGTGGCCGCCGT
>CAZNII010000105.1:0-8032 GCA_964573075.1 uncultured Novosphingobium sp. | reverse complement strand
GTATAGCTTTCGGGGCGCACGGTGCTGTCATAGGGCAGCTCGTCGTGGAGCTGGCGGTAAAGCTGCTCGCGGGTGATTTCGCAGGCCAGCAGCCGCTCGCTGGCGTCGGAAACCTGGTCTTCGGGATAGTGCCAGGGGCCTTCGGGCATCAATGCGGCGAGCCGGGTCTTGAGTTCGGGAACGCCGTCGCCGGTCAGCGCGGAAATGAAGAACACCTCGTCGAACCGGGCGTTTCCGTTTTCATCCGGGCCGGCCAGCGCCTGGGCGGTGACCAGCAGCGGCTCCTTGGCCACTTCGTCGACCTTGTTGAGCACCAGGATCTTGCGTTCCGGGCGGCCGTGCAGGCTTTCCAGGATGGGCTCAAGGTAATCGAGCTTCTTCTTGCGGCCATCGACCACCAGCAGGATCGCATCGGCCTCGGCCGCGCCTTCCCAGGCGGCGTTGACCATCGCCCGGTCGAGCCGGCGCCTGGGCTCGAACAGCCCGGGGGTGTCCGCGAGGATGATCTGGGTTTCGCCTTCGAGCGCGATCCCCATCAGCCGGGCGCGGGTGGTCTGCGCCTTGGCCGAAACGATCGCCACCTTTTGCCCGACGAGCGCGTTGACCAGGGTGCTCTTGCCGGCATTGGGCGCGCCAAGGACGGCAATCAGGCCGCAGTGTTGGGTCATCCTGGGTAACATTCTCCGAGTACGACATCGCCACTACCATCAACCAGCAGGCGCAGATAGGGGCTGCCGCTGTCATCGAAATTGAGCAAACCTTCGACGAATGCCGGATAGCGTTTTGTATCCCCGCTGGACCGGGTGATCCCCAGATAGGTCATCCTGATCACTTCGCGGCCCTTTGCATCCCGCTCCAGCGTGGCGCTTGGCCGGTATTCGACCACGGTCTTTGCCCCGAAGGTCCATTGTTCGGAAACGATGCCAACCTGCACCTTGCCCGAACTGGCCGGGCCAACCACGATCTTGAACTGCGCATCGAAACCTTGCCGGTGGTTGAGCCGGTAATTCGCATCATTGCGCATGTCCGACGAGGCGCTGCAGGACCAGGTCGATCCGCTCAGTTGCTGGGCCGAGGCAGCAGTGGGCAGGCCGGCCAGGATCGTGGTCGCTGCGAAAGTCGCCAGCGCGTTGCGCGTCAATATCTTCATCCAAACCTCTTCATGAATGCCTCGGCCGCAAGCGTTTCGGCATCGCGCATGCTCGATCCGGTGGCCTCGGCCTCACCCACGCCCTTGACCGAGACCGCCACGGTAAAGCGCGCGGCGTGGTCCGGGCCGGAGCGTTCGACCAGGCGGTATTCGGGGGTCTTGCGGCGATTGCCCGCGGCCCATTCCTGCAGCGCCGACTTGGGGTGCTTGGCCTTGCCGGCCTGGCCCGCGACCTGATCGGCCCACAGCCGGCGGACCATTTCGGCGGTCGCCTCGAAACCCTGCGTCACGAAACTGGCGCCGATCAGCGCTTCCATCACGTCGCCCAGGATATTGTCGCTGTCATGCCCGCCATCGTCGCGGGCCTGCTTGCCGAGGCGGATGTGCGGACCCAGCCCGATTTGGCGGGCCACCTTGGCACAGGTGCTGCGGCTGACCAGCGCGTTGAGGCGCTGCGAAAGCTTGCCTTCGTCCCCGCCGTCGAGCTTGTAGAGCCATTCGGCGATGACCATGCCGAGCGCCCGGTCGCCCAGGAATTCCAGCCGCTGATAATCGCGCGGCGCCCCGGTGCTGCCGTGGGTCAGCGCCTCGAGCCACAGCGCCTCGTCGGCCGGGGGGCGACCGGCGAGGGCGGTGAGGAAGTCATGGGTATCCTGGCCCAGCACGCGATCAGAACGTGCCGCCAATGCGGCTCCAGCGGGCGGCGGAGAACCAGGTCCAGGGCTTGATCCATTCGGCCCCGCCATCGGTCGACCACATCATGATCGTGGCCCGGCCCAGCAGGTTGTCGATCGGTACCGGTCCGCCCAGGCCGCCGTTTTCGGCCAGGACGCGGCTGTCGGCCGAATGGTCGCGGTTATCGCCCATCAGGAACACCGAACCTTCGGGGACGATGAACAGTTCGGTATCGTCGGTGATCCCCTGCGCGGTATCGAGCACTTCATAGCTCTTGCCGCCGGGCAGGGTTTCGCGGAAGCGCGGGAAACGGCAGACGTCGGTTCCGTCGGCGGCCTTGGCCTCGAACTGGCGCGAGCCGCACGGCCCGTTGATCTTCTGCTGGCCGTACTGATCGACGATCGTGTTGGGCGTGACCGGCATTTCGAAATCGTCGATCCGCTGCTTGCTGACCGGCTGGCCATTGAGCCACAGCTGGCCGCCCTTCATCTGGACGGTATCGCCGGGCACGCCGACGACACGCTTGATCCAGTCCTGCTCGTTCTGCGGGGGGGCCTTGAACACCACCACGTCGCCGCGTTCGGGGGTGGAGGCCAGGATCCGGCTTTCGGGCAGCAGCGGCACGCCGAACGGCAGCGACTTGCGCGAATAGCCATAGGGCCACTTGGCCAGCAGCAGGTAATCGCCCACCAGCAGCCGCGGCAGCATCGATTCGCTGGGGATATAGAACGGCGCGAAAATGAAGCTGCGGAAGATCACCACCACCAGGAACAGCTTGAGCAGGAAGACAACGAAGGAGTCCTCCTTCTTCTCCGGCTTGGCCGGTGCGGCGGGCTGGGCGGGGGCGCTGGCGGTCGCTTCGGGGGTGGTTTCGCTCATTGCTTAGTCCATGTTGGCCCGGTGCGCGCTCGTCAAGTGTTTACGCCGGCGGGCTGAATACGTTTTCCCGGCTTGGCCTTGGCCCACGGCGCGGGCATAGCCGCTTTCGATGAATGGCAGGAGCGAGACGATGAGCGAGGCAATCCGCGCGGCGTGGCAGGCACTTGAGGCGCTGGACAAGCCGGCGCTGGCGGCGCTGTTCGCCGATCCCGGGCGGGTCGCGGCCTGGTCCACGCGGCTCGAGCTGCCGGGCGGGGCGATCCGCTTCGACTGGTCGAAGACGCACCTCGATGCCGCCCACGGCGCGGCATTCGAAGCGCTGGCGGCGGCGGTGCAGTTCCCGCTGAAGCGCGGCGCGCTGTTCGCGGGCGAGCCGATCAACGTGACCGAAGGCCGCGCAGTGGAGCATACCGCGCAGCGCGGGGTCGGGCGCGAAACCTCGTGCGAGGAAGCCTTTGCGCTGCACCTGAGGATGAAGAGCCTGGTCGAGGCGATCCACGCCGGGGCGCTGGGCGAGGTGAAGCACCTGATCCATATCGGCATCGGCGGTTCGGCGCTCGGTCCGGCGCTGGCGCTCGACGCGCTGACCCGCGACCCCGGCTCGGAGGCCGGGGCAGGCGGGGCCAGGGTCGATGTCCATGTCGTCTCGAACATCGACGGCTGCGCGCTGGAAGAGGCCTTCAGGGCCTGCGATCCGGCCACCACGCTGATCGCGGTCGCCAGCAAGACCTTTACCACCACCGAGACCATGACCAATGCCGCCTCGGCGCTGGCCTGGCTGGGCGAGGGCGGGGTGGACGACCCCTATGGCCGGGTCGTGGCGCTGACCGCCTATCCCGAAAAGGCGGTTGAATGGGGGGTGGACGAAACCCGCGTCCTGCCGTTCCCGGAAAGCGTCGGCGGGCGCTATTCGCTGTGGTCGTCGATCGGCTTTCCGGTCGCGCTGGCGCTGGGCTGGGACGATTTTGCCGAACTGCTCGACGGTGCGGCGGCGATGGACCGGCATTTCCTTGAAGCCGATGGCCTTGCCAACCTGCCGCTGCGCGCGGCTTTCGCCGATCTCTATTATGCCCGCCTGATGGGGTGCCAGACCCGCGCCTGCTTTGCCTATGACGAGCGGCTGCGGCTGCTGCCGAGCTATCTCCAGCAGCTCGAGATGGAAAGCAACGGCAAGTCGGTGAAGGCCGATGGTTCGCCGGTGGACGGGCCGACCGCGCCGATCACCTGGGGCGGGGTGGGGACCGATGCCCAGCACGCGGTGTTCCAGCTGCTGCATCAGGGCACCCACATGGTCCCGGTCGATTTCATCGCCGCGATCATCCCGGGGGACAGCCTCGATCCGGCGCACCACCGCAACCTGCTGGCCAACTGCTTTGCCCAGGGTGCGGCGCTGATGGCGGGCAAGGAAAGCGCGGACGGTGCGCGCGCCTATCCCGGCGATCGGCCCAGCGCGACGATCCTGTGCGAGGACCTCAACCCCGCCACGCTGGGCGCGCTGATTGCCTTCCACGAACACCGCACCTTTTCCGCCGGCGTGCTGATGGAGATCAACAGCTTCGACCAGTTCGGGGTCGAGCTGGGCAAGGAAATCGCCAAATCGATCCTCGGCGGCGGCGCGAGTTTCGATCCCAGCACCGAGGCGCTGCTGGCCGAGGCGGGGATCAAGTAACGGGAAGACCCTGGCTCCCAAAACCCGTCACCCTGAACTTGTTTCAGGGTCCATCCATCCGCCTGTCCCGCCGCGCCGGGTCTGACACCAACCGCGAGGGCAGGGGAATTCCGAGAGGCCTGAGCCGGCTTGCGCCATGGACCCTGAAACAAGTTCAGGGTGACGATCAGTTCATTGGTTGAAGAAACCTCGCCTATCACTCTGATCAGCAAAACCGTTTGGCAAACCACACCGGTCCGCCCCATATCGCGGCCTATGACAGACTTTGACTATGACCTGTTCGTGATCGGCGCCGGCAGCGGCGGGGTGCGGGCCAGCCGGATTGCCGCGAGCCATGGCGCGCGGGTGGCCGTGGCGGAGGAATTCCGCATCGGCGGAACCTGCGTGATCCGCGGCTGCGTGCCCAAGAAGCTGCTGGTCTATGCCAGCCACTTCGCCCACTCGCTGCGCGATGCGCCCAGCTATGGCTGGGACCTGGGCGAAACGCGGTTCGACTGGGCCGCCTTGCGCCAATTCGTCGCCAGCGATGTCGACCGGCTGGAGCGGGCCTACACAAACACGCTCGACAGCAACAAGGTCGAGCATTTCCACGAGCGCGCGACCGTTGCCGGGCCCAACACCGTGCGGCTGGCAAGCGGGCGCGAGATCAGCGCGAAACACATCCTGATCGCGGTCGGCGCCTGGCCGGTGATGCCGGAAATCGACGGTGCCGAGCACTGCATCACCTCGAACGAGGTGTTCCACCTGCCCGAACTGCCCCGCCGGATCGTGATCCAGGGCGCGGGCTATATCGCGCTGGAATTCGCGGGCGTGTTCAACGCGCTGGGCAGCCAGGTGACCGTGGTCAACCGCAGCGACAAGATCCTGCGCGGCTATGACCACGATCTGACCGACCGGCTGCTGCCGATCATGCAGGGGCGCGGGATCGAGTTTGCGTTCAACCACCCGATCGAGCGGGTGACGAAGCAGGCCGACGGCTCGCTGCTGGTCCGGACTGCCGGCGGGCTCGAATTCGCGGCCGATGCGGTGCTGGTCGCCACCGGGCGCAGGCCCAAGACCGAGGGGCTGGGGCTGGAAAACGCCGGGGTGGCGCTGGGCAGCAATGGCGAGATCCCGGTCGATGAATACGGCCAGACCAGCTGCCCCAGCATCCACGCCGTGGGCGATGTGACCGACCGGGTCCAGCTGACCCCGGTGGCGATCCGCGAGGGGCATGCCTTTGCCGATACGGTGTTCGGCGGAAAGCCGCGCAGCACCGCCTATGACGCGATCCCCAGCGCGGTCTTCACCCAGCCGCCGATCGCCTCGGTGGGCCTGACCGAGGAACAGGCCCGCACCGTCCACGGCCATGTGAAGGTGTTCAAGTCGGACTTCCGGCCGATGCAGAACATGTTCAGCGCCGTGCCCGAGCGCGGATACTACAAGCTGGTGGTCGATCCGGCGAGCGACCGGGTGCTGGGTGTGCACATGCTCAGCCCCGATGCACCCGAAATCCTCCAGGCCGCGGCGATCGCGGTCAAGGCCGGGCTGACCAAGGCCCAGTTCGACGATACCGTGGCCTTGCACCCCAGCATGGCCGAAGAGCTGGTGCTGATGCGCTAGGTTGCAATCCGCAACCAATGCACTAGGCTTCCCCGCCATAACAAACGGGGAGAATGCCATGCAGCTTTCGGGCAAGACCGTGCTGGTCACCGGCGGCACCGACGGGATCGGCGCGCACCTGATCCGCCAGCTGCGCGACAAGGGCGCTACCGTGATCGCCTCGGGCCGCAATCCCGAACGCTGCGCGGCGACCCGCGCCGACGGCTTCGAAGTGATCGCGGCCGACCTGTCCGGCCCGGACGGGGTGGAGGCGCTGCTGGCCGGGCTGGGCGAACGGCCGATCGACGTCCTGGTCAACAACGCCGGGGTCGGCACCTCCTATGACTTTCGCAGCGGTGAGGTCGATCTGCCCGGCGCCGAGCGGACCTATTACGTCAACCTCCACGCCCCGACCCAGCTGATCGCCCGGCTGCTGCCGGTGCTGAAGGCGCGGGGAGAGGCGATGATCGTCAACGTCACTTCCGGCCTGGCGCTGGCCCCCAATGCCGGTGCGCCGGTCTATTGCGCCAGCAAGGCGGGGCTGCGCTCCTATACACTGGCGATCCGCGCGCAGCTGAAAGGCACCGGGATCACGGTGATCGAGGCGCTGCCGCCGATGGTCGATACGCAGATGACCGCCGGGCGCGGCAACAACAAGATGCCGCCGGCCGAATGCGCCCGCCAGATCGTGGCCGGAATGGAGCGCGGCACCGAAACGATCAATGTCGGCATGGTCAAGCTGCTGCAGCTGGTCCATTCGATCTCGCCCGCGCTGGCGCGCTCGATCATGATCCGGTTTTGAAGGGAGAAGGCAGATGGCAGGCAGGGTATTCGTCTCGGGCGGCAGCGGCTACATCGCCGGGTTCCTGATCCGCCAGCTGATCGCGGAAGGGTGGATGGTACACACCACGATCCGCAACCTGGCGCGCGAGGCTGAGGTCCGCGCCAGCCTGGGGGTCGACAACAGCCGGCTCAGGTTCTTCGCCGCCGATCTGATGAGCGACGATGGCTGGGCCGAGGCGATGGCCGGGTGCAGCCATGTCGCCCACGTCGCCTCGCCGCTGCCGGCCGACAAGCCGAGCCATGAGGACGAGCTGATCGTGCCCGCGCGCGAGGGCGCCCTGCGCGCGCTGCGGGCGGCCAAGGCGGCGGGGATCCGGCGCTTTGTCATGACCAGCTCGATGGCGGCGATCGCCTATGGCCATGGCGAGGGCAAATCGGTGTTCACCGAGGCCGACTGGACCGACCCGACCAGCCCCGATGCCTATCCCTACGTCCGCTCCAAGACCATCGCCGAACGCGCCGCGCGCGACTGGGTGGCGGCCGAGGGCGGGGACATGGAATTCGTCACGGTCAATCCCTCGCTGGTCCTCGGCCCGCTGCAATCGGGCGATTTCTCGACCTCGCTCGAGGCGATCAAGAAGCTGCTCGAAGGTTCGATGCCGGGGATGCCCAACCTGGGCTTCGGGATCGTCGATGTCCGCGATGTCGCCGATATGCACGTGCGCTGCCTGACCGCCCCGAACTTGGCGGGGGAACGGTTCATCTGCTCGGGCCCGTTCCTGATGCTGGACGAGGTCGCCGCGATCCTGCGCGCCGGGCTGGGCCCGCAGGCGCGCAAGGTGCCCAGGCTCAAGCTACCCAACTGGCTGGTACGGATCGCCGCGCGGTTCGATCCGGTGATCGGCCAGGTGATCGGCGAACTCGGCAAGCGCCGCGAAAGCCCGGCCAACCACGCCCGCGAAGTGCTCGGCTGGGTCCCGCGCCCGGCGGAGGAGAGCATTCTCGACACTGCCCGCGACATGATCCGGCTGGGGATCGTGAAGGTGTAATTCCGAAAAATCCCTCTCCAAATTCGCGCAGCGCATTTGGGGAGGTGGCAGCGCGCAGCGCTGACGGAGGGGCAGGGACGCCGGCGTCGCAGCCCCTCCGTCTCGGCCTGGCGGCCGATCCACCTCCCCATTTGTGGCATTCGGCAAAAATGGAGAGGATCTGCGAGGGCAGATGTGGCTGGGGATCGTGAAGGTCTGATTGCCCCTCCGTCAGCTGCTGCGCAGCTGCCACCTCCCCATCGCAAG
>CAZNII010000104.1:5330-8043 GCA_964573075.1 uncultured Novosphingobium sp. | reverse complement strand
ATGGCGCGCCCGGAACGATTCGAACGTCCGACCCTCAGATTCGTAGTCTGATGCTCTATCCAGCTGAGCTACGGGCGCGTTGGAGTGGCGCACATAGGCAGGTCGTTCCGGCTTGGCAAGCGGCTATTTTGCGGTGGCGAGATGTTCGCGCAGGCGCCGGGCCAGCGGCACGTCGAGCGGCGGCATGACCAGCCCGTCGAGTTCGTCGGCGGTGAACCAGCCGATCGCCTCGCCATCGAGGCATTGCGGCTCGCCCTGCCAGGAACGGCAGGTGTAAAGCAGGATGACATGCGGCTGATCGGCGCTGGCGGCAAAGCTGAGCGGCTCGATCGCGGCGGGATCGAGCGTCACGCCCAGTTCCTCGGCAACCTCCCGGCACAGCGAATCGGCCAGCGATTCCCCCGGTTCGACCTTGCCCCCGGGAAACTCCCACAGACCGCCATGTTCCGCGCCCAGCCGCCGGCGCTGCATCAATACCCGCCCCGCCCGATCGATCAGGGCAGCGGCGACGACCGGAATGACTGTCGGGAATTTTTTCACTTCGGGCTCCGGCGTAAACGAATTCTTAGCGATGGCATTCTTAACTGGCGGGCAAATTACCCAAGTGGGGATGCGCACCTATGAAGATCATGATCAAGCGGCTGTTGGGCGACCAAGCCGGCGCGACTGCTCTCGAATACGGCTTGATCCTGGCCCTGATGGTGCTCGCCATGATGAGCGCGCTCAACGCATTCGCCGATGGCAGCATCGCCATGTGGGAAAACGTTTCGACCAAGACTGCAAACGCAATTGCAGGTTCCGCGAGTTAAACATTTCGCAAGAATTTCCCCCTAGTCCGGTGACTGCTCGATCCGGGTGACAGGGAAAGAGCCGGGTAAATTGACTGCCTAACAGGAGACTGACCATGAAGTTCATCAAGAAGCTGTTCCGTGAAGAAGCTGGTGCGACCGCCATCGAATATGGCCTGATCGCTGCTCTGATCGCCGTTGCCGCCATCACTGCCATGCAGGGCCTGGGCAACGAGCTGCAGACCACCTTCAACACCACCTCGTCGGCCATGCAGGGCGCCAACGCCTAATCGCAAGCCAACAGGTAAGCAAAAGAGAGGGCGGCAGGGAAACCTGCCGCCCTTTTCTTTTTGGCGGAAAGCCGCCGTTTTCAATATGTAACCAGCTTGATCCGCTGCCCGACCGCGATCGGCGAATTGGCCTGCAGCCCGTTCAGCACCAGAAAGCGTTCAAGCGGCTTGTCGGTATAGGCCATCCGCTTGGCCAGGCTCTGCACGGTGTCGCCTTTCTTGGCAACGATCACCACCAGCTTGCGCGGTTTGATCGCGCCGGCCTCGGCAACGCTGATTCGCCGCATCGATGCGTACATCGGCTCGAACACCGCGGCCCCGCCGGCCTGGGTGATGGTCATGAAGTGGAAGGCGTGAGTCGCGTCGAACTGATAGGCATAGACCGTCACATCGACCGCGCTGTTGTTGCCTTGCGAAACCCGCGCCACCGCATAGGCGGCGGGAATCGTGTTGACCGTGGTGCGCTGGACCTGTCCGGGAGTGATGGTGATCTTGTTCTGCTGCCCCAGCGTGGTGAAAACCGAGCGGACATAGGCATCGAGATCGCCGTTGAACGCCGCCGCAGTCAGCTGGCCCTTGCCCGATTGACCGCTGATCGCCACCGCCGCGCTGCCGTTCAGCAGGAAGAAGCCCTCCGGCGCCTCGAATGCGAATTTTTCCACCGGATGGATGAACTTGCGCCCTTCGACGATCCCTTCCTTGGGATCGTCACCATAAGTCAAACCGCTGATTTTCGTAAGGAACGTATCGCGATTCGTCAGGCCCTTGGGGCTCGTGCCGGCCAGGGTCTGGGTGGTGGCAACGCGCTTGGCCGGATCGGGATGGGTTGAAGCCCATTCGGGAACCCGGTCGGTCGTGCCGAGCAGCTGCGCGGACAGCGCGTTCTGCGCGGCGAGGCTCGCCAGCACGGTCGACATCGCGCGCGGATCGTAGCCGGCCTTCTTGAGATAGGCGATGCCCAGGCGGTCAGCCTCGTCCTCCTGCCCGCGCGAATATTTCAGGGTCAGCAGCTGCGAGCCCTGCAGGAAGCCCTGCTGAAGGATCTGGCCGACCTGGCTGTTGCCCAGGAACACGCCCGAAAGCACCGCCCCGAGCACGCCGATCACCTGGTTGCGGGTCGCCGCGCTTTGCCGCTTGGCCGAATGGCGCGCAGCGACGTGGCCAACCTCGTGCCCCAGCACCCCGGCCAGCTCGGCCTCGTTGTTCATCAGCGCGACCAGCTGGCGGGTGGTGTAGATATAGCCGCCGGGAATCGCGAAGGCGTTATCGACCGAGGAATTGAGCAGGGTGACGGTGAAATCGCCCTGGGCGTTCGACAGGCCCGATTGCACCGCGATCTTCTTGCCGACCGATTCGACATAAAGCGCCTGCGGCCCGGTTACCGCGCCGCCGAATTCGGCAACCAGCTGGGGATGCATCTTGGCGCCTTCGGCCTTGTCCTTGGCGCTGATCGCCTGGACCGGGGCGGCGGTGGTCTGCGCGGTCACCCCGCCCTGCGGCGCGGCGACAAGCCCGAGCGCCGCAGTGGCGGCGAGCAGGCGGTTGATCTTGCTGGATTTCGTCATCGGGGGCTCCCTGCGATGGAGTTAACCATGCAAGGGCTAAGCGCTTCGCAAGCGATTGAAAAGCCCTGTC
>CAZNII010000104.1:0-5230 GCA_964573075.1 uncultured Novosphingobium sp. | reverse complement strand
TGTTCCAGCATCAGCACGCGTTCGGCGCTGGCCAGCGCCACCGCGCCGCCCGATCCGCCTTCGCCCACGATCACCGCGACCATCGGCACCGGCAGGCCCAGGCAAGCCTCGGTCGAACGGGCGATCGCTTCGGCCTGGCCGCGTTCCTCGGCCTCGACCCCCGGGAAGGCACCCGAGGTATCGACCAGGGTAACCACCGGCAACCCGAAGCGCCCGGCCATTTCCATCAGCCGGATCGCCTTGCGGTAGCCTTCGGGCTTGCCCATCCCGAAATTGTGCTTGAGCCGGCTTTGGGTATCGTTGCCCTTTTCGTGGCCGATCAGCATCACCCGGCGATCGCCCAGCCGGGCGAACCCGCCAATGATCGCCTGGTCGTCACCGAAATAGCGATCCCCGCCGAGCGGCATGAAATCGCTGAACGCCTGCGCCACGTAATCACAGAAATGCGGGCGCATCGGATGCCGGGCAACCTGGGTTTTCTGCCAGGGAGTCAAAGCCTTGTAGGTGCTCGACAAGAGGTCGGCGCTCTTCATCTCGAGCCGGCGGATCTCCGCGCCGATATCGACATCGCCGTCCTGGGCGGTCTGGCGCAGCTCGGCAATCCGGGCTTCGAGCGCGGCGATCGGCTTTTCGAACTCGAGGTAGGAAATCATGCCAATCGCGCTAGCCCTAGCCGGCCCTGAGGGCAAGGGGGTGCCGCGCGTTGACCAGCGCCACCAGCCGCGCCGAATCGACATGGGTGTAGATCTGGGTGGTGGCGATATCGGCATGGCCGAGCAGCGTCTGCAGCACCCTGAGGTCCGCCCCGCCCTCCAGCAAATGGGTGGCGAAGGCATGGCGCAGCACGTGCGGGCTGACCTTTTCTGGGTCGATCCCGGCCCGTGCCGCCAAGGCGCGGAGCAGCTGGAACAGCCGGATCCGGGTCAGGTGACCGGCCCGCGCGGTTGAGGGGAACAGCGCCTTGCCGCCATCCGCGCGCAGCGCCAGCCAGCGCGACAGCGCCTGACGGGCACGGGTCGAAACCGGGACCATTCGCTGCTGACCGCCCTTGCCCGTCACAGTCAGGAACGGGGCATCGCGCGGGACCGCTGAAAGCGGCAGCGAAACCAGCTCGGTCGCGCGCAAGCCCGAGCCATAGAGCAGTTCGAGCAGCGCCAGCATCCGCACCGCCTCGGGCTTTTCCCCGGTGGCCTCAAGCTCGGCCCGCTCGAACAGCGCCTCGACCTCGGCATGGCTCAGCAGACGCGGCAGCGGGCGGCGCGCGCGCGGGCGCGGCAGCGCCGGCGAGGGATCGTCCTTGCGCCAACCCTCGTCGAGCAGGAAGCCATAGAACTGCCGCAGCGCCGAACACTTGCGCGCCAGGCTGGACGGCGCCAGCCCGGCCCAGGCCGCCCCCAGCGAGGCCAGCGCGGCATTGTCCGCCGCGACCAGATCGCCGATCGCTTCCTCTGCCCCTTCGAGATCGCGGCGATAGGCCGCCAGCGTGTTGGCCGCCGCGCCGCGTTCGGCGGCCAGCATCGCGAGAAAGGATTCGATGGCAGCCGGGATGGGCTCAGCCCCGCGCGACCGCTTCGGCCGCGATCATCCGTGCCTCTGCCCCCAGGCCGACCCGGTTGAGCGCGGCAACGATGTGGTAGAGGTGCAGCGGGGTCATCTTCGCCCAGCTATCGCCCTGCATCCCGACCCCGGCGAGCAGCGCGACCAGCTCGGCATTGTTGAGATCGGCAGCACGATCGATCAACCGGGTCCAGGCGGTCTGGCGGCCCAGATCGATTTCCAGCTTGTCGGCAAAATCCTTGGCCGCCGCGTCGTTTACCCGGCCCAGCCCGGCCAGGCCCGCCAGCAGGAACTGGCTCTTGCGATACTCGTCGCTCGGATCGTTGCCGTAAAAGCTGTCGAGCGCGCCGCCATCGACGGGTTGCGCGCGTTGCGGCGCGGCCAGCGCCAGCATCCCCCAGGTGAGCGTGCCGACATCGGCCTGCGCAGCCCATTTCAGCGCGTTCTGATCGAGCCCGGCGGCCAGCATCGAGGCGACCAGATCGGGCGCATCGCCCGAGAAATCGCCCGAAACCGGCATCCGCGCGGCGGCATAGGCGGTCAGCACCTGGCGCGAATAGCGCGCTTCGGGATCGGCCCCGCCGTCCCACAGGCTGTGCATCGCCGCCAGCCGCTCGTTCGGCGTGGCGCCGACATAGGCGGTGCGCAGCGTCTGCGCCGCGCTGCCCCAATCGCCCTTGATATCCTGCTGGGCATAGATCTGGCTGTAGAGATCGACCATCGCCGTGCTCGACAGGATCCCCGCAGCCGCGGCCCGGTCGGCCCCGGCGGCCCGGGCCTCAAGCCCCAGCATCGGCGCGGTCGCGGCGGCCAGGGCATAGCGGCGCGGCGCGTCCTTCATCAGTTCGGCCGGCGGCTCCAGCCCGACCGCGATGGTCAGGGCATAGCGCCAGGGGTTCATGTCGCTGACCCCGTCCCATTCGATCTTGACCGCGCGGCGGGTCTTGCCGGCGGCACCGGCGTATTTCTGGGCCAGCAACAGGTCGATCTTGGGCCAGGCCTGCTCGTCCTGCAGTCTGTCGAGCTGGGCCATGCCGGATGCGCCATCGCCCTGGAACGAGGAACAGATTGCCCGCAGCACCCGCCAGTCGGCATCCTTGCGGGTTCCGCCGACCACGACGGTCACCGGGCAGATCCCGGTGATGTCCGCGGTGAAGGCATAGGCCTGCATCGCCGCATTGGTCAGGCTTTCGGTATAGTTGCCGGCATCGACGTCCTGGACCACCGCACGGGCCAGGGCGCCTTCGCCCATCCGCACCAGCAGTGCGGCGCGGCCACCGGCAAAGTCGGCGGGGTTCATCCCCGCCGGCGCATCGAGCCGGCTGGCCAGCGCGCGGCGCAGCAGGATATGCCCCCAGCGCGAAACCATCCGGCCCTTGTTGCCATCGAGCACGGCCATGACCAGCCGCGGGTCCTGCTTGCCCAGCGAGCCGCCCGGGAAGCCGCCCTCATCCTCGGCCAGCACGCCGACCCGCTTCATCGAGCGGCGCGCAGCGGCGGGCATGTCGAACTTGGGCTTGAGGCCAAGCAGCTCGTCGAGCTGGTCGGGGGTCATCGCCTCCAGCTCCTTGAGCGTAGGGATGCGCTGGCCGTTGGGCAGCGTGCGCGGCGTGCCGGGCGCCTTGGCCGCCCCGCCCTCGCCCGGGATCGGCTGGACCACCGGGGTCGATCCGGCGCTCGGCGCGGCCGGGGGCTTGGCCTTGGGCTTTTCGAAGCCCGGAGGCAGCAGCGATTCGGGCGAATCCTGCGCCACCGCCCAGACTGAGGTCAGCGCCAGTGCGGTTCCGCCAGCCAGAATCAGCAAACGCCTCATTGCCCGGCTCCCGGCAGCATCGCGGGGACGCTCTGCGGGGAAAGCGGGCGCTCTCCCCCATCGTACCAGGCCCAGCCGAGCAGCGCGGCCAGCACCGCGCCAGCCCCGATCAGCAATACCGACTTGCGCCTATCCAACGCCACGCGCGACCTCTCCAGCGGGGAAACTTGCAACGCCGGTTAGCGCATCTATAGGCGGGGCCGCAATGGAACATGACGACTCCACGCTTTCTCCCGCGGAAATCGAGGCGCTGGCCGCGCGGATCGACCGCCCGGTGGTGCTGGTCGGGCTGATGGGCGTGGGCAAGTCGAGCATCGGCCGCAAGCTGGCAACGCTGCTGCACATGCCCTTCGTCGATGCCGACGAGGAGATCGAGAATGCCGCGCAGATGTCGATCTCGGAAATCTTTGCCCAGTTCGGCGAGCCCTATTTCCGCGACGGCGAACGCCGGGTGATCGCCCGGCTGATCGACGGCCCCGGCACCCGCAAGGTGATCGCCACCGGCGGCGGCGCCTTCGTCAATGCCGAAACCCGCGCGCTGATCCTTGAAAAGGCGATCGCGGTCTGGCTCGACAGCGATATCGACGTACTGGTCGAACGGGTCGGGCGCAAGGACACCCGGCCCTTGCTGAAGGACGGCGACCCGCGCGAGATCCTGACCCGGCTCAAGGCCGAGCGTGAACCCGCCTATGCCCAGGCACCAATCCGTGTCATGAGCAGTTCTGGTCCGCAGGGCCGCACCGTGGCCCGGGTGCTGAAAGGAATTGCGCAGTGGCTGTGATCCCGGTCGATATCGCCGGCGCCCCCTATGAGGTGCGGATCGGCACCGGGCTGCTTGCGGGCCTGGTCGAACAGTGCAGCGGCCGCCTGCGCAAGCGGCGGGTACCGGTGGTGACAGATGCCCAGGTCCACAAGGCCTGGGGCGCGGTGATCGAGAACGCGCTGCACCAGGGCGGGCACGAAGCGGCCTGGCGGATCCTGCCCCCGGGCGAGGCGAGCAAGAGCTGGGAACAGCTGGCCGCCACGGTTGACTGGATGCTGGCCGAGGAAGTGGAACGCGGCGACCACGTGCTGGCGCTGGGCGGCGGGGTGATCGGCGATCTGACCGGCTTTGCCGCCAGCATGCTCAAGCGCGGCTGCAAGTTCATCCAGCTGCCGACCACGCTGCTCGCCCAGGTCGATTCGAGCGTCGGCGGCAAGACCGCGATCAACACCGCCGCGGGCAAGAACCTGGTCGGCGCGTTCCATCAGCCTTCGCTGGTGCTGGCCGACCTCGCGGTGCTCGATACCCTGCCCCGGCGCGAGCTGCTGGCGGGCTATGCCGAAGTGGTGAAATACGGCCTGCTCGGCGATGCCGATTTCTTCCAGTGGTGCGATGCCAACGGCGCGGCGATGCTCGATGGCGATCCGGCATTGCGCGAATATGCCGTGGCCCATTCGGTCGCGGCCAAGGCCCGGATCGTGCAGGCGGACGAGAAGGAAACGCTGGGGCTGCGCGCGCTGCTCAATCTCGGCCACACCTTCGGCCACGCGCTTGAGGCGCAGACCGGCTTTTCCGACCGTCTGCTCCACGGCGAAGGCGTGGCGCTGGGCATGGTCCTTGCCGCGCGGTTCTCGGCCCGCCGCGGGCTGATCCCGCAGGCTAGCGCCGAACATGTCGCCCGTCACTTCGCCGAACTGGGCATGGCCAGTGAGATTTCCGCGCTCGGCCTCAACTGCGATGGCAAGGCGCTGGTGGCGCACATGCTCCACGACAAGAAGATGGACGCCGGCACCCTGCCCTTCGTGCTGCTTAAGGGGATCGGCGAGGCATTCCTGGCGCGCGACGTGGCGCTGGACGATGTCGCCGCGTTCCTCGAT
>CAZNII010000103.1:6523-8079 GCA_964573075.1 uncultured Novosphingobium sp. | reverse complement strand
TGCAGCTTGAGGTCGAGGAAGATCGGCAGCCCCAGCTTGTGCACCTCGTGGACCCCGTGGTGGCCGTGGGCGCAGAAGAATTCCAGCCCAAGCTTGACCCCGCCAATATGGGCCGAGGCCTTCTTCGCCACCTCGATAGCGGTATCGAGGCGGGGGAAATCGAGCGCGAGAAAGATCGGATTGGTGTTCATAGCGGTGTGGCCGGAGGCTCCTGCGAGGCTTGTTCAAGCTGGGTGGTGGTAGCGATCGCCGATGGGGCCGACTGGCTGGCGGACTTGACCGAATTTTCAAGGAAACTGATCCGCCGGTTCATCCGCCAGCGCGCCCCCTTGTGGAGCAGCCACATCGGCAGAAAGCCCAGCGCCATCGATACCAGCACGATGAACCCGACCGGCCATTCGAGATGGACGTAATTGCCATCGGCCAGCGGCCAGAGGTTGAGCGGGACCACCTGCCAGTTGATCGCGATGAAGGCGACCAGCGCGATGGTGACGATCAGCAGCAGCAGTGTGCGGATCAGTTGCATGGGCCTAACCTCCCTTGCCGAAAGCGACTTCCTGCCAGCAATGCTAGGCAAGAAGACACTGGAAGGGAAGGGCGCTTGCTCAATCCCCGAACACCCGCGCAAAGATCGCGTCGATCGCCTTGAAGTGGTAGTCGAGGTTGAACTTCTCTTCGAGTTCCGTCGCGCTCATCACCGCGCTGACTTCCGGGTCGGCCTTGAGAAGCTCGAGCAGGCTGAGCTGCCCGTCGCTTTCCCACACCTTCATCGCGTTGCGCTGGACCAGGCGGTAGGCCGCGTCGCGCTCCAGCCCGGCCTGGGTCAGGGCGAGGAGGACGCGCTGCGAATGGACCAGCCCGCCCATCTTGTTGAGGTTCTTTTCCATCCGCTCCGGATAGACCACCAGCTTGTCGACCACCCCGGTCAGCCGGGCGAGCGCGAAGTCGAGCGTGATTGTGGCATCGGGGCCGATGAACCGCTCGACCGAGGAGTGCGAGATGTCCCGCTCGTGCCACAGCGCGACGTTTTCCAGCGCCGGGGTGACGGCGGAACGGACCATCCGGGCGAGGCCGGTGAGGTTTTCGGTCAGCACCGGGTTGCGCTTGTGCGGCATGGCCGAACTGCCCTTTTGCCCGGGCGAGAAGTATTCCTCGGCTTCCAGTACTTCGGTGCGCTGCAGGTGGCGGATTTCGACCGCCAGACGCTCGATGCTGCTGGCGATCACGCCCAGCGTGGCGAAGAACATCGCGTGCCGATCACGCGGGATCACCTGGGTCGAAACCGGCTCTACCGCCAGCCCCAGCTTGTCCGCGACATAGGCTACAACCGAGGGATCGATGTTGGCAAAAGTGCCGACCGCGCCGGAAATCGCGCAGGTCGCCACTTCGGCGCGCGCGGCCAGAAGGCGGGCCTTGCAGCGGTCAAATTCGGCATAGGCTTCGGCCAGCTTCTTGCCGAAGGTGGTCGGCTCGGCATGGATGCCGTGGCTGCGGCCGATGGTGGGGGTGTACTTGTGCTCCAGCGCGCGGCGCTTGATCGCGGCGAGCAGCGCGTC
>CAZNII010000103.1:0-6423 GCA_964573075.1 uncultured Novosphingobium sp. | reverse complement strand
AACCAGATGCGATAGCGCGCCTCCGGCTCCCAGATCGCGACCATTGCGGGGCGGGCGTAGCGGGGGACCATGATCGACTCCTTGTGGGTTCGAAGGAGCCGCTAGGGGCAGGGACGCCTGGATGCAAGGGGAGGGCGGCTATTCCGCCATCCGCAGTGCAAATTCGCTCATGAAGCGGGCGTCGTCGTCCCTGGCGAGCCAGTCCGCCTCGGCCGCGATCGAGCCAAGCATGTCGGCGAGCGGGTCCATTTCGGCCTTGGCATAGTTGCCCAGGACATGGCCGGTCACCCGGTCCTTGTGGCCGGGGTGGCCGATCCCGATCCGCACCCTGCGGAAATCGGGGCCGAGGTGCTGGTCGATCGAGCGTAGCCCATTGTGCCCGGCCGTGCCGCCGCCGCGCTTCACCTTGACCTTGAAGGGGGCGAGATCAAGCTCGTCATGGAACACGGTCAGCGCATCGGTGCCGAGCTTGTAGAAACGCAGCGCCTCGCCCACGGCGCGGCCGCTTTCGTTCATGTAGGTCGCGGGCTTGAGCAGCAGGATCTTCTCCCCGCCGATGCGCCCTTCCTGGACCCAGCCGAGGAACTTCTTCTGGATCGGGCCAAAACCATGCACCTCGGCCAGCGTATCGCAGACCATGAAGCCGACATTGTGCCGGTGCATCGCATATTGCGGACCCGGATTGCCCAGGCCGACCCAGATTTGCACAGCGATCGTCCTATTGCTTGGTCTTGATCGAACTCAGCGTGGCGGTCTGGTGCTCGCGCGACCAGCTCTGGCACAGGTCGATTTCCTTGAGCATTGCCTCGGCCGGCAGCTTCATGAATTCGCCGTAGATCTTAAACCCTTCCGCCGGTCGCTGCCCATTGTCCGGAGTGAGTTCCAACCGGGCCAGATACCAGGCCATGTCATGGCGGGCCTTGCGAGCGGATTCGCGCGACGTTTCGCGATCCTTTTCGCTCTTCTGCGGGTTTTCGGCGCCCTTGTCGGCGGCGGCGGCCATGACCACCAGGCGGATCACGCAGCCCAGGTCGCCGCCCGAAACCGGCGGGGCGTCGGTCGGCGCATTGTGGCCCGCTGCAGGCACGCTCAGCGCCAGCAGCGGTGCAGCCAGGGCGATCGGTGTGAGCCTCATGTGCTATCCTTCACTTGGTCTTGTCGGTCTTGAAGCTGTTCAGCACGCGCGTTTCGGCGGCCTCGTACTGCCCGAAACAGACCATGGTCTGATCGACCAGCTTGTCATGATCTTTCTCTGAAAGGGCGGCAATTTCGGTCACCGCGGCGACGAAGGCCTTCGAACGATCGAAGGTGCCGGTGGCTTCGATCCGCGCCTCGAAATAGCCGAGCGCACCGCGCATCTGTTCGACGAAGGCATAGGATTGGGCCCGCTTTTCCGCGCTGAGGGCGGGATCCTTGGCCGTATCGCGGCCCTTGTTGATGAACCAGATCAGCCGTGCAGCGCAGCCGATGTCGTCAATCGGTGAGGCGGCTGCGGCGAGCGACGGAGTGGCGAGCCCGGCCAAGGCCACGGCGGCAATCGCGATACGCTTCATGGGCAAGGTCCTCCTAACGAAAAAGCCGGACCGTGTTGCCACGGCCCGGCTTAATTCTGGCTGACAAAGCCGAATGCGGTCAAGCCGTTCAGGCGCCCGCTTCGGTCTTGCTGTTGTCGCCTTCTTCGCTGCGCAGACCCGAGGGGGCAACGATGGTGGCAATGGTGAAGTCGCGGTCGCTGATCGCGCTCTTGCTGCCAGCGGGCAGCGAGACGTGGCTGATGTGGATCGAATCGCCCACGTCGAACCCGGTCACGTCGATCGCGATGTCATCGGGAATCTTGTCCGCTTCGCAGACCAGTTCCAGCTCGTGACGGACAATGTTGAGCACGCCGCCGCGCTTGAGGCCCGGGCTGGCTGCTTCGTTGACGAACACCACCGGCACTTCGACGTGAACGGTCGAATTGGCCGAAAGGCGCAGGAAATCGGCATGGAGCGGGCGATCGTTGACCGGGTGGAAGGCCACATCCTTGGGCAGGGTGCGCAGCTTCTTGCCACCGACTTCCACTTCGACGATCGAGTTGAAGAAGTGGCCGGTGCCCAGCTGCTTGACCAGCAGCTTTTCTTCGACGTGGATCGCCAGGGGTTCTTCATTGCCGCCATAGACAACGGCGGGAACACGGCCTTCGCGACGCAGGGCACGGGAGGCTCCCTTGCCTGCCCGTTCGCGCGTCTCGGCCGGCAGGGTCAGCGTATCGCTCATAACTCAAGCCTTTCGGAAACTGGTTTGCACATTTCCTCGCCACGCCTCCAGGGATGACCATGACGGGAAGCGCGCGCCGTTAGCGGCAAAGCGGGGGAAAAGCAAGGCTATTGCAGCCGGGTGACCTTGTAGCCCTTCATGGCAAGCAGGGCCGGGAGGCCATCCTTACCGGCCAGGTGCGCCGCGCCGACCGCCACGAACGGCTTTGCCCCGCCGCCCATCAGCGCTTCGAGCCGCTGCAGCCACAGCAGATTACGCCGCGTAAGCAAGGCGTCGCGCAGTTCGGGCTGGCCGGCAAAATCCTCGTCGGTGAACCAAGCGATCTGATCGACATCGCCGCCGGCCCAGGCCTTCTGCAGCTTTTCAAGCTTCTGCGGCAGATCGGGGCCTTCGCGCAAGGTGGCGTACAGCAGCGCGCGCTGCTGTGGTTCGGGCAGATTGTCGAAGATCCGGAACTGGGTTGCCGCGCCCTCAAGTTCGTCAATCCGGCCTTTCCAGGCCTTGGCGACCGCGCGGTCAATCCCGTTTTCGGCGTGAGCCTCGGCGCGTTCGCCGGCGGCCTGCTGAAACATCAGCACCGCCGCCCAGGTTTCATAGTGATCGAGATCGCCGGCCCGGTGTCCTGAATCGTGCAATTCTCTGGCCAGTTCGTCACGCAGGTCAGCCGGCACGCGATCCACCAGGCGGGGCAGGTTGGGCGATTGGGCAAGACGCGCGAAGGATTCCTCGGTCCTTTCGCTGGAAAGGATCGCGGCCACTTCCAGCACCAGCAGATCCGCGCCCTGCATCGCCTCGCCGACCTTGGCCGATTTCCAGGAAACCGGCTCAGGCAGGGCATGGATCGTCCCGAACAGCCAGGCCTTTTCGCCCTTGGGTCCTTCGACCAGCCACAGGGCAGGCTTGACCTCGGCCGGGGGAGCCGAGCACCCGGCGAGTGCCAGCGCGGCCAGCAGGATCAGCAGCAGTCTATTGAACACGGGCAGTCCTTATTCCGGCGCGGTCAAGGAAGTCCTGGACGCTGTTGGCGCCGCCGAGATGGCCGGCGCCAACCGCGATGAAGACAGTGCCGGGCTGGTCGAGCCGCTTGTCGATCCACATTGCCCAGTTGCGGTTGCGCTGGGTCAGCAGTGCATCATAAAGCGCCGGATCGTCGGTTTCGGAATTCAGCAGCTTGGCCAGTTCCTCGACATCGCCGCGCGTCCAGGCATCGACCATCTTCTGGATTTCCTGCGGGATGGTCGGCATCGAATCGATCACCGAAAACAGGTAGGTTTTCTGCACTTCGGGCGAGAAGCCGTCAAAGATGCCAAGCTGGTAATCGAGCGTTTCCAGCCCGATACGCGGCCGGCCAAGATCCTTGTTGCGCTTGTCGAGCTGGTTTTCGATCCCGTTTTCCATAGAATAGCCCGCACGCTGCAATGGCAGGGTGGCAAGGGCGACCGCGGCGAACCACGGCTTGTAGCGATCGAAGGCGGCTGGCGGCAGGCCGATCCCGGTCATCGCCGCTTCGTACTTCGCGCGCTCTTCCGCGGTCATCATCTGGCGCAGGTTCTGGCCCGCGGGAAGGGTGCCGTGCTTGAGCATCATCGCGATACTCTCTCCCTCGGCGATTTCCGGGATCTCGGTGACCAGTTCCTGCGAATGGCCGAAGGCGGCCGCGACCGGCCCGTCGAACCATTCGATCCCTTTGGGCAGCAGATGGATCGTGCCGAACAGGTAGATCGTTGTGTCGGCGTCGGAAACCTTCCACAGCGCCGGCTTGGCCATGACCGTGGCCGGCACCGCCTCGACCTTCTGTGGCGTGGGCTTGGCCTGCTGGGCGATGGTGCTCGGGCCGAGCAGGGCGAGGGCGGCAATTGCGCTGCCAACCAGGAACTTGCGGAGTTTCATTCGTTTTCCTTTGCGGGACGAATCTTTGCGATTGCTGAACGCGCGTCAACCGGCATCATCGAAAATTTCCTCGATCGGCATTTCGAACAGCCGGGCCAGCTTGAAGGCCAGCGGTAGCGAGGGATCGTGCTTGCCGGTTTCGATTGCGTTGACCGCCTGGCGCGAGACATCGAGCCGCTCGGCGAGGTCCGCCTGGCTCCAGTTGCGCATCGCGCGCAGCACTTTGAGCTTGTTGTTCAAGTCAGCGCTCTCGCCAGTTGTGCCACAGGAACAAGCCTGCAAAGATGAAAGGCATGAAGATGAAACACCAGTCGATCACGGTCCCAAACCCGGCATATTCGTGATAGGCCGTTCCCCCGATTTCGGTGTCGGTGATCCAGCCTGAAGGGGTGTGGAACTTATACCAGGACGGGTCAGCGAAGTGATCCCAGCCTTTGAGGTGGTTGGCGATCTCTGACTTGAACAGCATCATGACCGACCAGATGAAAAACGGCGTCACCACAAGCAGCCACGCAAAATTGCGCGCTGCCTTGCTCCACATTTCCTCGGCGTATTCGTCGCGCATGAAACGCGTTCCCAGCAGAAACATCAGTCCGAACAAGGCAACCTTGCTCAGGATCGCAACCGGCAGGTAGATAACCATCGGCCAGTCCTGCCAGTTTGCGGTCGGGAGCCCGGGGGTCGTGACGATCCAGATCGCGATCTTGGACCAGAAAAAGAACCGGATCAGCGGAATATAAAGCTGATAGCGACTGGGGAGCTTCATATGCGAGCTTTCGATTTGGCGAGGGCTGGCAGAGCAAATTCGCGCGCTGGGCCATTCGGTTGGTGACCGATGGTCAAGTCAGCGATCCCGCCATTTCTGCCACAGTAGCAGGCCGGCAAACAGGGTCGGCACGAACGCTGTCGCCATGTAGACCGCAGCGACCATCGTCATGAATTCCACCTGTGCACGATTGGCGCTGGCCAGCATGGCGTCCCCCTTTTCACTGGTGGGGGTGATGCCCTGCGATTGGGCGAGGTCCGCCAAAATGCCTTCGCCGACAAACGCCAGCACGATCATGGCGGCCGGAGGCAACAGCACCAGCCAATAGGCAAAGTGTGAAGCAGCGCGCCGCCACAGCACTTCGGCATATTCATCGCGCATGAAACGCGCGCAGATGCAGAACACCAGGGTCAGCCACGTTCCGAAGTAGAGCAGCTTGAACAATATGGCCCACAGGCCATCGCTGTAGAAGCTGTGCAACCCGGCCCACCGGGTCAGCACAACCAGCCAGTTCACGACCTGCAAGGCGAATGCTGTCGCGAGCAACGGATAGTAGAGGTGGAAGCGTTTCTTCACTGTCATGTGGTGGCTGTCCTCAAGAGCGGGTCTGGTGAGGGAGGGGCGACCCGGCGGGGCAATGTGTCGGGCCGCCCGCCCGCCGGCAAGGCGGGCTATCCGCTATCGGCGCGGGCACTGTTCATGACTTCCTCGGCGCAGCGCTTTTCGGCGGCCCGCGCACCGGGAGCGTCATAGTCTACTCGGCAGGCGTTGCGGGCGGCGTGCTTCAACCTGGTCTCGAACCGGGCCCGGTCTTCAGGCGCCGAGAGATCCAGGTCGGTGACGTTGATTTCGACCTGGACGGTATCCTGGGCAGCGAGCGGGGTGGAGGTCAGGGCAATGACGGCAAACAGCGAACGGCTGAGCATGGTATGGTTCCTCTTCGGCGAGATGTGGAGTCTCGTATACCTGTCAAGATGTCAGGTATGACTGACTATATGTCGCGATTCGCTGACAGTGTCAAGTACACCTGACTCCGGGCCATAATCGCTGCCGGAACGGTTGATTTGCGCGGGGTTCTCGGCCAAAGGCCGCTGCCATGAGCACCGCTACAGCGCCCCTTTCTTTTCAGGACATGATCCTCACGCTCCATGCCTTCTGGAGCAAGCAGGGCTGCCTGATTCTGCAACCCTATGACATGCGCGTCGGCGCGGGCACGTTTCACCCGGCGACCACGCTGCGCAGCCTGGGTCCTCAGCCCTGGAACGCCGCCTACGTCCAGCCGAGCCGCCGGCCGACCGACGGCCGCTATGGCGAGAACCCCAACCGGCTGCAGCACTATTACCAGTACCAGGTGATCATGAAGCCGAGCCCGGACAACCTGCAGGAGCTGTACCTCCAGAGTCTGGCCGAAATCGGGGTCGATCCGCTGGCGCACGATATCCGCTTTGTCGAGGACGACTGGGAAAGCCCGACGCTGGGCGCCTGGGGGCTGGGCTGGGAGGTCTGGTGCG
>CAZNII010000102.1:4425-8145 GCA_964573075.1 uncultured Novosphingobium sp. | reverse complement strand
CGATCGTGGTTAATTCCCGGTTACGGCAAATTACCCAAGCGGGACATAGAGTTGCCGGCCCTCGCGCTTGAGCCAGCGATTCGCCGCGCGGATATCGCCTTCATAGATCCGCTCGAGCAGCGCGTGGAAATCGGGGCTGTGGTCGAAGTGGACCAGATGCGCCACCTCGTGCGCCACCACCGAGCGGCGGACATGGGCCGGGGCCATCACCAGCCGCCAGTTGATCCGGATCGTCCCATCATGCGCGCAGGATCCCCAGCGCCGCCGCGCCCGGCTCAGCATCAGGCGCGGCACGGGCTGTCCGGCGACGGCGCAATAGTGGGCCAGGTCTTCCGACAGCAGCCGCCGGGCCTCGCCCTCAAGCCAGCGCGACAGGCGCGGGGTCAGCGATTCGGTTGGGCCGCCAACATAGAGCATGCCATCGCGGGCGCGGACCCGTCGCGGGGCAGCCGGATCGTGGGCGATGACATGCGGATCGCCCAGATAGGGCAGCGCCGCGCCGTGGCCGATCTCGACCCGTTCCGGCACCGCCGCCAGCTGCCCGGCGAGCCAGCCGGCGCGTTTGCGGGCAAAATCGAGCGCCTCGGCACTGCGGCCCCAGCGCGGCAGCGTGATCCGCACCTCGCTGCCATCGGGGGCCAGCCGCATGGTCATCCGCCGGGCCTGCGAGGTGCGGCGCAGCACGACCGGCAGCAGCCGTCCCGCCACTTCGACCTGCGGATCACCGCGTTCCTTCTTCAGCAGCCAGTCAATCATCGGCCAGTTCCACGCCAGGCGGCAGGATTACATGGTTCTCGAGCGGGCCGGCAAGCGCCTCGGGGATTGCCTTGCCCCGGACCGAGACCCCGGCGCGGTGAACCGCTTCGGGATCGCCGCAGACCAGATAATGCCAATCGGGCAGCGGCAGTTCCTCGGCGCGCAGTCGGTAGGCGCAGGTTTCGGGAAGCCAGGGCAGGGTCGCGGCCAGTTTGGGGGTGAGCCGGACGCAATCGGGCACCTGGGCCTTGCGGTGCTTGTAATCGCTGCACCGGGCAGTGGGAATGTCGAGCAGCCGGCAGGCGACATTGGTCATGTAGATGTCGCCGGTGTCCTCATCCTCGGCCTTGTGTAGGCAGCATTGACCGCAGCCGTCGCACAGCGCTTCCCACTCGGCCCGCGTCAGCGCGGCGATCGGCAGGGTCCAGAACTTGTCCCTGAGGCCGGTCATTTCACCAGGACGGCAAGGTCCGCGGCCACTGCCTTGGCGTCCTTGTCAACCGGCAGGGCCGCAAGCGGCTCGCCGTTCCGGCCCATCAGGTAGGCCATCCGGCTGTGGTCCATCAGGTACCCGCCAGGTGTATCTGACCCGCGCTGTGCCACCACCTTGAAGGCCTTGACCGCCACGTCGACTTCCGCCTGGGTCCCGGTCAGACCGATCAGTTTGGGCGAAAAGGCGGCGGTGAATTCGGCGATCCGGGCCGGCGTGTCGCGGGCGGGGTCGATGGTGATGAAGATCGGCTGGACATCCGCCGCCTGCTGCGGGTGATCCTTGGCGAACAGATTGAAACCATTGATTAAAACGCTCATGTCGGTGGGACAGGCATCGGGGCAGAAGGTGTAGCCGAAATAGACGATCCGGTACTTGCCCTTGAACTGATCCCAGCTGACCCGCTTGCCGTCCTTGTCATTGAGCGTGAAGGCCCCGCCGATGCTCGATCCTTCCAGCGAAGCACCGATCGTTGCGGGCGGCGTCTGCTGCTGGCCCTGGGGCGAGCAGGCGGCGAGGGTCAGGGCGAAAGCGGCGATTGCAAGCGGCTTGATCATGGCGCGGCGGTTCATGCTCTGCTAAACCGGGCTGCGCAAGGAGCGATTGGCAGGGCGGGCGATTCTCGCGTTCGCCGCGCAACAGGAGGATCCGTTTTCGTGCCGAAGTTCACCCGACTGCCGCTGGCCCTGGCCCTTGCCGCCCCGCTTTCCGCGCTGGTCCTGCTGCCCGCGCCGGCCGCCGCGCAGTTTTCCGACAGCTACAAGTTCCTCGAAGCGGTCAAGAAGAAGGAAGGCCAGGAAGTCACCGACATGCTGGCCGAAGGCAGCCCCAGCCTGATCAACACCCGCGACGTAACCAGCGGCGAAGCGGCGCTGCACATCGTTACCGCGCGGCGCGACCTGACCTGGATGCAGTTCCTGATCGCCAAGGGCGCCAATGTTAACATTCGCGACAACCGCGGGGTGACCCCGCTGGTGGTCGCCGCCAACCTGAACTTCATCGAAGGGGTCGAACTGCTGATTTCGAGCGGCGCGCGCGTCGATGAAACCAACAATGCCGGCGAAACTCCGCTGATCACTGCAGTCCACAACCGCAACATACCGATGATGCGGGTGTTGCTGAAAGCCGGCGCCAACCCTGACCGTGCTGACAATTCGGGCCGCTCGGCGCGCGACTATGCCCGGCTTGATGCCAATGGCGCGCTGCTCAACGTGATCGATAGCGACGCCAAGCCCAAGCCCAAGCCTGGCGAAGGGCCGAAGACCTATGGGCCGAAGTTCTGACCATGGATGAACCCGCCAGCCTGGCCGATCTGCGACTGAAGCTTGCCCCGGCGATCGCCGGTGCGGCGGCCTTCGACGGGTGGAGCGAGGCTGCGGTGCGCGATGCCGCCGTGACCGAAGGGGTCGATCCCGATGCCGCGCTGTTTGCCTTCTCGGGCGGAGCGATGGACATGATCGAAGCCTGGGTGCGCAGCATCGATGCGGCAATGCAGGCTGCGCTACCGGCCGAACAGATCGCCGCGCTCAAGATCCGCGAGCGGATTCGCACCCTGGTGCAGTTCCGGCTCGACGCGATCGCCCACCAGAAGGAAGCATTGCGCCGGGCGCTGTCGATCATGGCGATGCCCCAGAACGCGGCGCGGGCGCTGGCAATCGGTTGGCACAGCGCCGATGCGATGTGGCGCCTCGCGGGCGATACGGCGACCGACTACAACCACTATACCAAGCGGATGACGCTCGGTTCAATCTATGCCGCGACCCTGGCAGTCTATGTCAACGACACCAGCGAAGGCCATGGCGATACCCGCGCCTTCCTCGATCGGCGGATCGAAGGGATTATGAAATTCGAGAAGGCCAAGGCCCGCCTGTTGCGCCCGCGAGAGGAGCATTTCAGCCCGGTGCGCCTGCTCGGACGGTTGCGCTACCCGGCGCGTTGACGGGGAAACCTGACGTCAAACTTGCAGGCCATTTGACCTCGATCAATATTATTGCGAATGACTTGCAACAGGCGCCGCCTTGTGGCAGCGGCAGGTCATGACTCTCGACCAGCTCAGGATCGGCCAGCGCGCCCGCATCATCGCGGTCGATTGGTCGATGCTGGCGGTGGAAGAGGCGCAGCGGCTGCTGGCGCTGGGGATCGAGCCCGATGCCGAAGTTACCCTGGCCCATCGCGGCATTTTCGGCACGCGCGATCCGATCGCGCTGCAAGTGGGGCGGATGACCGTTGCCTTGCGCCGCGCCCACGCCCAGGCGATGACGGTGGAAGCAGCCTGAGATGGAGGGTCCCCGCCGCGCCGCACTGGTCGGCAACCCCAATGCCGGCAAAAGCGCCCTGTTCAATGCCCTGACCGGTGCGCGCCAGAAGATCGCCAACTATCCGGGCGTCACCGTGGAGCGCAAGGCCGGTCGCCTGATCCTCCCCACCGGTGAGGCGATCGAACTGACCGACCTGCCAGGCAGCTACAGCCTGCA
>CAZNII010000102.1:0-4325 GCA_964573075.1 uncultured Novosphingobium sp. | reverse complement strand
TGTTCGTGATGTTCCAGGCGGTGTTCAGCTGGGCCACCCCCTTTGCCGATGCGCTTGAGGCGCTGGTCGGCTGGATGGGGGCGCAGGTTCGCGTCGCCCTGCCCTCGGGGTTGCTGCGCGACCTGCTGACCGAAGGGGTGCTGGCCGGGGTCGGATCGGTGGTGGTGTTCCTGCCGCAGATCGTGATCCTGTTCTTCTTCATCCTGTCGCTCGAAGCCTCCGGCTACATGGCCCGCGCGGCTTTCCTGATGGACCGGCTGATGGCCCGGGTCGGGCTGTCCGGGCGCAGTTTCATTCCGCTGCTTTCCAGTTTCGCCTGCGCGGTGCCGGGAATCATGGCGACCCGATCGATCCCCGACCCGCGCGACCGGCTGACCACGATCCTGATCGCGCCGCTGATGACCTGTTCGGCGCGGTTGCCGGTCTATGCCGTGATCATCGCGGCATTTATTCCCAACCGCGCGGTCGGCCCGGGGATCGGCTTGCAGGGGCTGGTGCTGTTCGGGCTCTACGTTTTGGGTATCCTGGGGGCGATGGCAGCTGCGCTGGCGCTGCGCCGCTCGGTCACCCAGGGGGCGGCCAGCGGGTTCATCATGGAACTGCCCAAGTACCAGATGCCGCGCTTGGGCGATCTGCTGATCGGGCTGTACCAGCGCGCCTGGATCTTCCTGCGCCGCGCGGGAACGATCATTCTGACCACCACCGTCGTGCTGTGGCTGTTGCTCAGTTTTCCCAAGGCCGGGCCGGGCGAAAACCAGGTCGATGCCTCGATCGCCGGCCAAATGGCCAATGGACTTGCCGTGGTGGTCGAACCGATCGGGTTCAACCGCGACATCGCCCTGGCGCTGATCCCGGCGATGGCCGCGCGCGAAGTGGCGGTCAGTTCGCTCGCCACCACTTATGCGGTCTCGGCTGAGGACGAGGATGCAGCCGCACAGGCGCTTGGCACCCAGCTCAAGGCGCACTGGACCCTGCCGACTGCTCTGGCCTTCCTCGCCTGGTTCGTCTTCGCTCCGCAATGCATGAGCACTATCGCCGTGACCCGGCGCGAGACCAATGGATGGAAATGGCCGGCCTTCATGCTCGGCTACCTGTTCGCACTGGCCTATCTGTTTGCCGGTCTGACCTATTGGACTGCGATCTGGCTGGGGCTGGGCTGACTTTCCGGCGATTGCATCCGAAACCGGGAAAACCCCACGCATGTGCTTGGACCGCACCGCGTGATTGGCTAGGCGGTTGTCCTGAAATCAAAGGGACTCGATTCGATGGCAGGCAGCGTCAACAAGGTCATTCTCATCGGCAACCTGGGCGCCGATCCTGAGGTAAAGTCGTTCCAGAACGGCGGACGAATCTGCAATCTGCGGATCGCCACTTCGGAAAACTGGAAGGACCGTAACACCGGTGAGCGCAAGGAGCGGACCGAATGGCACACCGTGGTGCTCCAGTCCGACGGGCTGGTCGGCGTGGCCGAGCGCTATCTGCGCAAGGGTTCGAAGGTCTATATCGAAGGCAGCCTGCGCACCCGCAAATGGCAGGACCAGTCGGGCAATGACCGCTACTCGACCGAAGTCTCGGTCGGCATGAACGGCGTCCTGACCATGCTCGATGGCGCGCCGGGCGGCGGCCAGGGCGGTGGTGGCGGCAACTTTGGCGGCGGCCAGCGCAGCGGCGGGGGCGATTTCGGCGGTGGTCAGCGCTCGGGCGGTGGCGGCTTCGGCGGCGGCCAGCAGGGCGGCGGTGCGGGCGGCGGTTTCGCCGACGATCTCGACGACGATATTCCGTTCTGAGCCGCGCTCAGTCCTTCAACAGACCTTTGAGCGCTGCGAAAGGTCCGCTTTCGCCTTCGCCGAGCAGGCCGGCCTTGCGGCGAGCCCCTGCGGCGCCGGGGCCTTCCAGATAGGGATCGATCGCCAGAGCGAGCGACTGGGCAACAGCCTCGCCCAGATCGAAGCGGGTCCCTTCCAGTTCGATATCGTCGAGCTCGTCGGCGCTGAGTTCGACTTCCTCGTCGCTGTCGAGCCGCTCTCCGGCGGGGACGAAGCGCAGCGCGATCGGCTCGGCCAGATGGACCGGCAAGTCCTCGCCCGATACAGCGCAGCTTTGCACCACATCTGCTTCGAACCGCCCGCTCGCGCGCACCGCTGGGCCATCGGCCAGGAGCGTGATCCGGGCCGACAACGATTTGATCGCAACCAGACCAAAGCGCTTGGCCAGCGCGGCGCATTCGGCGTCGCTTGCTTCAAGCAACAATTCCCCGGCGGGCAGGCGGGCGCTATCATATTCACGTAAGAACTCGCTCATGCTCCGATCCTTCCGGCCAGCAGCGCTTCGCTGTCCAGCGCCGCCAGAGCGGCGGCCAGCGCGCGCATCCGCGCGGCGATCGCGGCCGTATCGGCGCTTTCGCCCAGCGTGACGTTGCGTTCGATCACTGCCATCAGCGCGTCATCGCCGGGTTCGGCCATCGCCGTCCTGATTGCGTCGAGCCGACCACCCAGCACGCTCATCAGCTTGCCCATCCGCTTGCCCATCACCAGGTCGCCGACACCGCTCTGGCGTAGCTGGCCGTCCATGTCGTCGACGAACAACTCGGTCAGCCGGGCCGAAGGTCCGCGCAGGGCCTCTTCTCCTTCCATCCGCAGCATGACCAGGCAAAGCACCAGCGTGATGCAGTCGAACCGGCCGGGGACGGTATCGGCGATCCCGCCGTTGGCGTACCATTCGGGATCGCGGGCCAGCCCGACCACCTTGTGCCACAGCGGGCGGACCCGCGCCTGATCGCGGGCTGAATTGCCGAACAGCTTCTTCAGCAGCGACATCGGGGCAGAGCGTCCTTCCATTCAGCGGGCATTAAACCGGTCCCGCCCATCGCCCGCCATTGCGCGGCGGGCCAAGGCGGCCTAAGGCTGGCGGCGAATAGATCATAGGGGCGGCGCGGGCAATCCCGCGAGGCCGCCGGACGGAGCGAATGCAAATGCCGATCAAGGGACGAATTGTGGGTGTGGCGGTGATGGCGCTGGCGCTGTCTGCCTGCGCCTCGATCAAGGACCATCGCGGGTACCTGGTCGATGGCCCACTGCTCGATTCGGTTCAGCCCGGGATCGACAATCAGCAATCGGTCGAGCGCATGCTCGGCAGGCCCAGCTTCATCAGCCAGTTCGGCCGCAAGGACTGGTACTATATTTCGACCAACACCCGCCAGGCTGCCTTTACCCGGCCCAAGCCGCATGAGCAGCTGCTGGTGAAGATCACATTCGACGACAAGGGCAACGTTGTCGAGGTCCAGCGCAGCGGGATGGAAAAGGTCGCCAATATCAGCCCCGATGGCGACAAGACCCCGACGCTCGGCCGCGAACGCACTTTCCTTGAGGACCTGTTCGGCAACATCGGCCAGGTCGGCGCCGCCGGTGGCGGTCCGGGCGGCCCCAACGGCAGCTGATATTGAAGCCGGCCGGATAAGGCATATATCCGGCGCATGACTGATCCTCATTCCAGCCACGGCCTGGTCCAGTGGCACGGCACTACCATCATCGGCGTGAAGCAGGGCGGCAAGACCGTCATCGCCGGGGATGGCCAGGTTTCCATGGGCAACACGGTGATGAAGCCGAACGCGCGCAAGGTGCGGCGGATCGGCGATGGCAGCGTGATCGCCGGTTTCGCCGGGGCGACGGCCGATGCCTTCACTCTGTTCGAACGGCTTGAGAAGAAGTTGGAACAGCACCGCGGGCAACTGATGCGCGCGGCGGTGGAACTGGCCAAGGACTGGCGCACCGACAAGTACCTACGCAATCTCGAGGCGCTGATGATCGTGGCCGATAAGGACGTGCTGCTGATCCTGACCGGCAACGGCGACGTGCTTGAGCCCGAAGAGGGGATCGCGGCGATCGGTTCGGGCGGGAACTATGCCCTGTCGGCCGCCAAGGCGCTGGTCGATTACGAACAGGACCCCGAAAAGATCGCCCGCCGCGCCATGGCCGTGGCGGCCGAAGTCTGCGTCTTCACCAATGATCGCGTGACGGTCGAGGTGATCGGCGAATGATCGACAACCTGACCCCCAAGGCCATTGTCGCCGCGCTTGACGAGCACATCGTCGGCCAGGCCGAGGCCAAGAAGGCCGTCGCGGTCGCCCTGCGTAACCGTTGGCGGCGCCAGCGACTCTCGCCCGAGTTGCGCGACGAGGTGACGCCCAAGAACATCCTGATGATCGGGCCCACCGGCTGCGGCAAGACCGAGATCAGCCGGCGTCTGGCGAAGCTGGCGGAGGCGCCGTTCGTCAAGGTCGAGGCGACCAAGTTCACCGAGGTCGGCTATGTCGGCCGCGACGTCGA
>CAZNII010000101.1:1291-8264 GCA_964573075.1 uncultured Novosphingobium sp. | reverse complement strand
GTGTTAGGCATGCCGCCAGCGTTCGTTCTGAGCCAGGATCAAACTCTCAAGTTTGTGTCACGATATGCACGGCACGGAGCAAGCCCCGCCAACCGCGATACCGAACTTCAGGAGCCGATACCTGCACTTGTCAAACGTAATGGATACGAAGGACATATGAGGTAACGACTTAATCAACCCATACACGGAGCCTGAAGCTCCCCGGATGGGGCGCCGTCGCCCACATGTCCCTTCATCTAAACCGACAATGTCAAAGAGCCACCGACAAAATCAGGCGGACAACCATCGTACCCCGATTTTTGCTACCGGGGGACTGTTGTCCGTCGTTGTTGGCGACCGGAGCGTTTCTGCCGTTTTTGAAGCGGCGTTCCCGTCCGGTGAACGGGCCTCTAAGCCTGACCTTTGATTCGGTCAACGCCTTTTTGCAATTTTATTTCAATCAGCCTCAAAGTCGCAGGAATCCTAGGGTTTCGAGCAGCATTGCCGGCTTGGACAGCCCGAATCATTGCCGAATCAGGTAACTTTTCGCGCTTTGCCCCCCTGCGTAAGGCGATGATTAACGCCCCTTAGCTATGCTTGCGACCATGTCCGAGGTCGCTCTCCCCCACCCTACCGCACCCACGCGCCCGCGCGTGGCGGTGATCGTGCCCGCCTATGGCGTTGCCCACCTGCTGGGCGAGGCGCTTGATTCGCTACAGGCCCAGACCTTCACGGAGTGGGAATGCGTGGTAATCGACGATGGCGCGCCCGACGATGTCGCCGGCGCGGTTGCGCCTTACCTCGCCGATCCGCGGATCCAGTTCCTCTCGACTCCGAACCACGGCGTCTCCTCGGCACGCAACACCGCGATCGCGGCGACCGGCGCCCCACTGATCGCCCTGCTCGACGGCGACGACCGGATCCGGCCGGACTATCTGGCCCGCACGGTGCCGCTGCTCGAAACCGATCCAGCGATCCGCCTGGTCACGGTCAATGCCCTGATCTTTGGCGCGGTCCCCCACGAGCGGTTCTGCTTCGACGGCAAGCAAGGCAACGGCGATGGCACCCGCGGCACTCTGGCCGACGTGCTCGACCGCAGCTTCGGGGTCTATATCGGCACAACCTTCCGCCGCGCTGACTTCGACGCGGTCGGCGGGTTCGATACCGCCATGGCCCAGTCCGAGGATTTCGACCTGTGGGTGCGGCTGATGCAGCTGGGCGGCGTCGCCGGTTATGTCGACGAAGTGCTGGGCGAATACCGGGTGCGGCCCAACTCCGCTTCGGCTCATGCCGGACGGCTGCTGCTCGGCAACATCCGGGTTTACGAGAAGGCCAAGGCCGCCCTCCCCGACGATGCGCCCGAGCAGGCCCTGCTCGACCGGCTGATCGCCCAGAACCACCAGGCGCTCGACTTCGAGCACGCGGTCGACCGGGTGGTCGACGGCGACACCCAGCGCGGACTGGCCGAGCTGCGCCGGGTCAAGGGCCTGGTCAGCGGACCGGTCTGGGCACTGTCCTTCGCGTTGTGGCGGGTCTTCCCGATGCTGGCCCGGCCGATGCTGGCCTGGCGCCGGCGCGCCCACAGCCGCGGGGCCGGATCGGCCGACATGAGTGTGGTCGCCTCGGTCGCGGCGCTGTGGAACTGAAATGGCGCAAATGCCTGCCCTGAGCGTCGTGATGAGCGTGTGGAACGACGAACCCTTCGTCGGCCAGGCGATCGATTCGATTCTGGCGCAGGACTTTGCCGACTTCGAGTTCCTGATCGTCGATGACCATTCGCAGGACCGCTCGGCCTCGGTCATTGCCGATCGCGCGGCCGGCGATCCGCGGATCCGGGTGCTGCCGCCGGGCAAAAGGGGACGCGTCGCCGCGCTCAACCGGCTGGTCGGCGAAGCCCGCGCGCCGATCCTGGCGCTGATGGACAGTGACGATGTCTGCCGGCCCGAGCGGTTCACCCGGCAACTGGCTTTCCTTGCCGGCAATCCCGGTCACGTCGCGGTCAGTTGCGAATGCGATAAGATCGACGCAGCAGGAAACCCGCTGGTCCGCCCGCCGATCGACCGCCCGCTCAGCCACGATGGGCTGGTCGCCAACTTCGAGGACGGTCCGCTGCTCAACCACAATGCGGTGATGATCCGCCATGCCGCAATGGAAGCTATCGGTGGCTACCGCGCCGCCTATCGCCATGCCGAAGACTATGACCTGTGGCTGCGCCTGGCCGAGGTCGGCAAGCTCGCCAACCTGCCCGACACGCTGGTCTCCTACCGGATCCACGCCCGCCAGGTCAGCTCCGCCAACCTGGTCGAGCAGACCCGCAACGCGGCAATCGCCTGGCTGGCACGCTGCGAGCGGCAGGCCGGCCGCCCGGACCCGACCGCAGGACTGATTGCCCTGCCCGGACTTGACGGGCTCGACGCGCTGTTTGGCGCAGGTTCCGCCGCCTATGTCCGCCGCCGGATCGTGGCGCGCTGTCTTTATGCGCCCGAAGCCCTGGCCGGAGCCGGCTGGGATGCGCTGATCGGGCACATCGGCGATGCCGGCCCCACTTCGCACCTGTGGCGCGCCGCCGCCCGCCTGCTCGGCGCCGGCCATCCCGTCCATGCCGCCAAAACCGCGGCCGCCCTGGTCCGGGGAAGGATCGCGGCATGAGCGCGATGTCGGTCCGTTCCGCGGCGATCTGGGCGATCGCTTCGCAATATACCTCGTTCGCGATCCAGTTCGTGACCAGCGTGGTGCTGGCGCGGTGGTTTATCGATCCCTCCGAACTGGGGCTGTTCTCGATCGCCTTTGCCGCAATCACCCTGGTCGCCTTTCTCCAGGACTTTGGCGTTGCCCGCTACATTGCCGGCGAACGCGATCTGACCGAGGAGAAGATCCAGACCGCCTTCACCCTGTCGATCAGCGTCGCCTGGAGCGTTGCCCTGGCTTCGATCCTGCTGGCCTGGCCGGTTGCCTGGTTCTATGACGAACCCCGGCTGCTGCCGCTGGGGCTGGTAATTGCCAGTGCCTATCTGCTGGTCCCGCTGGCAATCGTGCCGCAGGCGCTGTGCCAGCGGCGGATGGATTTCAAATCGAACACCATGATCGAAGTCGGCGCAGCGCTGGCCAACGGCGCGACCGCGTTGTTCCTGGCGATGCGCGGGCATGGCGCGATGGCGCTGGCCTGGGGTGCCTTTGCCCAGCAGGCGGCGCGGATGGCGGTCAGCCAGTGGCGCGCCGGCGGGATGTTGCCGCGAGTCCTGCGGCTAAAGGGCTCTGCCCCGATTGTCGCGCTGGGCGGAACCAACACGGTCCAGTCGGTCTGCGCTTCGGTAACGGTGCGCGCGCCCGAACTGCTGATCGGGCGGATCCTCAACGAAGTCGCCGTCGGCCTGTTCGCCCGCGCCTCGGGGCTGGCGCTGCAATTGCGATTGCTGGTTTCCGGCGCGGTGACCGGCGTGTTCTATCCCGCCTTCCGCAAGGTCCGCGACGAAGGACAGCCGCTCGGCCCACCTTATCTGCGCGTCGTTGCCGCCTATACCGGGATCACCTGGCCGGCGATGGCGGGAATCGCCGTGCTGGCCGAACCGCTGGTGCAGCTGCTTTATGGTCCGCGCTGGATCGCGACCGCGCCACTGCTGGCCTGGGTTGCGCTGTCGCAGCTGTGCTATGTCGCGGTGCCGCTCAACGGCGATCTGCCGATCCTGCTCGGGCAGATGAAGCGGCTGGTGCGCTTCAACATCTATGAAACGATCGCCTCGGTACTTCTGCTGGCCTTGGCCGCCCCGTTCGGGTTGATCTGGGTGGCCGTCTCACGGCTGGCCCACGGGCTGTTCTGGATTGCCACCTATGCGCCGTTCCTGCGCGAGATACTCGAAGTGCGCTGGCCCGACCTGCTGCGGATCTGGGCCAAGAGCCTTATCGGCACCGTGGCTGCGGTGGCCCCGGTGCTGGCCGGTTATGCGCTGTGGCACGGGCCGGCCGATGCCGGGCTGGGCCAGCTCGCGCTGGGCGTCGGCGGCGGGGTGCTGGCCTGGCTGGCCACCCTTGGTCTGGTCCGCCATCCGCTGTTCACCGAGATCGCCGCGATTGTCGCAGCCGCCCGATCGGCAATCGCCCCCCGTCCGAGTGTCCAGAGCAATCGATAAGCGGCTTTGCGGTTGATGCGGGCATGGGGTAGACTCCCGGTCCGAGAGGAGCCCCGCCATGCCGCTCAATCCGCTGTCGCTCTCTGCCTTTTCGCTGCTGCTCGCCATGCCGATCGTGATCGGCCAGGATGGTGCCCAGCAGGCCAACCAGGTCGATGTCATCACGACCCAGGATGACCGGAATGACCGGCTCACCGTGCCGGTCAAGATCGGCGCCCGTGGCCCGTTCCAGTTCCTGATCGATACCGGCGCGGAAAACACGGTCCTGTCGTCCGGCGTTGTCAGCACCCTTGCCCTGCCGGTCAGCGGCCGGGTCAAGCTGACCGGAGTGGCCGGGAGCGAGATGGTCGATACCGTCGAGGTTGACCAGATCGATCTCGGCAAGCGCTCCTACTACGGAATTCTCGCCCCGGTGCTGGAACGCGGGGATATCGGCGCCGACGGGATCATCGGGCTCGACAGCCTGCAAGGTCAGAGGGTTCAGATCGACTTCCGCAAGGGAGTGATGGCGGTGGCGGACGCCAGGACCCTGGGCGGCAATCGCGGCTACGAAATCGTTGTCACCGCGCGGCGCCGTTCGGGCCAGCTGATCATGACCCAGGCCCAGGTCGATGGGGTGCGCGTCGATGTGGTGATCGATACCGGTTCGGATACCTCGATCGGCAACCGCGCCTTGCAGCGAGCCCTGACCCGGCGCGGAACCAATGGCCAGGCCGAGCTTCAATCGGTGACCGGCCAGTCGATCGTCGCCGACCTGGGCTATGCCCGCGCGTTGCGGATCGGGGAAGTGACCTTTGCCAATGTCCGCATCGCCTATGCCGACTCGCCGCACTTCGAAAAGCTGCAGCTGCTGGAACGCCCGGCGCTGTTCCTGGGAATGCGCGACCTGCGCCAGCTGGACCGGGTGGCGATCGATTTCTCAACCCGCAAGATCTATTTCGACCTGCCGGAAAGCGCGTTCGACTGGCACGACAACAATCTCGGCTCGCGGCTGGACTAGGCTGCGCCCTTCCCTTTCGCAGGCTTGCCCCTAAATGGGGGCGATGCCGCCCGACTTCCCAGCCGCTCCTTCCCGCGATGCCCGCCATGACGGCTGGGGAACGCTACGCCGGTTCCTGCCCTATCTGTGGCCGGCGGACGATTGGGGACTGCGCACGCGGATCGTCGGCGCGGTCGCGCTGATCCTGGCCTCCACCGCCACCCAGTTCGCCCTGCCCTATTTCCTGAAATGGGCGGTCGACGCGATGAGCGTCACCGGCAACCGGGTGATCACGTTCGCCATGCTGTTCGTGCTGGCCTACAGCGCCGGACGGCTGATGGGCGTGGTGTTCGACAACCTGCGCAACATCGTGTTCGAACGGGTCGGCCAGCAGGCCACGGCGCAACTGGCCGAGCACGTATTCAACCGCCTGCACCGCCTGTCGCTGCGCTTCCACCTCGCCCGCCGCACCGGCGAAGTGACCAAGGTGATCGAGCGCGGGACCAAGAGCATCGACACGATGCTCTATTTCATGCTGTTCAATATTGCCCCCACAGTGATCCTGCTGGGCGGGGTCGGGGTGATCTTCTACCTCAATTTCGGCTGGCCGCTGGTCGCATCGACCGCGCTGGCGGTGGTCGCCTATATCTGGGTGACCCGGGCAATCACCGAATGGCGGACCAAGCTGCGCGAACAGATGAACCGGCTCGACGGGCAGGCGCTGGCCCGGGCGGTCGATTCGCTGCTCAATTACGAGACGGTGAAATACTTCAACGCGGAGGCGCGCGAGGAAGCCCGCTATGCCCAGGCCACCCAGGCCTATGCCCGCGCCGCGGTGAAGAGCGAGAACAGCCTGGGCCTGCTCAACATCGCCCAGGCGCTGGTCACCAACCTGCTGATGGCCGGGGCGCTGGCACTGACGGTGCGCGGCTGGGCCCGGGGCGAATACAGCGCCGGACAGCTGGTCTTCGTCCAGACCTATCTGACCCAGCTGTTCCGCCCGCTCGACATGCTGGGCATGGTCTATCGCACGATCCGCCAGGGGCTGATCGACATGGCCGACATGTTCCGGCTGATCGATACCGAGATCGAGGTGCAGGACGCCCCCGGCGCCCCGGCGCTGGTGGTGAGCCGCCCGACCCTGGCCTTTGACAACGTGGTGTTCGGCTACGAACCGGACCGCACGATCCTCAAGGGGCTCAGCTTCGAGGTGCCGGCCGGGCACCAGGTGGCGATCGTCGGCCCCTCGGGCGCAGGCAAGAGCACGATCGCCCGGCTGGTGTTCCGCTTTTACGATCCATGGGAAGGCCGCGTACTGGTGAGCGGGCAGGATATCCGCGAGGTTACCCAGGCCTCGCTGCGTGCCCAGATCGGGATCGTCCCGCAGGATTCGGTGCTGTTCAACGAGAGCATCGGCTACAACATCGCCTATGGCCGCGACGGCGCCGGCCAGGCCGAGATCGAGGCGGCGGCGCGCGGCGCGGCACTGATGGACCTGATCGCGCGGCTGCCGCAGGGTTTCGAGACCGAAGTTGGCGAGCGCGGGCTGAAGCTGTCAGGCGGGGAAAAGCAGCGGGTGGCGATTGCCCGCACGCTGGTCAAGAACCCGCCGATTCTGCTGCTCGACGAAGCAACCAGCGCGCTCGACACCCGCACCGAACAGGACATCCTCGCCACGCTGCATTCGGTGGCGGAGGGGCGCACCTCGCTGTCGATCGCGCACCGCCTTTCGACCATCGCCGATGCCGACACGATCCTGGTGCTCAATGACGGCCAGCTGGCCGAGCAGGGCAACCACCCGGACCTGTTGAAGCGCGGCGGGCTCTACGCCGAAATGTGGACCCGCCAGGCCGAGGCTATCGAGGAATACGGGCAGGCGGCGGAGTGA
>CAZNII010000101.1:0-1191 GCA_964573075.1 uncultured Novosphingobium sp. | reverse complement strand
GGCGAACCGTAAAGCCGCCAACCCTGCTCCAGCGCTTCGGACACCCGCTCGCAAAAGGCGCGGTCGTCCTTGCCGGTGAGCAGGCGGTAGATCGGGCGGTCGTCGGGGGTCTGGTGCATCGGCTGGCTCACAGGATGTACTTGCTGAGATCGGTGTCCTTCGCCAGCCCGGCCAGCCGCTCGCGGACATAGGTTTCATCGACCGTCACCGTTTCGCCCTCGCGGTCCTCGGCCTCGAAGCTGAGTTCCTCGAGCAGCTTTTCCATCACCGTCTGGAGCCGCCGCGCGCCGATGTTCTCGACCGCCTCGTTGACTTGCGCGGCGATGGTCGCGACTTCGCGGATCGCGCCGGGGGTGATCTCCAGCGCAACCTTCTCGGTGCCGAGCAGCGCCTTGTACTGCTCAACCAGGTTGGCGCGGGTTTCGGAGAGGATGCGGACGAAGTCGTCCTCGCTCAGCGCCTTCAGCTCGACCCGGATCGGCAGGCGGCCCTGCAGTTCGGGCAGCATGTCGCTGGGCTTGGCGACGTGGAAGGCACCGCTGGCGATGAACAGGACGTGGTCGGTTTTCATCGGGCCATACTTGGTGGCCACCGTGGTACCTTCGATCAGCGGCAGAAGGTCCCTTTGCACCCCTTCGCGTGATACCGAACCGCCCCTGACATCGCTGACCGCGATCTTGTCGATCTCGTCGATGAAGACGATTCCGTTGGTCTCGGCATTGGCCAGCGCGACCCGGGCGACATCATCCTGGTCCATGCGCTTTTCGGCTTCCTCGTCGACCAGCTTGGCCCAGGCATCGGGCACTTTCAGCTTGCGCCGCTTGAGGTTCTGCTTGCCCAGCGCCTTGCCCATCATTTCGGACAGGTTGATCATCCCGATCCCGCCGGGCATGCCGGGAATGTCCATCCCCATGCCGGGGCTGTCCTCGACCTCGATCTCGACCTCGACCCCGTCCATCGCCTTTTCGACGATCCGCTGGCGGAACGATTCGCGGGTCGCCTCGCTGGCGCCATCGCCGACCAGCGCCTTGAGGAGCCGGTCCATCGCGCCCTTCTCGGCCGCCTCGCGCACCGCTTCGCGGCGCCGGTCCTTTTCCAGCCGGATCGCTTCCTCGACCAGGTCGCGGGCGATCTGCTCGACGTCGCGGCCGACATAGCCGACCTCGGTGAACTTGGTCGCCTCGACCTTGA
>CAZNII010000100.1:0-8276 GCA_964573075.1 uncultured Novosphingobium sp. | reverse complement strand
TAGCGGTTGGGCCAAGGCCGCGTAAAGCCCGGAAATGCGCGGCGGGCATCCCATTTCCTACCGCTGCGTTAACCATGCTGTTGCAGCATCCCTTCATTCCGATAACCTAGACCGGCAAGCATGAACTGGGGGGTTCTCTCACACTGCGCACCTTTGCAGCGGCTGTGGCGCGGAATTTGCGCCGCGCTGGCGCTTGCCTGCGCCGGCGTACTGACGAGTCCCGCGCAGGCCCAGTCGGCAACCGGAACCGCCCAGGCGGTGATTGTCGAACCGCTATCGCTGATCAAGGTTCAGGACCTCGACTTCGGCCGGATCGCGGCGCGGCCGACCGCCGGCACGGTCACGGTCAATCCCGATACCGGGGTCTGCACGGTGACCGGGCCGATCCTGCATGCCGGCACCTGCCACTATGCCGAATTCGCCGGGATGGGGGTCCGCCGCCTGACCTTCCGGGCCCAGATCCCGACCACGGTGACCCTGACCGGACCGGGCGGAGCGACCATGACGGTCAACAATTTCACCATGGGTCTTGCCCCCGACGTCACCTACATCGGCGGCAACGGGCACGGCCTGGGCAATGGCAACCGGCGCTACCAGATCAATTCCAACACCGGGATCTTTACCTTCCGGCTGGGCGGGAGGCTCAATGTCGGGGCCAACCAGGCCCCCGGGGTCTATAACGGCACCTTCAACGTTACCGTGCAGTACCAGTAGGCTGGAAATGCCGCCGCGTGCTTGCTAAGGGCCGGGGCATGAGCAACCAGCCCGAAACCGTCACCGTCACCACCACCCGCGTTTCCTGCGATGGCGCCACCGACATTCCCGGCGGCGCGGCGCTGGGCCATCCCCGCGTGTTCCTGGAAATCGACGAGCACGGCTATGTCGATTGCGGCTATTGCGACAAGCGCTTCGTGCTCAAGGGCGGCCCGGCCGACGGTGCCGATCAGGCCGCACTGCCCGACATCGCCTCTGGCGCCAGCGTCTAAAGCTCCATCACATGGGTGGCGGCGTCCTCGCTGCTGGTTTCGAAACCGATCGCCGCATAAAAGGCTCCGCCCTCCAAAGTATTGGTGCGCAGCCGCAGACGCCTGAAGTTCTGCCGGGCCCGTTCAATCAACTGTTCAAGCAGCAACCGCCCGGCTCCTGATCGGCGGGCTTCCTCCAGCACATAGACGTGGCGGATGCGTGCTATGTCACTGCGCCCGGCATAGGGATCGATATTGAGCCCACCAGCGGCAACGATCCGTCCATCCAGCAACACTTCGAGATAGATCTCGCCGGGCCGGTCAAACCGGTTGTTGCCCGCGTGCCATTCGCGCCGCAGCGTCTCCATAAAGCGAAAGCCGCTGGCGTTGGCCTGATCGATCAGCCCCGCCACCGGGCCATCGGGCGAGGCCATCTGGCGCACTTCGAACTGCTGCTTCATCGCTTGCCCTCCCTTTGCGACTGGCCATGGCCGAAACTGTGCCTATATCGCAATCCATGACCACCCCCGATCCCCGCTCACTGCTTTACCGCCAGCTCGATCCGGCCCGCGCCCAGGCGCTCACCGCCGAGGCGCTGGCGCGCTGCGACGATGGCGAGCTCTACATGCAGTTCATCGCCAGCGAGACCTTTGCCTTCGATGACGGGCGCCTCAAGACTGCCGACTATTCGCGCGATGCCGGGTTCGGGCTGCGCGGGGTCTCGGGCGAGATGACCGGCTTTGCCCATGCCAACGAGATCAGCGAGGAAGCGATCCGCCGCGCCGGGGAAACGCTGCAGCTGCTCGATCCGGCCAAGGGCCAGCCAGCCCCGCCGCCGCGCGCCAGCAACCGGCACCTCTATACCGACATGTCGCCGCTCGACGCGCTGGGCTTTGCCGAGAAGGTCCGCCTGCTCGAAACGATCGACGCGGCCGCGCGGGCCCGCGATCCGCGGGTGGTGCAGGTCACCGCCAGCCTCGCCGGTTCGTGGTCGGTGGTCGAGATCGTCCGCGCCGACGGCTTCGTCGCGCACGATGTGCGCCCGCTGGTCCGGCTCAACGTCTCGATCGTCGCCGAACAGAACGGCCGGCGCGAGACCGGCAGCTTCGGGATCGGCGGACGGCGGCTTTATGATGACCTGTTCGAACCGGCCACCTGGAACCGCGCGATCGACACCGCGCTGGCCCAGGCGCTGACCAACCTCGAAAGCATCCCCGCCCCGGCCGGGGAATTCACCGTGCTGCTCGGCCCCGGCTGGCCCGGCGTGCTGCTGCACGAAGCGGTCGGCCACGGGCTTGAAGGCGATTTCAACCGCAAGGGCACCAGCGCCTTTTCCGGGCGGATCGGCGAGCGGGTCGGCGCGCCGGGCGTGACCGTGGTCGATGATGGCTCGATTGCCGGGCGGCGCGGCTCGCTCTCGATCGACGATGAGGGCACTCCGACCCAGGAAACCGTGCTGATCGAGGACGGGATCCTGAAAGGCTACATGCAGGACCGGCTCAATGCCCGGCTGATGGGCGTGGCCGCCACCGGCAACGGCCGGCGCGAGAGCTATGCCCACGCGCCGATGCCGCGGATGACCAACACCTTCATGAAGGGCGGCAACGACGATCCGGCCGAGCTGCTGTCGCGGATCGGCAACGGGATCTTCGCCAGGAGCTTTGGGGGGGGGCAGGTCGATATCGTCTCGGGCAAGTTCGTGTTTTCCTGCACCGAGGCCTACAGGGTCGAGAACGGCAAGCTGGGTGCGCCGATCAAGGGCGCGACGCTGATCGGCGACGGGCCTTCGGTGCTGACCCGGGTGACCGGGATCGGCAACGACATGGCGCTCGACGAAGGCGTCGGGATTTGCGGCAAGGGCGGGCAGAGCGTTCCGGCGGGCGTGGGGCAGCCGAGCCTGCTGGTCGAAGGGCTGACCGTAGGCGGCACGGCCTGAATTAGTTGGAGGCGAAGATCATGCGGATGATTTGCATGGCAGTCCTGTTCGCCGTGGTCGGGGCTGTGCCTGCACCTGCAGCGGCCGAGGACATTTCGGACTTCCTGCGCGGACGCTGGGGCTCCGCCCAAACCGATTGGTCGCCCGCCGATCCGGTCCGCGCGGGTCATCACTGCGCACGCGGCGCGGATGGCAAGGATTCGGCGCTGCGCTTTTCTGGCAAGTTGGCCGACCTCAAGGTCGAATCCGATATCAATCGCGATTCACCCGGCCCGGTCGTTTCTGCGGTTACGCTTGGCGAGGCGATCCCGGCAAAGAATTCCGTCGGAGCCATGCAACAGGCCAGGATCATCGTCGGAATTTCGTTCAGCTATCGTGGCCTGCTAAACACGCAGCCGAAGTTTTCGGGACATCTGGGCATCCTCGGGCCGGACAGGATCATCCTCTATCAGCCCGGCGCCTATTGGCCCTGGTATCTGGTTCGCTGTCCAGCCTGACCGTGGGCGGCTCGGCCTGAGGTTTCAGCTTGGGTTCAGGAAGCCCGGCTATCGTGGTAGGAAGAGGGGAGAAGGACGATGACCATGCGCACCCTTATCACTGCCACCCTTTTCGGCGCCGTCGCCGCGACGGCCGCCATGTTCGGCGCAGCCTCGCTTGAAGCCAAGCCCCGGCTGACCCCGCAGCAGCAGCTCGACAAGCTGCTCGAAGGGCGTGAGGCGGGCCAGCCGGTCAATTGCATCTCCAGCTGGGATACCCGCGAAATGCGTGTGCTTGATGGTACCGCGATCGTCTATGGCTGGGGCAATACGATCTGGGTCAACGTGCCCAAGAACGCCAAGGACCTGGATGACGACGATATCCTGGTGACCCGCACCAGCGGCAGCCAGCTGTGCGATCTCGACATCGTCCACACCGTCGACCGCACCGGGCATTTCACCACCGGCTTCGTCAGCCTGGGTGAATTCGTTCCCTATCGCCGCGTCGCCAAGGTCGCCAAGGCCGACTGAACCCGATCCCCTGCAGCAACCCTTGCAGCGAGCCGCCGCCCGGAGCGATCCGGGCGGCGTTTGGTTTGCGGGCCCGGCCTATTGCCCAGGCACGCCGAACTTGAAGTTGGCGTACCTGCGGATGCGATCCTGGTCCTTGCGCCGATAAGCGAGGTCTCGCGCGGAACTCAGCGCAGAATTGCACATTTCCAGATTGCGATTCACCGTAATGTCGCGGCTTGTGTAAGAACCGCCCATCTGCGACTTATCGAAGAATGCCGGATTGGTGCACTGTGCCAGGACGTCCTCATACTCGGCATAGGCGGCATCCTCGCTCGCCCGGGCATTTTGGGCTGCGGCTTGGCGACGATCGGCTTCGGCATTTTGCGCGAGTGTCGCCTCTGTCTGCGCCCAGTAGGCATTCCATCGTTCCGGGGTTTCCCCAAAGGCATCGCGCACCTGATCCGAGGGGCGGACATGGTAATCGTTCATGCAGCGCAGCACCATGCCCAGCATTTCGTGTGTGATCGTGCCGTCACCCGAATACTTTGCGTAGATGAAATCGGCGAGCTCCTTGATCTCCACGTTGGGACGCGCCGGATCCCTGAAGCTCGATTGGCGCAGGGCTACCCGGCGCATCGCCAGATAATGCGGATCATCGAAGCTATCGCCTTCGTTGTCGGCGAGCAGATAGTACATCGCAGCGCAGGACTTGGCATCTTGCCAGCCCGATGGCTCGATCGGTCCAGCGCGAGTTTCCTGCGCGCATAGAAATGCCGCAACGACGGCCAGCGGGAACAATTTGCGCACGGAGTAGCGCCTCCACAAGATGGGCGCACGACCTGCGGCAGAAGCTATTCAAATTACGACACCAATCAAGCGCAAAAGCGCGCGACCGGGTTCCGGCTTGACTCGCCAAGCAGCTTGATTAGGGTATTCACCCTAGATGGAGCCAATCCATCGCCAGTGGGAGACATGCCATGGCCAGCAGCGCAACGCTTGAACGCACCCAATCGCCGATCGCCCCGATCGACGTTTCCCGCGCCGAACTCTTTGAAGGCGAAGGCTGGCAGGAGCCCTTCCGCAAGCTGAGGGCCGAGGCGCCGATCCAGTACGTCCCCGAAAGCGATTTCGGCCCCTACTGGTCGGTCAGCACCTACAAGCCGATCGTCCACATCGAATCGCTGCCGAAGATCTTTTCGTCGAGCTGGGAATACGGCGGGATCGCCATTCCCGGCTCGGTCGACGAGCCGATGGAAAACGAGTTGCGGACCCCGATGTTCATCGCGATGGACCCGCCGCATCACACCGCCCAGCGCCGCACCATCGCCCCCAGCTTCGGCCCGAGCGAAGTCGCCGAAATGAAGGCCGAGGTTCAGGCCCGCACCGCCGAAGTGCTCGACAGCCTGCCGATCGGCGAAGCGTTCAACTGGGTTGACCGGGTCTCGATCGAGCTGACCACCGGGATGCTGGCCAAGCTGTTCGATTTCCCCTGGGAGCAGCGCCACAAGCTGACCTACTGGTCGGACATGGGTGGCAATGTCGAGCTGATGAAGACGCCCGAGGACATGGCCAAGCGCAATGAAGCGCTGCAGGAAATGGCCGGTGCCTTTGCCGAACTGTGGCAGCAGAAGCTGGCCGCACCGGGCAAGGATCTGATCTCGGTGATGCTGCGCAGCGATGCGATGAGCTCGATGAGCCCTGAGGAATTCATCGGCAATCTGATCCTGCTGATCGTCGGCGGCAACGATACCACCCGCAATTCGATGTCGGCCTTTGCCTGGGGACTCAGCCAGTTCCCCGAACAGCGCGCCAAGCTGGAGGCCGATCCCTCGCTGATCCCCAACGCGGTCCAGGAACTGATCCGCTGGCAGACCCCGCTGGCCCACATGCGCCGGACGGTGATGGAAGATACCGAGATCGAGGGTGCGGCCATGAAGAAGGGCGACAAGGTGGTGCTGTGGTACGTTTCGGCCAACCGCGATGACAGCGTGTTCAAGGATCCAGACCAGGTGATCCTCGACCGCGAGAATGCCCGCCGCCACCTGTCGTTCGGCTATGGCATCCACCGCTGCGTCGGGGCACGGGTGGCCGAGCTGCAACTGACCACCCTGCTCGAGGAAATGGCCAAGCGGCGGCTGCGCGCCAATGTGATCGAGGAACCCGAACGGGTGGCGACCTGCTTCGTCCATGGCTACAAGAAGGTGATGGTCGAACTGTCGCACTACTGATGAAAACCCGGGACCGGATCGTCGCCACCGCGCTCGCGCTGTTCAACGAACAGGGCTATGGCGCGGTGACCACCGCCATGCTGGCCTCGGCCTGCGGGATTGCCGAGGGCAACCTGTGGTACCATTTCAAGACCCGCGCGGCCCTGCTCGATGCAATCAGCGAGCGCTTTGCCGAAAGCATCGAACAGCGCCTGACGATGCGCCCCGGGGCCGATCCGGTGGGCGATTATGCCGCGATGCTCGAAGTGGTGATGGCGGAATTCCGCGCCTTCCGCTTCATCTACCGCGATCAGCAGGCCTATGGCGATCAGGTCCAGGGGGTGAACAACAACGCCCCGCGCTGGCTGGAAATGACCTTCGACCAGATCGAGGCCTATCTCGCCGCGCTGGTCGATGCCGGCCTGCTTGACTGGCCGCGCGAACGGCTGCGCGACCTGGCGATCAACGCCACGATCATCCTGCGCTACGGGCTCGATCACTATCGCGAACTGGGCGAGCCGATCGGGGCCGGCACCGGGGCGGTGCGGCGCACGCTGAAGCGGCACCTCACCCTGTTCGAGCATCGGCTGGAACCGGAAGCGGCGGCCCGGCTGCACCCGGCGATCGAGGCCATGGGGGCAGAGGCGCTGGCGGCGTACGGTGTGCGCGAAGTTGTTCCCTGTTTGGGCCGCTGTGATCGACCACTTCCCCGCCCGATTACCGATGGCAAAGGCCTTGGTTTCACGCGGATTTTATAGCTCATCCGGCGCTTGAAGGATAGGGAGTGATTGATCGTTTCGGACTCGGAAAGGGCGCTTTTTGTAGCAGTTAGTCAGCTCTGGCTCGCGAACTACGAGAGACCACGCAGCCAGACGGAACAGACTATCCGCACCTCATCTCATTAGGCTCGAAAGGATAGCAACGCCGCCACTTTCGGCCTCACTCGGCATCCGATTCCGCAAGATTGCGCCGACCACAACCCGGACACCCTCGATGTCCCCGCTTTCCAAACACTGGCCACCTTCCTGAACGAGGCGGTCATGGAGATTCTTGTCCAGCGCCGAATGCCGTTCTTTGGAAAGCGTCTCGAACATGTGCAAAATGAAGCCAGGTTGTTGGACCAAGGCGCGTTGGAAAACTGTGCGAGCTTGCTGCACCAGTTGACGTACTCCAGACCAGTTCTGATTGCTAATTTCCTCCCGCGCTGACCGCAACAGGGTGTTCAACCGCTCGACCGTCTCGGGATCGAAACTGTCAACAAGGTCTGCAACACCCTCTTCAATCTGCTCGATCTCTTGCAGCAGCACAGTTCGGCGATGTTCCGGCGCTTCCTTGAGACGAGCCAGTTCCTGCTGCACATGAAGTGCCTCTTCGGTCACTGCACGTCGTGCTTCTGCATCACTGGAGTTTGACAAAAGTTCGTGCTGACGAGCTACCCGACGCTGCAACCCATCCAGCTTGGAATCATCACCAATCGCGGAACGCGCATCATCGATTGCGGCTTGTGCCTGAACGAGTTTTGCTTCGGCCAAAGAACCCCCTTCTTCGCCATCGAAGCGGTCCTGACGGGCTTGCGGGTTGTAGAAATTCTTGCGTTCCGAGTGGACCTGAATCGACGGAATAGAGATCTCGCAACGAATTAAACCGTTGTCGTCCATATGCCAGTGAACGATAACCTCCGTTCCCGCCGCAAGGGTTTGTCCGGGATCCAAAATGTCGTCCGCAGGAATCTCAAAAATCCCGATCGCCAAATTCAGATCCGGGCTGTCTACCCCTTCGGCATGATCGAAGAGCTCGACTTCGAATTGTCCTGGCGTGCCACCTACAAGTTTTTCTCTTAGCTTGAGTGACTCCGAGCCCTCCACTGGAAGAGCCGTCCCCTTCTTAATCAGCGGGTGAAGCACGTTGCGCCGATCGGAAGCAGGGCCTTCAGCCACCTTAACCGATACAGTTCGGGTAGCGTGGATCGCCGCAGCTGTCGCCTCGGTACGGACAATTTCAACCAACTGGTCGTCGCATGCCTTCCTGCCGTCAGCTTGCTCAATCTGCACCTGGTGTCGCCAGATTAGCGGCCGTTGCGGCATGTGGGCCTATTTTAGGTCGCTTTGCGGTCCTGGAGGTTCCCACGTCCTCGTTCTTCAGAGTCCCTCGTGCGGTGTCGGAACGTGCGCAGGCGATC
>CAZNII010000099.1:0-8727 GCA_964573075.1 uncultured Novosphingobium sp. | reverse complement strand
TGGCGGCTGTGGCGGCGCGGGTTCAACCAGGCGGCGCTGCTCGGGCGGGAAATCGCCTCGGCGCGCGGTTCGCAGCTGCTGGTCGATGCCTTGGTCAGGCGCAAACAGACCCCGACGCTCGGCGGCCTTGGCAAGACCGCGCGGGCCAGGGCGCTGTCGGGCGCGATTGCAGTCAATCCACGCCGGCTTTCCGCAATGAAGGGCGCACGGATTCTGCTGGTCGACGATGTCCTGACCAGCGGGGCGACCAGCAATGCCTGTGTTTCCGCCTTGAAGCGGGCCGGCGCGGAGAAGGTGGTGGTGGCCTGCTTCGCCCGGGTGCTCGACGAGGCGCTCGACCTGGTCTGAAACGAAAACGCCCGGAACCAAAGCTCCGGGCGTTCTCGTGACGAAACTCAATGGGCTTCCGCTTTCGCGGTTCGGCAAGCCCCCCTAGACCTGCCTTGCCCAATCCCTCATGCGGCGGGTGGTCCCTGAACCTGGGCCAACGGCCTTTCCGCAGGCGTTCAATTCCCCAATCCGGGCCCAAAGGAAAGCAGCAACCGCAGCGCAGCGAGTTTTTGCTCGACACATGTGGTTATCTTGCAACAAGGGAGCGCCATGACCGGATCACACGACCAGGACCGCGAGGGCGGAACTACCTTCCTGCCCAAGTTCGATGCCCAGGGCCTGCTAACGGCCGTGGCGGTCGATCATGCCAGCCGCGATGTGCTGATGGTTGCCTTCATGGACGCCGAGGCGCTGGAACGGACCCGCGAGACCGGCAATGCCCATTTCCACTCGCGTTCGCGCGGGCGGCTTTGGATGAAGGGCGAGACTTCGGGCCATGTCCTCAAGGTCCTCGATATCCTCGTCGATTGCGATCAGGACGCGCTGGTCCTGCTGTGCGATCCGCAAGGCCCTACCTGCCACACCGGCGCGCCGACCTGCTTCTACCGCAAGCTGGACGGAGCGGGGCTTACCCGGGTGAGTGATTGACGCTTACGTAAAGGGAAGCTATCTATCCGGTCATGGAACAGCTCGTTGACCGGCCCTCTACCCACGACGGCGCCCACCTCGACACGCCCGATGCGCTGGAGCGCGAAACCTACTCGATCTCCGATCTCACCGGCGAATTCGATGTTACTGCCCGGGCCCTTCGGTTCTATGAGGACGAGGGTCTGATCGCCCCGGCGCGGGTCGGCCTGACCCGGGTCTATTCGAAGCGCGACCGGGCCCGCCTGGCCTGGATCCTGCGCGCCAAGAACGTCGGCTTCAGCCTGACCGAGATCAAGGAGATGATCGATCTCTACGATCTGGGCGACGGCCGGGTCGAACAGCGCCGGGTCACGATCCAGCGTTGCCGGGAGAAAGTCGAGCGGCTGACCCAGCAGCGCGCCGATCTCGATGCCGCGATCGCCGAGCTGACCAGTTTCATCTCGCTGGTCGAGAATATCGACCTTTCGGCCCGCAAGGCCTGATTCCGCACTTTATCATTCAAGGATCGCATCCATGCCCATCTATCAGGCGCCCTCGCGCGATACCCGTTTCATTATCAACGAGATGCTCAAGGTAGAGCAGTACGGCAACCTGCCGACCTTCGAAAATGCCACCCCCGACATGGTCGATACCGTGGTGGAGGAGTGCGGCAAGTTCGCGTCCGAAGTGCTCGCACCGCTTAACCAGAAGGGCGACCAGCAGGGCTGCACGCGCAATCCGGACGGTTCGGTCACCACCCCGGACGGCTTCAAGCAAGCCTTCGAACTGTTCCGCGAATCCGGCTGGGGCACCCTGGCGGCTCCGGAGGAATTCGGCGGACAGGGCATGCCGCATCTGCTTGGCTTCGTGATGGAGGAATTCGTCGCTTCGGCCAACCATGCCTTCGGAATGTATCCGGGTCTGACCGCCGGGGCGGTCAGCGCGATCCTCGCCAAGGCCTCGCCCGAGCTTCAGGCCAAGTACCTGCCCAGGATGATTGCCAACGAATGGCTGGGCACGATGAACCTGACCGAGCCGCACTGCGGCACCGACCTTGGCCTGATCCGCACCCGGGCAGTGCCGAATCTCGACGGTTCCTACAGCATTACGGGCACCAAGATCTTCATCTCGGCCGGCGAGCATGACCTGACCGAGAACATCATTCACCTGGTCCTGGCCAAGACCCCGGACGCGCCGGATTCGGTCAAGGGCATCTCGCTGTTCATCGTCCCCAAGGTGCTGGTCAACGAGGACGGATCGCTGGGTGAGCGCAACGCGGTTTCGTGCGGCAGCCTCGAACACAAGATGGGCATTCACGGCAATGCCACTTGCGTGATGAACTATGACGGCGCCAGGGGCTGGATGGTCGGCGAGGAGAACAAGGGCCTGGCCGCGATGTTCATCATGATGAACGCGGCCCGACTCGGGGTCGGGATCCAGGGCCTCGCCCAGGCCGAAGTGGCCTATCAGAACGCGGTCAAGTACGCCGGCGATCGCCGCCAGGGCCGCGCTCTGACCGGACCGGCTGAGCCGCAGGAAAAGGCCGACACGCTGTTCGTCCACCCCGACGTGCGCCGGATGCTGATGGACGCCAAGGCCTTCACCGAGGGGATGCGTGCCTTCTGCCTGTGGGGCGCGCTGCAGGTCGATCTCAGCCACAAGGCTGCGAGCGAGGAAGAGCGCCAGTCGGCCGACGACCTGATCAGCCTGCTGACCCCGGTGCTCAAGGGCTATGGCACCGACAAGGGCTTCGATACCTGTGTCAACATGCAGCAGGTGTTCGGCGGCCACGGCTACATCGAGGAATGGGGGATGAGCCAATTCGTCCGTGATGCCCGGATTGCCCAGATCTATGAAGGGGCGAACGGCGTCCAGGCGATGGACCTGGTCGGGCGCAAGCTTGCCCAGAATGGTGGCCGCGCGGTCCAGGCGTTCTTCGCACTGGTCGATGCCGAGTGCGCCGCCGCCAAGTCCAAGCCTGAGCTAGAGGCGCTGGCCGGCCAGGTCGAAAAGGCCAATGGCGAGCTCAAGGCGGCAACCATGTGGCTGATGCAGAACGGCATGATGAACCCCAACAATGCCGGGGCCGGGGCGCACCATTACATGCACATCATGGGTATCGTGATCCTGGGCCTGATGTGGCTGCGGATGGGCGAAGTGGCCGTGGCGAAGCTGGCTGAGGGGGCTGACGACAAGGCTTTCTACGAAGCCAAGCTGGTCACCGCGCGCTACTTCGGCGAACGCTTCACTCCCGATGCCGGGGCGCTGCGGCGCAAGCTTGAGGCGGGCAGCGAAGCGATGATGGCGCTGCCGGCAGAGATGTTCGCGCGGGCCTGATTCGCGCCGATTCGGCGGGTTTAGTTGATGAAGTGCATCCGCAAGGCCGCTTTTCACAGGGGCCATGCGGCACTTTCGCGGGTTTGACGGTTTCAAAGAGCCGACGCGAATGTAGCAGTCGGCGCGGATGTAGGAAAACGGCCGCCCGTGGAGGAGCCGTCCGGCCCGATTTCAGGCCGGCCGCGCCTCGCTCAGCAGGCGGCCCATCATCCGCCGGACCGGGGGCAGGGCGCCCAACCGCAGCACGCCGGCGCGCAAGGGGCGGGCGAGCAGGCGATCGTTGGTGTAAAGCTTCACCAGCTGCCGGGTGCCCTCGTACAGCGGAAGGGTGGCGAGCCGGTGCTGCACGGCATAGCGGCGCAGCAGCCGTTCGGCTCCGGGATCGCTGGCCCGGGCGATCAGCTTCGCCAGTCGCCAGGCACCCAGCAGCCCGAAGTTGAAACCGTGCGCGGTGACCGGGTGCATCCCGACCGCCGTATCGCCGATCAGCGCGGCGCGGGTGGTGCTGAAGCGTTCGGCATAGGTCATCACCAGCGGATAGGCGCTGGGCCGCGTGAGCAGTTCGATCTCGCCCCAGTCGCCGCCGAGGTAGTTGGCGAACAGGTCCTCGATCTCTGCATCGGGCAGGGCGCAGACCCGCCTGGCATCGGCATCCTCCAGCGTCACGACGATCCCCGACATGCCCTCGGCCAGCGGCAGCAGGGCCACGGTCCGGCCATGATCGAACCATTCGGTCGAGGTGCCGCGATGAGGCAGCGAGTGGCGGATCCGCGCGACCAGCATGGTATGGCCGAACCGGGTCATCGAAGCGTCGATGCCCAGCTGCTCGCGCAGCGCGGAAAAGCGCGAATCCGCCGCCACCAGCAGGTCTCCGGCCAGCGCGGTGCCATCGTCAAGCCGTACCGCCACCCCGGTCGGGCCAGTCTCGGCCGAGACGACCTGACGGCCACACCGCAGCTCCAAATTTGGCTGTCCGTCGAGCGCTTCGAACAGGCCGCGGCGGATCAGGTGGTTCGATACCAGGTGCCCCAGGGCATCGCCCTGCTGCGGGTCGATCGCCATGGCGAAAGGGGACGATCCGTTGCGGACCCGTGCCTCGCGCAAGGGGTGCACTTCATCGCGCGGGAAACGCTGCCACACGCCCATGTCCTTGAGGATCGCTTCGGAACGCAGGGTCAGTGCGATCTCACGTCCGTCCGGGGGCGGGGCGGCCAGTACCTCCTCGCCCTGTCGTTCGATCACCACCACCCTGTGCGGCGAACCTGCGAGCGAACGGGCCAGACTGAGCCCGGCCGGGCCACCGCCGGCAATGATGATCGTCCTGTCCATGGCGGATACCTCCGCGCCGGGTTCTAGGACCAAGGCGACAGGCGCGAATTGCGCCCGGTCAAGTCAGGCGAAGACTTCGTCGAACAGGCTCAGCATCGCCGCCCAGCTCTGCCGGTCGGCGCTGGCGTCATAGGACGGGTTGGCACTGCCATCGGGGCGCAAGGGATTGGTGAAACCGTGATCGATCCCGGCATAGCTGTGGAAGTGCCAGTTGGCGCCCACCGCGTCCATTTCTTCCCAGAACGCGGTCACATGGCTGCGCGGGACCAGGAAATCGACATCGCCGTGGCAGACCAGGATCCGCGGCTTGATCGGCGCGCGCGCCGGAAGCGGGCTTTGCAGCAGTCCGTGAAAGCTGGTGACGATGGCCAGGTCCGCGCCGTCGCGCGCCAGTTCCAGCACCGCCATTCCGCCCAGGCAAAACCCGATGGCCGCCTGCGGAATGCCGGGTTCCAGCTCGGCCAGCCTGGTCAGGGTTGCCCGCAGCCGTTGGCGCATGGCCAGGGGATCGGCGCGCAATTGCATCATCACCGCATTGGCGGAATCGAAATCGTGCGGGGCATCGGGGCCATAGAAATCGCCGACCAGCGCGGTGTAGCCGGCCGCGGCCAGCGCTCGCGCCTTGTTTGCCACGCCTTCCGTGATGTTCATGAAGGTCGGGAACACCGCCACCGCAGCGCGCGGCTTGCCGGCCGGGCGGGCCAGCCACCCGGTCAGCGGTGTGCCGCGATCGGTGTAGTCGATCCGTTCCAGTCCGTTCATTCGGGCAGGAAATCCGGAACCGAAAGATAGCGCTCGCCGGTATCGTAATTGAAGCCCAGCACGCGGCTGCCGGCGGGCAGTTCGGCCAGCTTCTGCTTGATCGCGGCCAGCGTTGCGCCCGAGCTGATCCCCACCAGCATGCCTTCCTTGGTGGCGCACAGCCGGGCCATTTCCTTGGCATCGGCCGGATCGACCTGGATCGCGCCGTCGATCGCCTGGGTGTGGAGGTTGGCCGGGATGAAGCCGGCACCGATCCCCTGGATCGGGTGCGGGGCGGGCTGCCCGCCCGAGATGACCGGCGAAAGCGTCGGTTCGACCGCATAGGCCTTCATCGCCGGCCACTTGGCCTTGAGCACTTCGGCGCAGCCGGTCAGGTGACCGCCGGTGCCAACCCCGGTGATCAGCGCGTCGAGCGGTGTATCGGCGAAATCGGCATAGATTTCCTGCGCGGTGGTGCGCACGTGAACGGCGATGTTGGCCGGATTTTCGAACTGCTGGGGCATCCAGGCACCGGGGGTGGAGGCGACCAGTTCGTGCGCGCGCTCGATCGCGCCCTTCATGCCCTTTTCGCGCGGGGTCAGATCGAATGTGGCGCCATAGGCCAGCATCAGCCGGCGGCGTTCGATCGACATCGATTCGGGCATGACCAGCACCAGCTTGTAGCCCTTGACCGCCGCTGCCATGGCCAGGCCGATCCCGGTGTTGCCGCTGGTCGGCTCGACGATCGTGCCGCCGGGTTTGAGGCTGCCATCGGCTTCGGCCGCCTCGATCATGGCAAGCCCGATCCGGTCCTTGATCGAACCGCCGGGATTGGCGCGTTCGGCCTTCACCCACACTTCGTGATCGGGAAACAGCCGCGCCAGGCGGATGTGCGGGGTGTTGCCGATGGTGGCAAGGATGCTGTCAGCCTTCATGAGACTTGTTCCTTCTGTCGGTATTGCGGGGCGAAGGTCTTCGCCCGTTTGAGTTCGGGGAAGATCACAGCCCAGATCGCTGTAACCACGATAGCTCCCGCTCCGCCCAAGGCAACCGCGCCGATCGGGCCGAGAAATGCGGCAGCCAGGCCCGATTGCATCTCGCCCAGTTCGTTCGAGGCGGAAATCGCCAGGCCCGAGATCGACGAAACCCGCCCGCGCTTGTCATCGGGGGTGTTGAGCTGGACCAGGGTATTGCGGATGAACACGGAAATGCCGTCGGCGGCGCCCAGCAGGGCGAGCATCGCGAGCGACAGCGGAAAGCTGGTCGAAAGACCGAAGATCAGCGTGGCCAGGCCATAGACCGCCACCGCCCACAGCATTTTCGATCCGACATTGCGGACGATCGGACGAAAGCCCAGCCACAGCGCCACCAGCATCGCCCCGGCGGCGGGGGCAGCGCGCAACAGGCCCAGGCCCTGGTCCCCGACATGGAGCACGTCATAGGCGAAGGCGGGCAACATCGCGGTCGCCCCGCCCAGCAGCACGGCGAACAGATCGAGCGTGACGCAACCGAGCAGGAAGCGTTCGTGCCAGACGAACCGCGCGCCCTCGGCCATCAGCTTCAGCGGCTTGTCGGCCGCGGCGGCGGGCGGGGCGCGGTGGCGGATCGCCAGCAGCGCGGCAATCCCCAGCGTCAGCATCGCGGCGGCATACCAGTATGGCAGCGCCGGATCGGCCGCGAGCAGGAAGCCGCCGATCGCCGGGCCGATGACCGCGGCCGATTGCCAGGCGATCGAACTGATCGCCACCGCCTTGGGCAGCAGCTCGGCCGGGACGACGTTGGGGGTGATCGCACTGATCGCCGGGCCGATGAACACCCGCGCCGCGCCATAGCAGGCAGCCAGCGCGAACAGCAGCGGCAGCGAAACGAAGCCCCAGGTGTTGGCGGCGGCCAGGGCAAGCCCGATCAGCAGGTCGATGGCGACCGCCATGGCGCCAAGGTGGCGGCGGTCCATCCGGTCGGCCAGGACACCGGCGACCGGGGTCAGCAGCATGAAGGGCAGGAACTGGACCAGCCCGAGCACGCCGAGCAGGAAAGCCGCCTCGGCCTCGCTCATGTGATAGGCCTGGCGGGCCAGCTGATAGGTTTGCGCGCCGATCACCACGACCATCGCGGTGGTCGCGGCGGTATTGATGAACCGCGCGAGCCAGATCAGGCGATAGTCGCGAACCTGAAGGGGATGGGTGGGGCCGGACACCCCACAGCAATGGCAGCGCCCATGGCGCTTGCCAAGCGGTCAGATGCTACTTGCGGATAAACCCGGGCTTTAGCGGCTCTTGCGCAGGCGCGGGTTGGGCTGGAGCGTATCGATCATCCGCATGAAATCGTCGAGCCGGATGATCCGTTCGAACTGGAACCCGGCGCGGCCTTCGGCCGACCAGATCAGGTGGGCTTCGATCCGGCCCACTTCGGGCAGGCGGATCACCACACGTTCGCCACGCTGCAGATCGAGTTCGCCCTCGACCATGAAGCCATGTGCCGAAATGTTGACGATATGCATGTGCACGTCGCCCAGGCGGCGGTGTTCGCCGATAACCTTGTGGTCAATCGGATGACGCGCCGCGCGGCGCATATCGGTGACCGTCAATTGTGCTCCTGCGCCCATGCTCTTCGCATGCCTCCCGGATTCGTTCACAGCGTCAGCCGTTATCCGCGAGAAAGGCAAAAATTGGGTAAATCCGGCAAGTTTTTGCCGTCAGCAGGGCCGAAGTATGCCGTGTTTCTTCTTGCCCGATGAAATACGCACTTCATTTTCTACAGTAATTTGAAGTGCTTCATTGGTTACCGGAGCGCCATCGACGCGGGCGCCGCCACCGGCGATCAGGCGCTTTGCTTCGCCCTTGCTGGCGGCGAATCCGATCCCGACGAGGGCATCGACGATCGCGATTCCGCCGGCCGGAACCTCCAGAACCGGCAATTCGCCGCCCAGTCCGCCACCCGCGAAGGTGGCCGAAGCGGTGGCCTCGGCGGCCTTCGCGGCTTCCTCGCCGCGGCACAGCCGGGTCACTTCGTTGGCGAGCACCACCTTGGCCGAATTGATCTCGCTGCCCTCCAGCGCCTCGAGCCGGGCGATCTCTTCCAGCGGCAGGTCGGTGAACAGGCGCAGGAAGCGGCCGACGTCGCGGTCATCGCAATTGCGCCAGTACTGCCAGAAATCCCACGCCGGCAGGGCATCGTCGTTGAGCCAGACCGCGCCGGCGGCGGTCTTGCCCATCTTGGCCCCGTCGGCAGTGGTCAGCAGCGGGGTGGTCGCCCCGAATACCTCGATCCCGTTCATCCGCCGGGTCAGCTCGATCCCGTTGACGATGTTGCCCCACTGGTCCGATCCGCCCATCTGCAGGCGGCAGCCGTGCTGCAACGCCA
>CAZNII010000098.1:4978-8758 GCA_964573075.1 uncultured Novosphingobium sp. | reverse complement strand
TTGCGACCCGACCCGGTGCGACCGCCGGGCACCTTGCCCCCGCGCATCCTTCCGCGCGGGGGTCCTTTTATCGGGCTCAGCCGCGCGCCGCGCTTTCCAGCACTTCGCCCGGGACCGGATAGCCGGCATCATCGGGGATCAGCAGCCACGGCACCCCGTCGCGCATTTCCATGAACGGGGTGATCATCCGCGAGGGATATTCCTCCACATGGGCGACGGCTTCGTCGAAGCTGCCGAACAGCGCCAGCCGTTCCAGGTTGCGGCGGGTCGGGAAGATCACCTTGATCTCACCGCTGTCGGCCAGCCGCAGCGCTTCCTCGGCGCTGGCCCAGAACAGGTGGGTATTCTCGGTCGCATCGACCAGCAGATCGACCGCGCCGGTGCCCAGGTTGGCAAGGTAGAAGCGGGTGTCGAACACCCGCACCTCGCGATGCTTGGGCCGCCAGCGGGCGAACGGCACCAGCCCTTCAAGATCGAGCGTCCAGCCCATTTCATCCAGCACCGGGGCCAGGACTCCGGCTTCGAGCAAGCGGGCGCGGGCCTGCAGCGCCTCTTTCAGGCTGGGTCTTTGGTGGAGTCCCACCGCAAGGCCCGTCTCTTCAAGCGTTTCGCGCACCGCGGCGATCCGCGCGGCCAGTTCTTCGCGATGCTCCTCATCGCTGGCCCCGTGCACGTCGGCAAGCTCCCGGTCGGCATCGTCGACCCGTCCGCCGGGGAATACCGCGGCGCCGCCGGCAAAGCGCATTTCCTTCGATCGCTGGACCATCAGCAGCTGCGGCGGCCCGCCTTCGGGGCAGTTGCGAAAGATCACCAAAGTGGCGGCGGGGATCGCGGGCGGCACTTCGCCATCGGGATCGAACATGTTCTTGAGGTCCATGGCTGCAAGGTGGCGAAGCGCAACCGATTTGCCAAGATGCTTCGCGCACCGGGCCGGACTGTCGGAAATGCTTACATTCTCCGCATCGCGGCAATTCTCCAAAAATGCTAAAACACCGAAAATATTCAGTTTAGTCGATTTGGCACGGGCCATGCATTGTAGCTGGCACCCCCAAGCAGTCTCGAATGAGGCGGGGCCGCCCCCTGGTCTCCGCGGCCCCGCCTCCCCGAGAACTCCCGATCCCCATAGCGCGAAAATTACGGTCAATCGGGTCTTAATGGCGCGCTAAGCCTTCCTTGACCTCTGTCCTGCTAGACTGTGCGTGCGCGGCCAATTCCGGCCCGTACGGTAGGGCAAACCGGTGCAGGGCAACGCGCAGTTCCGCGATTGGCGCAAGGCACGCCTGTTCGGGCCGATTGTCGGCCTGACGCTGGGCGTGCTGTTGCTGCTTGTCCTGACCTCGGCATTGCTGGTCCACCGGTTCGACGCGACTTCGGCCGAACGCGAACGGCACATGGTCGAGCATGGCCTTGCCCACCAGCTCGAGGAACTCGACAAGGTCATCGCCACCCAGGTCGACTGGGATGACGCGATCCTGATGCTCGACCATCGCCGCGATGCCGAATGGGCCGATTTCAACGTCGGCAACTATCTCTACACCTTCAACGGCTTCACCCATTCGTTCGTGGTCGATCGCGACGACAAGGTGTTTTACGCTTCAGCCTATGGCGAACAGACCGGGCTGGACGGCTATGCCGCCTTCGGCACGGTTGCGGCGCAATTGCTGCCCCGGGTCCGCGCCGCCGAACGGGCCCGGCCGCCGCTTGGTCCGCGCCCGGGCAAGAACAATATCGTGATCCCGCCGATCCAGGCCAACACCGTCACGCGGATCGGCGGGCAGCCCTATATCGTTACCGCCACCCTGGTGCAGCCCGACTTCGGCAAGGTCCTGCCCAAGAGCGATCGCGCCCCGGTGACGATCACCGCGCTGCCGGTCGATGCCAAGCTGCTCGCCACGCTTTCGACCCGCTACCTGCTCGACGACCTGCGGCTGGTGCGCAAGCCGGAGCGCACATCGGGCAAGGGGCTGCTTTCGCTGCGCGACCTGTCGGGCACGCCGGTCGCCACCCTGGCCTGGACCCCGCGCCGCCCCAGCGCGGTGCTGTTCGACCGGTTGCTGGTGCCGCTGCTGGGCATGTTGGCGCTGCTGTGCCTGGTGGCCTGGACCATGGTGCGCCGCAGCGGGGCGGTGGTCAGCGACCTGATCGCCAGCGAGGCCCGCGCCAAGCACCTGGCGTTTCATGATTCGCTGACCCGGCTGCCCAACCGGGCGATGCTGTTCGAACGGCTCCATGCCCAGCTCGGTAGGGTCGGGATCGGGGAACAGCGCCTGACCGTGCTGTGCGTCGATCTCGACCGGTTCAAGGAAATCAACGACACGCTGGGCCACCACGCCGGCGATCTGGTGATCGAACAGACCGCCAACCGCCTGCGCGCCGCCTGCGCCGGGGCCGAGCTGATCGCGCGGCTGGGCGGGGACGAGTTCGTGGTGCTGTGCACCCGCGGGTGCAACGAAAGCGCCGATGTGCTGGGCAAGCGGATCCTGGCGGCGCTGTCCAGGCCGATCCAGTGCGAATACGGCCGGCTCGAAGTGGGCTGCTCGATCGGCGCGGTGATCATCGACCGGTCGGGGGTGGAGCCGACCGAGGCGCTGCGCTGGGCCGACCTGGCGCTGTACAATTCCAAGCAGCAGGGCCGCGGCCGGATAACCTTCTTCGAGCCCGAAATGGACCAGGCGCTGCAGAACCGCCGCTCGCTCGAGGCGGACCTGCGCCATGCGCTGACCAACGACGAGCTGCGGATGGTCTATCAGCCGCAGGTCGATGTCAGCGGGCGGGTCAACGGCGTCGAGGCGCTGCTGCGCTGGCACCACCCGCTGCGCGGCGAAGTGCCGCCGGGCCTGTTCGTGCCGCTGGCCGAGGAAACCGGGCTGATCCTGCCCCTGGGCGAATTCGTGCTGCGCCGGGTCTTCGCCGAAACCGGGCAGTGGACCCGGGCGCGGGTGGCGATCAACGTCTCGGCCGAACAGATGCGCTCGACCGGGTTCGCCAGCCTGGTCGCGCGGCTGGCCGCCCAGGCCGGGATCGATCCCTCGCGCTACGAGATCGAACTGACCGAAACCGCGCTGCTCAGCGACGATCCGGTCACCGCCGGCAACATCGGCGCGCTCAAGCGGCTGGGCTTTACCTTCGCGCTCGACGATTTCGGCACCGGCTATTCCAGCCTCAGCGTGCTGCAGCGCTTCTCGGTCGACAAGATCAAGATCGACCGCTCGTTCGTCAGCTGCCTTGACGATGGCGGCGAATCCGAGGCGCTGGTCGATGCCATGGTCCGGCTGGCCAAGGCGCTGGATCTCAGGGTGATCGCCGAAGGGGTCGAATCCGAATTCCAGCGCGAACGGCTGGCTTCGTGCGGGTGCAGCGAATTCCAGGGCTTCCTGACCGGCCGGCCGATGGCGCTGGCCGATGTCGTCGCGCTGGTCGGCGAAGCCGGCGCCGCGGCGCCCGAGCGGGTCAGGCGGCGGGGTTGATCCCGGCTTCGGCCATCAGCTGCTGCAATTCGCCGGCCTCGTACATTTCCATCATGATGTCGCTGCCGCCAACGAACTCGCCCTTGACGTAAAGCTGGGGGATGGTCGGCCAGTCGGAAAAGGCCTTGATGCCCTGGCGCACTTCCATGTCCTGCAGCACGTCGACCCCTTCGTAGGGGACGCCAAGGTGTTCGAGGATCGCCACCGCGCGGCTGGAAAAGCCGCATTGCGGGAACAGCGGGGTGCCCTTCATGAACAGGACGACATCGTTGGAACCGACGATTTCGGCGATGCGGGCATTGGTATCGGACAT
>CAZNII010000098.1:0-4878 GCA_964573075.1 uncultured Novosphingobium sp. | reverse complement strand
CTAGTTGGGGACGGCGGTGGTCAGTTGCAAGGCGTGCAGTTCGCCGCCCATCTCCTGGCCGATCGCGGCATAGACCAGCTTGTGCTGGGCGACCCGCGGCTTGCCGACGAAGGCGGCCGAGACGACATGCGCGGCCCAGTGGTTGTCATCGCCGGCCAGGTCGGTCAGCGTCACCTGGGCATCGGGCAGGCCGGCCTTGATCCGCCGCACGATCTCGTCACCGGCCATGGCCATCGGCTCTGCTCCTCAGGCCTCGCCCATCAGTGCGCGGCGGGCTTCGACCGTCTTGGCGTCGAGCGCGGCGCGGACATCGGCTTCGCTGACCTCGACCCCGGCCGAAACCAGATCGCCCAGCAGCTTGCGGATCACGTCCTCGTCACCGGCTTCCTCGAAGTCGGCCTGGACCACGGCCTTGGCATAGGCCTCTGCCTCAACCTGCGAGAGGCCCATCTGCTCGGCTGCCCAGGCGCCCAGCAGGCGGTTGCGGCGGGCCTGGATGCGGAACTGCATTTCTTCGTCGCGGGCGAACTTGGATTCTTCTGCGCGTTCGCGATCGTTGAAGTCGGTCATGTCTGCTCCTGGTGGTGGACCACGCCTAGCCGGCCTTGGGGGCCGGGCCGGGTGGTGCCTGATACGAATCGTGGCAGCCCTTGCACGATGCCGCCGTGCTGGCAAGCGCGGCGTCGAAGGCGGCCTTGTCTTCGGCCTTGGCGGCATCGGCCAGGGCCCTGGTGGCATCGGCGAAGGCCTTGGCCTTGGCGGCGAAATCGGCCTTGTTGGTCCAGACCGCGGGCAGCGCCCGGCTGGGCACGCCGCGGGTGCTTTCGGCAAACAGCGCGGGCGATGCCGCCGCCCACTTGGCCAGGCCGCCGGCCGGGAAGGCCAGATTCTTGAGCGGCGCGCCGTTGGCGCTGGAGCCCTTGATCAGGTTGAGCGTGGCGGCCGACATCGCCATCCCGGCCTGCCGCGCCAGGACCAGGTCCTGCGGGGCGGGGCCGACCGGTTTGGCGGCGGGCTTGGCCGATACGGCCCAGGCCCCGGCCAGCAGCGCCCCTGCGATCACGATCCGTGCTGCGATCATCGTCGTTCTCCCGTGCGGCACACGGTCAATCCATGGTCACCACGACCTTGCCGATCGCCTTGCGCTCGGCCAGCATGGTAATCGCTTCGCCGCCGCGTTCCAGCGGGAATGTGGCGGAGACCTTCGGGTTGATCTTCCCGGCCTTGAGCAGCTCGAACAGCGTCGCGATGTGGGCGGCATTGGCGGCCGGCTCGCGCGCCACCCAGGCGCCCCAGAACACGCCGCAGACGTCGCAGCTCTTCAGCAGGGTCAGGTTGAGCGGCAGCTTGGCGATCCCGGCCGGGAAGCCGACCACGCAGAACCGGCCTTCCCAGGCGATCGAGCGCAGCGCCGGTTCGGAATAGTCGCCGCCGACCACGTCATAGATCACATCGGCGCCATTGGGGCCGCAGGCCGCCTTGAACGCTTCGGCCAGCGCCTTGGACTGGTCCTTGTCGAACGGCGCGCGCGGATAGATCACCACATCGTCGGCCCCGGTCTCGCGCGCGGCCTGGGCCTTCTCCTCGCTCGAAACGGCGGCGATCACCCGGGCACCATAGGCCTTGCCCAGCTCGACCGCCGAAAGGCCGATCCCGCCCGCCGCGCCCAGCACCAGCAGGGTCTCGCCCGCCTTGAGCCGCCCGCGATCGAGCAGGCCGTGCATGTTGGTGCCATAGGTCATCAGCAGCGAGGCGCCGGTTTCGAAGCTGGCATAGTCGGGCAGGGCCCACAGCCGCGCGGCATCGACCACGATCTCTTCGGAGAGGCCGCCGTTGCCGGTGCTGGCGATCACCCGGTCACCCACCTTCCACTGCGTGACGCCTTCGCCCACCGCATCGACCACGCCCGAAGCCTCGCCGCCCGGGGCGAACGGCCGCGGCGGCTTGAACTGGTAGAGATCCTGGATGATCAGCACGTCGGGGAAGTTGATCGAGCAGGCCTTGACCCGCACCCGGACCTGGCCGGGGCCGGGGACCGGGCTTTCGACCTCGTCGAGCGTCAGCGTTTCGGGTCCGCCGACGGCGTGGCTGCGCAGGGCTTTCATGCGGCTTTTACTCCCCCATTGTTCGTGATCGTGCTGAGCCAGGGCAGCGCGGCCCGGGCCTGGTTCTCATAACCGGAAATCGCCGCATCGCGGGCCAGCGTCAGGCCGACCTCGTCGAGCCCGTTCAGCAGGCAGTGCTTGCGGAACGGATCGATCTCGAACTCGAAGCGGTCCTGGAACGGGGTGGTGACCACCTGGTTTTCCAGATCGATGTGGATCGGATCGGTCTGCGCCACTTCCAGCAGGCGATCGACCGCCGCCTGCGGCAGCACCACGGTCAGGATCCCGTTCTTGAAGGCATTGCCGGAAAAGATGTCGGAAAAGCTGGGCGCGATCACCGCGGTGATGCCCAGGTCGAGCAGCGCCCAGGCGGCATGCTCGCGGCTCGATCCGCAGCCGAAATTGTCACCCGCGATCAGGATCGGCGCGCCCTTGTACTCGGCGGAATCGAACAGGTTGGCGGGATCCTTGCGCAGCGTCTCGAAGGCGCCGCGGCCCATCCCGTCGCGGGTGATCGTCTTCAGCCAGTGGGCCGGGATGATCACATCGGTATCGACGTTCTTGGCGCCAAACGGAATCGCCCGGCCGTCAACCTCGCGGACCGGTTCCATCAATCGGTTTCCGGGGCGTCTTCGGGGCGGGGCGCCTTGGCGGCCTTTTCGGCGCGTTCCTTGCGGTGCGAGGCATAGAGCAGCGCGGCGGCCAAGGCGGCCGAACCGATCGCCGCACCGGCCAGCGCAGCCTTGCCGGTCCAGCCATGCTTGTCGCCCTTTTCGTGTTTCTCGCTGCGTTCGGGCTTTTCGGATGTGTCGCTCATCCTTCCCCTATGTCCATCGCGGGGCGCCGGTTCAAGGGGAGAGCGGGAGAATTTTCACGCCGACCCTTGCCTCTGGCGTACCCGCGAATAGTCTCGGCGGCGGACTTGGGGCGGAGATGGCGATGGATAGGACCGGCAAGCCGCGCTGGCGGGAGCGGGGGCGAGGGGCGCGAGGGCGCGAGGGTGGCTCGGGCGAGGTGCGGCGGTTTGGGGGGTAAGTGGAGTGTGACCGTAACTTATGCCGATGCCGAACCGATCGAGGCGCGCCTGCGCACCGGACGCCCGCTCGCGGACGCCGACTGGATCGCGGAGATGGAAGCGCGCATCGCGCGCAAGCTGGGGCCGATGAAGCGCGGGCCGAAGCCGAAGCAACCAGTTAGTGCGGGAGTTTAGTAAACTGGCACCGTAATTCTGGTCCTTGTCGAACGGCGCGCGCGGATAGATCACCACATCGTCGGCCCCGGTCTCGCGCGCGGCCTGGGCCTTCTCCTCGCTCGAAACGGCGGCGATCACCCGGGCACCATAGGCCTTGCCCAGCTCGACCGCCGAAAGGCCGATCCCGCCCGCCGCGCCCAGCACCAGCAGGGTCTCGCCCGCCTTGAGCCGCCCGCGATCGAGCAGGCCGTGCATGTTGGTGCCATAGGTCATCAGCAGCGAGGCGCCGGTTTCGAAGCTGGCATAGTCGGGCAGGGCCCACAGCCGCGCGGCATCGACCACGATCTCTTCGGAGAGGCCGCCGTTGCCGGTGCTGGCGATCACCCGGTCACCCACCTTCCACTGCGTGACGCCTTCGCCCACCGCATCGACCACGCCCGAAGCCTCGCCGCCCGGGGCGAACGGCCGCGGCGGCTTGAACTGGTAGAGATCCTGGATGATCAGCACGTCGGGGAAGTTGATCGAGCAGGCCTTGACCCGCACCCGGACCTGGCCGGGGCCGGGGACCGGGCTTTCGACCTCGTCGAGCGTCAGCGTTTCGGGTCCGCCGACGGCGTGGCTGCGCAGGGCTTTCATGCGGCTTTTACTCCCCCATTGTTCGTGATCGTGCTGAGCCAGGGCAGCGCGGCCCGGGCCTGGTTCTCATAACCGGAAATCGCCGCATCGCGGGCCAGCGTCAGGCCGACCTCGTCGAGCCCGTTCAGCAGGCAGTGCTTGCGGAACGGATCGATCTCGAACTCGAAGCGGTCCTGGAACGGGGTGGTGACCACCTGGTTTTCCAGATCGATGTGGATCGGATCGGTCTGCGCCACTTCCAGCAGGCGATCGACCGCCGCCTGCGGCAGCACCACGGTCAGGATCCCGTTCTTGAAGGCATTGCCGGAAAAGATGTCGGAAAAGCTGGGCGCGATCACCGCGGTGATGCCCAGGTCGAGCAGCGCCCAGGCGGCATGCTCGCGGCTCGATCCGCAGCCGAAATTGTCACCCGCGATCAGGATCGGCGCGCCCTTGTACTCGGCGGAATCGAACAGGTTGGCGGGATCCTTGCGCAGCGTCTCGAAGGCGCCGCGGCCCATCCCGTCGCGGGTGATCGTCTTCAGCCAGTGGGCCGGGATGATCACATCGGTATCGACGTTCTTCGCGCCGAACGGGATCGCCCGGCCATCGACCTCGCGCAGCGGTTCCATCAATCGGTTTCCGGGGCGTCTTCGGGGCGGGGCGGGGGAGCAGTCGGCTTGCGGCCCTTTTCCCGGCGGCGCGAGGCATAAAGCAGGGCTGCCGCCAGCGCAGCGGAACCGATCGCCGCCCCGGCCAGGGCCGCCTTTCCGCTCACGCCGGTCTTTTCGCCCTTCTCGGGCTTTTCAGGTTCGTCGCTCATCCTTCTCCTATGTCCATCGCGGCGCGCCGGTTCAAGGGGAGAGCGGGAGAATTTTCACGCTAAGCCTTGCCTCGGCCGTGCATGGGCATAGTCTGGATGGTGCGGCAGGAAGGCGTGGCGGGGCGCGGTCGAAGGGGTGCAGC
>CAZNII010000097.1:5602-8964 GCA_964573075.1 uncultured Novosphingobium sp. | reverse complement strand
GCCCGCTTCCGGATCACACCGGTGGTCGGCTTCATTCTGGCCGGAATGCTGGTCGGGCCGTTCGGGCTTGGCGGTTTGGCCGCCGGGCACCCCTGGCTGGCTTATGTCACGATCAGCGATCCCCAGCGGCTGGCCCCGTTTGCCGAATTCGGCATCGTGCTGCTGCTGTTCTCGATCGGTCTGGAGCTCTCGTTCCAGCGCCTGTGGCAGATGCGCAAGACGATCTTCCGGATCGGGCCGATGGAGCTGTTCGGCGGCGGTGCGCTGATCGCGCTGGTGCTGCTGCTGCTCGGCAATTCGCTGCCGACCGCGCTGGCGCTGGGGCTGGCACTGGCGCTTTCCTCGACTGCGCTGGTGCTCAGGATAGCCGATACCCGTACCCCGGTCGGCAGGGCCGCGCTGGGCACCCTGCTGTTCGAGGATATCGCCCTGGTCCCGATCATCTTCCTGCTCGGCGCGATGGGCCGGGGTGGCGAGAGCGCGAGCCTGGGCGAATTCCTCCACACCTTGCTGCTCGGCAGTCTGGTGATCGCGGCGCTGTTGGGCATCGGCCGGTTCATCCTGCCCGGCCTGTTCGCCCAGGCCGCCCGGACCAAGAGCCCGGAACTGTTCCTGGCTGCCAGCCTGCTGGTGGTGATCGTCGCCGCGCTGGTTACCGGCGCGGTCGGCCTGTCACCGATCGTCGGCGCGCTGGTGGCGGGCCTGCTGATCGCCGAAACCGATTATCATGCCGAGGTCGAGGCGATCATCGATCCGTTCAAGGGACTGGCGCTGGGGGTGTTCCTGCTGACCGTGGGGATGAGCCTGGACCTTGGCGTGGTGTGGGAGCGGTTGTGGGAGATCCTGATCGCCTTCACTTTGATCCTTGCCGCCAAGGCCGTGGTGACCGGGGCAATGCTGCGGCTGAACGGCTATCGCACCGCGACCGCCACCGAGGCCGGAATCCTGCTCGCCAGCCCATCGGAGACGACCCTGATCGTGCTGTCCAGCGCGGTCGCGGTCAATCTGATCAATCCCGAGGCCGCGCAGTTCTGGCAGATCGTCACCGCCCTTGGCCTGACAGTCACGCCCCTGCTGGCAATCCTTGGCAACTGGCTCGCCAGGCGGGTCGATCGCGCCGGCGCGGCGGCGCAGGACCCCACCGGTGACGAAGCCACGCAGCGCACGCTGATCATCGGCGGTGGACGGGTCGGCAAGCTGGTGGCCGAAATGCTCGCGGCCCACGGCAAGCCCTACCTGATCATCGACGCCAATGCCGATCAGGTGCGCGCGAACCGGGCCGATGGATACAAGACCGAGTTCGGCGATGCCGCCCGCGGCGATGCCCTGGCCCGATTCGGAGCGGACCGGGCCAACGCGGTCATCCTGACCATGGACGAACCGGTGGCCGTGCAACGCATGGTCCGGCAACTGCGCCGAGCCTATGGCGAATTGCCGATTATCGCCCGCGCCCGCGATGCGAGCCATGCCGCCACGCTCTATCGCGCCGGAGCCAGCCATGCCGTGCCCGAAACGCTGGAAGCCTCGCTCCAGCTGTCCGAAGCCGTGCTGGTGGAGATCGGTGTGCCGATGGGGCCAGTCATCGCCTCGATCCACGAACGCCGCGACGAATTTCGCTCCCAGATCATGAAGGAAGGCGATCTGGACGAGAAGCCGCGCCTCAAGAGCGGCAGCCTGCGGGAACACGGCGGCGGCTGAAGCGATTACCTCTCCACGAAAGGAGAGCCAGCCATGCACGATACACCCCCGGGCAAACCCGATCCCCGCCATTCCCTCGCCCAGCAGGCAGACGAATCAAAAGGGCGCATCAAGCACCCGCAGCGAAGCGAACGTGCAATGAAGGACGTCGCCCGCGGCAGCGATATCGAACGGCGCGAAGCAGGGCGCGGGACGAAGGTCTAACCCGCCAGAACCGCCTTCACCGCAGAAATCGCCTCGGCTGCCTTGCTGCCGTCGGGGCCGCCACCCTGGGCCATGTCGGGACGGCCGCCGCCGCCCTTCCCGCCCAGCGCCTCAACACCAGCGCGAACCAGATCGACCGCGCTAACCTTGCCGGTCAGGTCATCGGTTACCGCCGCGGCGATGCTGGCCTTGCCGTCATTCACCGCGACAACAACCGCCACCCCGGATCCCATCCGCGTCTTGGCCTGATCGAGCAGGCCACGCAGTTCCTTGGGATCGAGCCCGTCGAGAACCTGGCCGGAGAAGTTCACCCCGCCCACGTCCTCATCGGCCGCTTCTGGCTTGGCTCCGCCCCCGCCGAGCGCCAGCGCCTTCTTCGCCTCGGCCAGCTCGCGTTCCAGCTTGCGCCGTTCATCGAGCAGCGCGGCAACCCGCGTCTCGACCTCGTCCGGCGTGGTCTTGAGCAGGCTGGCGGCGCTCTTCAGCGCGTCCTCGCGCCCGATCAGCCACTGCCGCGCGCCTTCGCCGGTCAGCGCCTCGATCCGGCGCACACCGGATGAAACCGCGCTTTCCGAAACGATCCGGAAAATGCCGATATCGCCAAGCGCGCGGACATGGGTGCCCCCGCACAGTTCGGTCGAATAGATCCCATCACCGGTGCGGCCCATCGAAAGCACCCGCACCTCGTCACCATACTTTTCGCCGAACAGCGCCATGGCCCCGGCAGCGATTGCATCTTCGGGGCTCATCAGCCGGGTCACGACCGGTTCGTTGCCACGAATCTGGGCGTTCACTTCGGCCTCGATCACCGCAATATCCTCAGCCGATAGCGCGGCCGGGTGCGAAAAGTCGAACCGCAGCCGGTCGGGCGCGACCAGCGAACCCTTCTGCGTGACATGATCGCCAAGACGCCCGCGCAGCGCCTCATGCAGCAGGTGGGTGGCCGAATGGTTGGCGCGCATCGCATCGCGGCGCGTGACGTCGATATCCAGCTTGACCGTATCGCCGACCTTGATCGCGCCCGAAACGACCGTGGCATGATGCGCGTGAAGCCGGCCGAGCGGCTTGGCAGTATCGCTTACCGCCAGCTTCAGCCCGTCAGCGCCGGTGATCACCCCGGTATCGCCCATCTGGCCGCCGCTTTCGCCGTAAAACGGAGACTGGTTGACGATCACGCTGACCTTGTCGCCGGTGGCGGCGCTTTCGACTTCCTGGCCATCCTTGACCAGCGCGACGACCTGCGCCTCGCCGGTGGTGGCGGTGTAGCCGGTGAATTCGGTCGCCCCGGCGCGTTCGGCGATATCGAACCACACTTCCTCGTCTGCGGCCTGGCCACTGCCCTTCCAGGCGGCGCGAGCGGCGGCCTTCTGCTGGGCCATCGCGGCATCGTATCCGGCGCGATCGATCCCGATCCCGCGCGAGCGCAGCGCGTCCTCGGTCAGGTCATAGGGGAAGCCGTA
>CAZNII010000097.1:1377-5502 GCA_964573075.1 uncultured Novosphingobium sp. | reverse complement strand
ACTTCCTCGCGCTGCAGGGTTTCCTCGATCAGCGGCTGGGCCCGGCCCAGCTCGGGATAGGCCGCACCCATTTCCTGAACCAGCGCCGGAACCAGGCGGTGCATCAGCGGATCCTTGGCACCCAGCAGGTGCGCATGGCGCATTGCCCGGCGCATGATCCGCCGCAGCACATAACCGCGCCCTTCGTTCGAAGGCAGCACCCCATCGGCGAGCAAAAAGCTGGTCGAGCGCAGGTGGTCGGCAATCACCCGGTGGCTGGCCTGATGCTCGCCGGCGGCCTTGACCCCGGTGAGATTTTCCGAAGCGGCGATCAGCGCCTTGAAGGTATCGGTATCGTAGTTGTCATGCTCGCCCTGCATTACCGCGGCGATACGCTCGAGCCCCATGCCGGTGTCGATGCTCGGTTTGGGCAGTTCGCCGGTAATCTCACCAGCGGTCTGCTCGAACTGCATGAATACCAGGTTCCAGATCTCGATGAACCGGTCGCCATCCTCGTCCGGCGATCCCGGCGGGCCGCCGAAGATGTGCTCGCCGTGGTCATAGAAGATTTCCGAGCACGGGCCGCACGGGCCATCATCGCCCATCGCCCAGAAATTGTCCTTGGTCGGGATGCGGATGATCCGGTGTTCGGGCAGCCCGGCGATCTTCTGCCACAGGGCAAAGGCCTCATCGTCGGTGTGGTAAACCGTCGCCAGCAGCTTGTCCTTGGGCAGCCCCCATTCGCGGGTCAGCAGGGTCCAGGCATGGGTTATCGCCTGTTCCTTGAAATAGTCCCCGAAGCTGAAGTTCCCCAGCATCTCGAAAAAGGTGTGATGCCGCGCGGTGTAGCCCACGTTGTCGAGATCGTTGTGCTTGCCCCCGGCGCGCACGCACTTCTGGCTGCTGGTGGCGCGCGGGACCGCACGGGTTTCCAACCCGGTGAAGACGTTCTTGAACGGCACCATCCCGGCATTGGTGAACATCAACGTCGGATCGTTGTAGGGCACCAGCGGGGCAGACTGCACCACCTCGTGCCCGTTCGAGCCGAAGTATTCGAGGAAGGAGCGGCGAATATCGTTGGTCGAAGTCATGCCGCCGCCGATAAGGCAGGCTTAGCCCAGCGGCAAGCGGGAAGGCGCGGTTTTCAGGCTTTTGCGGTTACGATCCAGGCCGCGGCCGGCAGTGCGACGAGGCTGCCGCTGCGATGCTGGGCCAGCCAATCACGCATCCAGCCCAGTGCCCGCTCGCGCGCCGCATCGTCGAGCGCGCGCAGCGTGGGCGCGGCCGGGCCGATCCGGCTGAACAGGTGCAGCGCATCCCCGACCGGATCTTCGCCCACCCCCGCAACATAGGCGAAGTCCGCTTCGGCCATGGCCACGTCCTGCCATCCGGCATCGCCCAGGATACCCCGGACATGGTCCTCGTCGGCAAAGGCGAACGGCCCCGGGGCCCGGGGATCGGACGATTGCGGCATCTCGAGGAGACTGGCCAGTTCGGTCGCCCAGGGGTTGAGGCGCGGGCTGCGAAAGCACGAAAACACCAGCTCCGCGCCCGGTTTGGCGATACTGCGAATATGGGCAAAGGCCGCGCGTGGGGCATCGAAGAACATCACCCCGTGGCGCGAAATCAGCTTGTCGGGCCGAAAGCCATCGCCGCTCCATGATCCGGCATCGGCCTCCTCGAACCGCACGTTGGGATGATGCGATCCGCGCTGCCGGGCCACCTCGACGAGAGCCGGGGAAACATCGACCCCGACCACGTCTGCGCTGGCATTGCCGCGCGCGATCGCCAGCGAAAGTTCACCGGCGCCGCAGCCGATATCGAGAACCTGATGCCCTTCGCACCCGCCGATCCGGGCAAGCAGCCGTTCGGTCAAACCCGAGAAGGATCGGTCGGTCAGGCGGTAGTTGTCCGCCCAGGTTCTGCCCACGGCTTCGCGCCAGTCGTTTCCGGTCGTCATGGCGGCAAAGGCTAGGCGTTGCCCAGTTGCGGCACAAGGCACAATCGGCGCGCAAAATTCACTTGCGACTCGCCGGCAACAGGCAGAGCATCGCGGTCAGTCCTTGCGCCCCGGGCGATCAGGGATATCAGCGCCCGGCGCGCCTCGTTCGATAAGGAGGCGACGATGGGCAACACCCAGAATGGAACGACAAACGGCAGTCCAGCAACCCGTGCGGTGGCCTTGGTGGGGCCGGCCGGCACGGGCAAGACCAGCCTGGCGGAAGCCCTGCTGTTCGCCAGCGGCACGATCAACCGCCAGGGCAGCGTCGAAAGCGGGACAACCGTCGGCGATGCCAGCCCCGAAGCCCGGGCGCGCGGCGGCTCCACCGAAATCAACCTGTTCCACCTCGACTACATGGGCGACCGGTTTGCCCTGATCGACCTGCCCGGCGGGGCCGGCTTTGCCGCCGATGGCCTGGCCGCGCTTCAATCGGCCGACATGGCGCTGGTGGTGATCGATCCCGTTCCGGAACGCGCCGCTCTGGCCGAGCCGCTACTGCGCTTGCTGGACGAGCTGCAACTGCCGCATGCGGTGTTCATCAACAAGATCGAGCATGCCCGCGCCGGCACGGTCCACGCCTTGATTTCCGAACTGCAACCGATGAGCCGCGAGCCCCTGGCGCTGCGTCAGATCCCGATCCGCGAAGGCGATGCGGTGACCGGCTATGTCGATCTAGCGCTGGAACGCGCCTATCGCTACCGCCCCGGCAAGGAGAGCGAACGGGTCGAGATTCCGGGCGAACTGCTCGAAGTCGAAAAGGCCGATCGCACCCACCTGCTCGAAACGCTGGCCGATTTCGATGACGATCTGCTCGAAGCCCTGCTGATGGACGAAGCCCCCGACCAGGCGCTGGTGATGGCCGACCTTGCCGCCGATACCGCCGGGAACAAGGTCGTGCCGGTGGTGCTCGGTTCGGCGCTGAGCGATGGCGGGGTGCACCGCCTGCTCAAGCTGCTGCGCCACGAAGCCCCTGCCCCCAAGGCTGCGGCCGAGCGGATGGGGTTGCGCGAAGGCGGGGCGCTGCACGTATTCAAGATCGCCAATGGCGGGGCCATGGGCCGGCTTGCGCTGGGCCGGGTGCTCGGTCAGGACCTGACCGAGGGCGACGAACTGGTGGTCGGCGACGGACCCGAGCGGACCGGATCGCTGTTTTTCGTCCAGGGCGAAAAGACCGCCAAGCAGCACGCCGCGCGGCCCGGCGACGTGGTTGCGGTGGCCAAGGTCGACGGGGCGCGGGCCGGCATGGTGCTCGGCCGCAAGGGCGCGGCACTGGCCAGCCCTCCGGCCGCCGCCTATCCTCCGCGCAACGCCGCGATCGCCATCACCACCCGCGACCGCAAGGACGACGTCAAGCTCTCTACCGCGCTGCACCGGCTGTGCGAGGAAGACCCGGCGCTCGAATGGAGCCAGGACGACGCCAGTCATGAAACAATCCTGCGCGGGATCAACGACGATCACCTGGCCGTGGTGATCGGCCGGCTGCAGCGCCGCTATGGCGTTGCGGTCGATACCCACGCCCCGCGGATCGCCTATCGCGAGTCGGTCCGCAAGGGCGCCGGCGCGCGCGGACGGCACAAGAAGCAGTCCGGCGGGCACGGCCAGTACGGCGATTGCGTGATCGAGATCCGCCCGCTGCCGCTGGGCGAAGGGTTCGTGTTCGAGGACAAGATCACCGGCGGTGCGATCCCGCGGCAGTATATCCCCGGGGTCGAAGCCGGGGTACGCGATGCGATGGAGCGCGGACCGCTGGGCTTTCCGGTGGTCGATGTCGCGGTGACGCTGCTCGACGGGTCGTTCCACTCGGTCGACAGCTCGGAACTGGCCTTCCGGATCGCCGGGCGGATGGCAATGGGCGAAGCGCTGGAAAAGGCGGCATCCTATCTGCTCGAGCCGATCGTCAGGGTGACGGTCGATACCCCGGCCGGCACCGGATCGAAGGCTGGATCGGTGCTCTCGGCGCGGCGCGGGCAGATCCTCGGCCTGTCGCAGCATCCGGGCTGGAGCCGCTGGGAACGGGTCGAGGCGCTGCTTCCGGAAAGCGGGCTGCACGGGCTCGATGCCGAACTACGTTCGCTCAGCCAGGGGCTGGCCAGCTTCACCGCCCAGTTCGATCACCTGGCCGAACTGAGCGGCAAGCACGCCGA
>CAZNII010000097.1:0-1277 GCA_964573075.1 uncultured Novosphingobium sp. | reverse complement strand
GTGTGGAGGACGCCCCGAGGGATACGGGGAACCGGAGCGCCCTCCTTCCAGCTCCGGCGGCGGCAGGCGGGCGGCCCGCCGCTGGCCGGAAACTCTCGGGAATCAGATGTCCTCGTCCGCGTCCGGGCCGGTCATCATCTCCCCGGACAGACCTTCGGTCTGGCCGCGGATCGCAGCCTCCAGCCGGTCACAGATCTCGGGATTTTCCTTGAGGTAGGTCTTGGCGTTTTCACGCCCCTGACCGATGCGAATGCTGTCATAGGAGAACCAGGCGCCGCTCTTCTCGACCAGCCCGGCCTTGACGCCGAGGTCGAGGATTTCGCCGATCTTGGAGATGCCCTCGCCATACATGATGTCGAATTCGACCTGCTTGAACGGCGGGGCGACCTTGTTCTTGACGACCTTCACCCGGGTGGTGTTGCCGACGATATCGTCGCGATCCTTGATCTGCCCGGTGCGGCGGATGTCGAGCCGGACCGAGGCATAGAACTTGAGCGCATTGCCGCCGGTGGTGGTTTCCGGATTGCCGTACATCACCCCGATCTTCATGCGGACCTGGTTGATGAAGATCACCATGCAGCGCGAACGGCTGATCGAACCGGTCAGCTTGCGCAACGCCTGGCTCATCAGGCGGGCCTGGAGGCCGACGTGGCTATCACCCATTTCGCCTTCGATTTCGGCCCGCGGAACCAGCGCCGCAACCGAGTCCACCACCAGCACGTCGATCGCGTTCGAGCGCACCAGGGTATCGACGATTTCCAGCGCCTGTTCGCCGGTATCGGGCTGCGAGACGATCAGTTCGTCAATGTCGACGCCCAGCTTCCTGGCATAGACCGGATCAAGCGCGTGCTCGGCATCGACAAAGGCCGCGGTGCCGCCGCTCTTCTGCGCTTCGGCAATCGCGTGGAGCGCCAGCGTGGTCTTGCCCGAGCTTTCGGGCCCGTAGATTTCGATGACGCGCCCGCGCGGCAGGCCGCCGATGCCCAGCGCGATATCGAGCCCGAGCGAGCCGGTGGAAATCGCCTCCACCTCCATCGCTTCCTTCGAGCCCAGCTTCATCGCCGAGCCCTTGCCAAACGCGCGGTCGATCTGCGCCAGCGCCGCTTCCAGCGCCTTCTGACGGTCCATGTTGTCCTTGCCTTCCTGAATCAGCTTGAGTTGTGCAGCCATTGAAGTTCCCCTTGCGTAACCAGCCGACCGGACAGGTCAACTGCGACTCGGTGTATCGGATTTGTTCTCATGGAACAAGAGGGGAACGAGAACATTTTTAGAACGAA
>CAZNII010000096.1:2398-9371 GCA_964573075.1 uncultured Novosphingobium sp. | reverse complement strand
TCGACCTACAACCACATCCTGCTGGTCCCGGCGATTGTCGCCTGGCTGGTGTGGCAGCGCCTGCCCGAAGTGCTGAAGCTGCAACCGCGCGGCTGGAGCTGGGGCCTTGTTCCGCTCGGACTCGCGCTGTTCGGCTGGGTGCTGGGCAGCTTTGCCGGGTTCGACCTGCTGCGTCAGGCTGCCGCCGTGGCGATGCTGCCGGCAATGGTCCTGCTGTTGCTGGGCCCAAGGGTTTTTTCGGCGCTGCTGTTTCCCTTGTGCTACATGGCATTCCTGGTGCCGTTCGGCGACGAACTGGTGCCGCCGCTGCAGACCATCACCGCCAAGCTGACCATCGGGCTCGTCAACATCAGCGGGATCCCGGCGAATATCAACGGGGTGTTCATCGATACGCCGGCTGGCCTGTTCGAAGTGGCAGAGGCCTGTTCCGGGGTGAAGTTCCTGATTGCGATGATCGCGCTCGGCACGCTGGTTGCCAATGTCGCATTCCGCAAATGGGGCCGGCGCGCGCTGTTCCTGGCGCTGTGCATCGTGGTGCCGATCCTGGCCAATGGAATCAGGGCCTGGGGCACCGTGTTCGCTGCGCAATATGTCGGTGCGGAAAGAGCCGCGGGGATTGACCACCTGATCTATGGCTGGATCTTCTTCGCGCTGGTGATTGCCGCAGTGATGGCGATTTCCTGGCGGTTCTTCGATCGCCACCCCAACGATCCGATGATCGATGCGGAGGCGATTGCCGCCGATCCCCGGTTTGACCGGTTCGAGCGTACCGTTCAAGTGCCGGTCCGGGCCTTGCTCGGCTCGGGCCTGCTCGTTGCCCTGGCGATGGGTTGGTCGGCCTATGCCCAAAGCCTTTCCGCCTCGCTGCCGCGCCAGGTGTTCTTGCCCGAGGTGCCGGGTTGGCAACGCGTCGATTATGCCCCCGAAGCCCCGTGGGAGCCGCGCGCGAGCGGGGCGGATCACCGTCTGCTCGGTTCCTATGCCGATGCCAGCGGGCGCAGGGTCGATGTGTTCTACGCCCAATACGCTTTCCAGACCGAGGGCAAGGAAGCCGGCGGCTTTGGCGAAGGCGCACTGCGGCCTGAATCCGGCTGGTCCTGGACCAGCGGCGGTCCCGCCGCCGGCGAGGCCAAGAGCGACCGCCTGCTTTACAATGGCTCGACTGAACGAATCGCGCTGACATGGTATCGCAGCGGCAACCTGCTGACCGGCAGCAACGTCAGGCTCAAGCTGGCGAACATTGCCGACCGGCTGCTGCTTCGGTCCCGGCCAACCGCATTGCTGATCGTCTCGGCCGAACAGGCGCCGGGGCGCGATCCTGCCGCAGCGCTTGACGCCTTCCGGATCTCGGTCGGCGAAATCGGCCCGTGGATGGACCGCATCGGCGAAGGACGCTAAGCGCTTCTCACCATGTGCGGAATTGCCGGCATCTTCCATCTCGCCACGCCCAAGCCGGTCGATCCGGCGCGGATCGAACGGATGTGCGCGGCGATGCCGCACCGCGGACCCGACGGGCAGGGGGTGTGGACCGCGCCGGGGGTGGGGCTGGGCCATGTCCGGCTGTCGATCATTGACCTCGCCGGATCGCCCCAGCCGATGGCCTCCAGCGATGGCCGGGCCATGCTGGTCTTCAATGGCGAGATCTACAACTACCGTGAGCTGCGCGAGGAATTGCGCGCCGGCGGCGCCGAATTCCACACCGACGGCGATAGCGAGGTGATCCTGGCTGCCTGGCAGCGCTGGGGCCCGGATTGCCTGCCCAGGCTGCACGGGATGTTCGCCTTCGCGATTTATGACCTGGGGCAGCGCAGCCTGTTCCTGGCGCGCGACCGGCTGGGTGTGAAGCCGCTGTTCTATGCCCCGCTCAGCGATGGCAGCCTGGCCTTTGCCTCGGAACTCAAGGCGCTGCTGGCTCATCCGCTGCTACGCCGCGATATCGATCCACTTGCGATCGAGGATTATCTGGCCTGGGGCTATGTCCCCGATCACCGCTCGATCCTGGCGGGGGTTCACAAGTTGCCCGCCGGCCATTCGCTGCTGCTGCGCCACGATGCGCCGCTGCCTGCGCCGCGCCAGTGGTGGGACGTTTCCTTTGCCGAACGGCGTTCTGGTCGTGCCGCCGATCTCGAAGCCGAACTGCTGCATCTGCTGCGCCAGGCGGTAACCAGCCGGATGGTCTCCGACGTGCCGCTGGGGGCATTCCTGTCGGGCGGGGTGGACAGCTCTTCGGTCGTCGCGCTGATGGCCGAAGCCAGCGCCAATCCGGTCAAGACCTGCTCGATCGGGTTCGATGTCAAGGCGCTCGACGAGACCAGCTATGCCGACCAGGTCGCAAAGCGCTTTGCCACCGATCACCGCGCCCGGCAGGTCTCTCCCGACGATTTCGACCATGTCGATACCCTTGCGGCGATGTTCGACGAGCCGTTCGCCGATGCCTCGGCCCTGCCGACCTGGCGGGTCTGCCAGCTGGCGCGCGAAACGGTGACGGTCGCCCTGTCCGGCGACGGCGCGGATGAGGCCTTTGCCGGCTATCGCCGCCACAAGTTCCAGCATGGCGAGGACCGGCTGCGCGCGCTCTTGCCGCAGGCGCTGCGCGGCCCGGTATTCGGCGGGCTGGGGGCGATCTATCCCAAGGCTGATTGGGCGCCGCAGCCACTGCGGGCCAAGGCGACGCTGCTGTCGCTCGCCGCGAGCAGCGAGACCGGCTATGCCCGGGCGGTGGGGATCACCCCGCCGGAACTGCGAGAGCAACTCTATTCGCCCGACTTCCTCAGGCTGCGCGGCGATTACCGGGCCGAGCAGCCGTGGGAGGAAACGATGCGCGCCGCGCCGGCCCGGTCGGGGCTCGACCGGGCGCAATATGCCGATCTCAAGTTCTGGCTGCCGGGCGATATCTTGACCAAGGTCGATCGCACCAGCATGGCGGTCAGCCTTGAGGCGCGCGAGCCGCTGCTCGACCACCGTCTGATCGAATTCGCCGCCAGCCTGCCCGAGAACCTGCGCTTGAAGCGCAGCGAGGGCAAATGGCTGCTCAAGAAGACCATGCGTCGCTATCTGCCCGACGATATCCTGTTCCGCCAGAAGCAAGGTTTCGTCACCCCGATCGCGCAATGGCTGCGCGGCCCGCTGGCGGGCACCGCGCGCGAGATTGCCACCAGCGCGGCGCTGGCGCGGACCGGGTGGTTCGACAAAGGGAAGTTATCGGCGCTGGCCGAAGCCCACATCGCGGGCAAGGCCGATCATGGCCGGCTGCTGTGGCAGCTGCTGATGCTCGACAGATCGCTGGGGCGGCTGGGCGCCTGATCCCTTAGCCGCGTTGTCATCGCGCGAACGCCGGACAAACAAAAACGGCCCCGGGTTGCATCACGGGGCCGCTTTGTTGAATTGCCGTTTTCGACCGGTTACGGACGGCCGGTCAGAACGTCATGAAGCCAAGACCAGATCATGGCGATCCTCCATCATTGCAGGCGTACCCTACGAACCTGCTCCAGCCCTGCTTATTAACGATTCGGTAACCAAATGCAATCACTAGAAATTAAGCATTTTTCCCGATCCGGGACGGTGCAAAAAGCGATAGAAAATGAACAGGTTAGAATTTCTCTGGAGTACGCCGCCGCACAATCGGTCCGGCTTTGCTGGTGCGATCTGTTGCGAATCAGACGCTCGAACGGAGGGTTGAGGCGAGTTCTTGCTACCCGCGCACCCACAATGGCGTGTGGTGCCGGCTCAGGCGCCTTGGGGAATAATGGTCGCGGTCAGGCGACTTTGCCGACGCGCTTCTTGTGGTCGAGCATTTCACGCAAGGCCTGAATGCGCATCGGCTTGGCCAGGAAATAGCCTTGGGCGATGTCGCAGCCGATATCCTTCAGCAGCGCCAGCGTGCCGGCATCCTCGATCCCTTCGGCGATCACCCGGCGGCCCAGCCCGTGGGCCAGTTCGATCGTCGATTCGACCAGCAGGCGATCGCTGAAATTGTCGGCAAGTCCGAGCACGAAGCGGCGATCGATCTTGATTTCCTGACAGGGAACCGTGCGCAGGTATTCAAGCGTGGCATTGCCGGTGCCATAGTCGTCGATCGACAGTTCGATGCCGATCGCTGCGAGTTCGGTTAGGTTCTTGGACACGATGTTGTGTTCAGCGAAAGGTGCCGATTCGGTCACTTCCAGGGTCAGGTTGGTGGCCGGGAAGGCATTGAGATAGAGAATCTCGCCGATCAGTTCGGGCAATTGCGGATGCTCGAGCAGGCTGGCGGAGAGGTTCACGCTCAATCTGAAGCCCGGCTTTTCATCGACAATCGTCTTGCAGCTGGCGGTCGCCTGCTTGAGGATATTGAGTGTCAGCCGCATCATTCGGTTGTGGCTTTCCGCCGGCCCGATGAAGGCTTCTGGCGAGATTGCGCCGCGCGCGGGGTGTTGCCAGCGGACCAGAGCTTCGACACCGAAGATGTGCATTCCACGGATGTCGAACTGCGGCTGATAGGCAACCCAGATGTCGCCGGCATCGATTGCCGCATCGAGCTCGCTCATCAACGACAGTTCCCAGGCGCGCTCTTCGTCGTCTTCCAGCGTGCTGAAGGCGATGAGCTGGTGCTTCATGGCGGCGGTATCGGCCGCCAGCAGCGCCCGGCCGATCCGGCTTGCGACCGAACGGGCCTGATCGTTGTCGACACCGAAAGCAACATGGATGTCGAGCTTTCGGCCACGGATCACGAACTGGCTTTCGACCAACCGGCCAAGCCCTTCCAGGTGACCCTGCAACTCCTCCCGGGGCAGGGGCGGACCCATCCAGTAGATTACGTCCTCGGCCTGGTAGAATGTCGGGGCCTCCCCGGGAAGCGAGAGGCGTCGTGACAATTCGAGAACCAGCTCGTCCTCGACCTGATCGGCAAAGCTGGCGCAGACCGCCGCATAATTGCGGATCCGCATGGCAATGATCGGACGGACGCCAGCCAGCGGTTCCTCGCGCAATGCCGAAAGGTTGGGCATCAGCGTGCCAGCGTTCTTCAACCGCGCCTCGGCCAGCTCGCGCAGCCGCGATGAGCGGATGACGACGATCAGGAACATCAGGTAGGCCGGAAGGTAATCGACGGAAATCAGCAAGGCGTCCGTCACGAACGGCATGACGATGCCGAATGTCAGGGCGGCAGCCAGCAGCGCGATCACCTGACGCTTGCGCCGGGCGCGCAAGAGCAGCACGCTGGCAAGGGCCGAGGCCAGCAAGGCCGGAATCCAGCCCGCATTGACCGGTCGTCCTTCCCTGAGTGTCTGCGCGCCGATCGTGTGCACATATACGCCGGGGAACCAGCCTTGCCCGACGACAGTCGCAAAGTCAGGGTTCGCGTCCGAGGTAACGCCGACAACGACGTCCTTGCCGGCAAGAGAAGCGGCGGGCACTTTGCCGTCCAGCAGATCGACCAGGCTGACGGTAGGTACGGACTTCACCTGAATGGCCCAATCGGGAGTGAACATCTCCTCATCCGATCCGCCAAAGCCGGCGATTTCAGAGGCCATCGACGGAATTTTAGTGTCGCGAAGTTTGTCTTCGTAACGAACTGCGATTGAAAGCGAGAAGGGCGATCTGGATGAGACCAGCGAAACCATTTTCGCATTGGTCCTGAATTTCTCCATCGGGACCAGAGCCAGCGATCCATCGGCAGCTCGCGATGCGAACGAAGCGGCACCCAGATACACCTTGTTCGGGTGACGGGCGAGCGCGTCGGCAAAGGCATTATCGCCTTCCTCGTCGAGCGGGCGTGAAAATGCCTCGTCGAAAAACACCCGATTGGCGCCCATTGCGAACACGCGATCGATCATTTCCGCGTTATGCCGGCGTGAATAGTAGTCGGAGCCGAACCGCTTCACGGTCTTGTTGTCGATCGCGACAACGACGACCTTCTGGTCGGCCGGACGCGCTCTCAGGTGGTTGCGTGCGCCGCGGTAGATGTCCTCAACCGGCAGGAACAGTCCGATTGCGCCTGCAATCGCGCAGAACAGCAGAGCCCAGCCAAAGATCCGTACCCGGCTTGCCGGCTTCTTCGGGCTCGCCCCCGTTTGTTTTCCCAGCGACTTGATCATGACGCCACCCGATCGTGCGCCCACGCCGGATACACACGGAAAGTCGACGCAGCGCGCCGATCCTGGCCGGCGCGCGAAGGCCGCGCGCAGGAGGGTGTCCCAAGGTTCATGCGGTTGCCTTAGCCGCAAGATGGTAATTTTTCCGTTAGCCCTGTTCCCGGCGGTGAAGCGGCTGGCCGGTACGCCCAATCGGGTTGCAAGTGGGGATGTGATATTGTAACAGGCCTGGGCGTGGGGTAGGGGCACCGCACAAACGGTCCTTGCGGGCCGTCCAGACTAATTCAGATTCAGGATCAACAAAGCCCAATGTCCTTCAAATTCAAGTTGAGCGCCGGCCTTGCCGCCGTTGCATGGTCGGTTGCTGCGCCCGCACAGGCCCAGGATTCCGAAAGCGACGGCTATCATGGCGGCGACACGGAAATCGTCGTCACCGCAATGCGTCGTTCCTCGCGCGAGGATTCGGTTTCCGGCGTGGCGATCGTCCGAGCCGAGGAACTGGCCGCCAACGCCCGCCCCGGACTGGGCGACAGCCTGACCCACACCCCCGGCGTCTCGGCCACGTCGTTCGGCCCCACTGCCTCGCGCCCGGTGCTGCGCGGCTTGCAGGGCGAGCGGGTGCGGGTGCTGTCGAACGGGATCGGCTCGATCGACGTTTCCAATACCTCGGTCGATCATGCCCCGGTAGTCAATCCGTTGCTGGCCCAGCGGATCGAGGTGCTGCGCGGACCGCAATCGCTGCTGTTCGGCTCGGCCGCCAGCGGCGGCGTGGTCAACGTGATCGACAAGCGGATCCCCGATGCGGTGCCGGACGAGCCGGTCCATTTTTCGGCACTGGGCGGTTATGGCAGCGCGGCGAATGAGCGCAATCTCGCCGCCTCGGCCGAAGTGCCGCTCGGCGG
>CAZNII010000096.1:0-2298 GCA_964573075.1 uncultured Novosphingobium sp. | reverse complement strand
AGCCACTATGACAGCCTTTATGGCGTGCCGGTGCGTTTCGCGACGCTGCCGGGGCAGGGGCAGGAGGCACCGCGGATCGCGCTCAAGCAGGACCGGATCGACGCCCGCGCCGAGATCGTCACCGGCGGCAGCCTGATCGAGAAGCTGGCTTTCCGCTATGCCTTCGGCGACTATGTCCATTCCGAGCTTGAGCCTGACGGCGCGGTCGGGACCACTTTCTACAGCACCGGAATGGAAGGCCGTTTCGAGCTGGTCCAGGCCGAACACGGCGGCTGGAAGGGGATCACCGGTACTCAGTTCGTGATCCGCGATTTCAACGTGGTCGGAGCCGAGGCCTTCCTGCCGAAGAACAGCACCGAGCAGATCGGCTTCTTCACGCTGCAACAGTATGAAAGCGGTCCGCTGCTGCTGGAAGCAGGCGCGCGCTATGAACACACCCGGCAACAGTCGAAGCCGCTCGCTGGGCAGCCGCAATTCTTCGATGGCTCGGTCACATTCGATACCGTCTCGGCGGCTTTCGGCGGGGCCTATGATTTCGCGCCGGGCTGGAAGTTCGCCTTCAACATCTCGCGCACCGCCCGCGCCCCCTCGGCCGAGGAACTGTTCGCCAACGGCCCCCATGCCGGCACCGCTGCGTTCGAGGTCGGTGATCCCGGACTGGTTCCGGAACGGGTCTGGTCGGCCGAAGGGATCGTTCGCGGCAACGTCGAAGGCCTGCGGTTCGAAGCCTCGGTGTTCCATTCATGGTATTCGAACTTCGTCTATGAAGACCGTACCGGCGCGATCGAGGACGGTCTGCCCGAGTACCAGGTGCGCCAGGCCGATGCCCGGCTCTACGGGTTCGAGGCCCAGGCCGAGGTGACCCTGGCCAAGCCGGGGCCGTGGACCATATCCGCCACTGCGCTGGCCGACTATGTCCATGCCGATATCGATGGCGCCGGCCCGGCCCCGCGGATCCCGCCGCTGAGGGTGATGGGCGGGCTGACCGGCCATTCGCCGCACCTCGATCTCGGCGTCGAGGTCGAGCATGTGTTCCGGCAGGGGCAGGTGGCAGCCTTTGAAACGACCACCCCGGCCTACACGCTGGTCAACCTTTCGGCCACCTGGCGCCCGCTGGGCGACGATGGCCCGCTCAGCGTGATCCTTTCGGGCAACAACCTGTTCGATGTCGAGGCCCGGCGCCACGCTTCGTACCTCAAGGACTATGCCCCGCTTTCCGGCCGCGACATCCGCGTTACCGTAAGGCTCGACATCTAGTCTTCGCCGTGACCGGCGGCGAGGTAGTCGGCGCTTTGCATTTCCATCAGCCGGCTGACGGTGCGTTCAAACTCGAATGCGCCGTCACCGGCGGTATAAAGTTGCTCGGGCTCGGCCGCGGCGGTGGCGAACAGCTTGACCTTGTTTTCGTAGAGCGCGTCGATCAACGTCACGAAGCGTGCCGCCTCGTTGCGGTTTTCCGGCCCCATCCGCGGAATGCCGACCAGGATCACGGTGTGATAGGTCTGCGCGACCGCCAGGTAATCGGGTGCCCCGCGGGCTTCGCCGCACAACCGCTTGAAGCTGAAAACCGCAACACCCTTTAGGCTTTTCGGCACGTGCAGCAGACGCCCGCCGCCCAGATCGAGATCGGCGGAGGGAACGTGCGCGCTGTCCTCGGGCGGATAGTCGGTCAGCCGGAAAAAGGCTTCGCGCACCTGGGCCGTCGCAGCGTCGCCCAGCGGGGTGTGCCAGGTGTCGATCCCGGCCAGCCGCTCGAGCCGGTAATCGTGCGGGCCGTTGAGCGCCATGACGTCAAGCTCGCGCTCGATCAGGCCAATGAAGGGCAGGAAGTGTTCGCGGTTCAGCCCGTCCTTGTAGAGCTGCGACGGTGCCCGGTTCGAAGTGGTCACGATCACCAGGCCATGATCGAGAATCAGTGCGGTGAACAACCGGCTCATGATCATCGCGTCGGCCGAATTGTTGACCACCATCTCATCGAAGGCCAGCACCCGCAGGCCGCTGGCGATGGCGGCGGCAACCGGAGGGATCGGATCGCCACTCTCGCTCTTGCGGGCTTCGCGCAGGCGGGCGTGGACCTCGATCATGAAGGCATGGAAATGGACCCGGCGCTTTTCCGGAATCGCCAGGCATTCGTGGAACAGGTCCATCAGCATCGACTTGCCGCGACCGACCCCGCCCCACAGATAGAGCCCGCGCGGGGGAGGGGCCTTCTTGCCGAGCAGGCGGCCGATCAGGCCGGGAGCGGGAGCGGTCTCAAGCTGCTGCTGCAGGCGGTCGAGCCGTTCGGCGGCGGCGCGC
>CAZNII010000095.1:0-9426 GCA_964573075.1 uncultured Novosphingobium sp. | reverse complement strand
AGTTCAAGCGGAAAGTTTGAAAAGCGCCCGAAATTCGGCCTTTTCGGCCCCATGAAGGCTTTTGCGGATGGAGTGGAATGGTGCGCCCGGCGGGATTCGAACCCACGGCCCCAAGATTAGGAATCTTGTGCTCTATCCTGCTGAGCTACGGGCGCCCGCGCTCCCCATAGGGGCAGCGTAGTTGTCTTGCAATCAGTTGAGGTCCTCGGGTGGCGCAACCGGAAACGGCAGCGGCAGTACCGGAATGCCTTCCTCCAGCAGGTCCTTGGCCTGCTCCGCGGTGGCCTGCCCGTGGATCACTTCGGCCTCGCGCTCGCCATAATGCATCTCGCGAGATTGCTCGGCGAAGTCCTTGCCAACCCAGCGCGAATTCTTCAGCGCGCGGGCCTGGATCTCGGCCAGAGTGGCCAGCACCTGCTGCGCCTCGGCAGGCAGGGCGCCGCCGGCCACTGCCTGCGCCCGGGCCGGTGTGACCTGCTGGTTGCCCTTGCGCGGCACCGCCGGCGCCATCGGCGCCTTTGCAACCTCAGCCGAGCCGCACTGCGGGCAGACCACAAGTCCGCGCTGAACCTGCCCCACAAAATCGTCCGATGATGCGAACCAGCCTTCGAACCGGTGGCCTGCCGGACATGCCAGATCGAATACGATCATGCCGGGATCGGCCGCTTGTTCGCCAGGCTTGGCAACTGCGCGCGAACCGTGGCGATCCGGCCGGGATCGAGTTCGGCAAAGGCGAGGCCCGGTTCATCCCCGCCCATGTCGAGCAGGACCTCGCCCCAGGGATCGATCACCAGCGAGTGGCCATAGGTCTCGCGCCCATCCGCGTGCCTGCCTACTTGCGCGGCGGCAACCACGAAGGCGCTCGCCTCGATCGCCCGGGCCCGCTGCATCACGTGCCAATGCGCCGCGCCGGTCGGGCGGGTAAATGCCGCCGGGATCGCAATCACGTCGCAACGGGCCCGGCCCAGCGCCTCGAACAGTGCCGGAAAGCGCAGATCATAGCAGATCGCCAGACCAAGACGCCCGACCGGGCTATCGACCGTCACCACCGCCTCGCCCGGAGCATAGGCTGCGGATTCGCGCCAGCTTTCCCCGGTGTCGAGATCGACATCGAACATGTGGATCTTGTCATAGCGGGCAACCACCTCGCCGTTGGCGTCGATCACGAAGGCCCGGTTGGCCCAGCGACCATCCTCGCGCAGCACCGGGATCGAACCGATCGCGATCCAGATCCCGGCGCCGGCCGCGGCTTCACGCAGCGCCGACAGGACCGGGCTCTGCTCTTCGGGAACAATCCGGGTCGAAGCGCGTTCACGATCGCGATCGATCAGCCCGGACATTTCCGGGGTAAACAGCATCACCGCCCCGCCCATCGCCGCCGCTCCCGCCGCAGCCACCATGGCCGAGGCATTGGCGGCCGGGTCGATCCCGGAGGTCATCTGCAGTACGGCGATCCGCGTCATGCGGTCAGATCCCGAGCAGTGGATCGAGCTTGCCGGCGCGATCGAGCGCGTGAATATCGTCGCACCCGCCCATCGCCTGGTCGTCGATGAAAATCTGCGGCACCGTGATCGCGCCCGGCGCCCGGCGCTGCATCTCCTCGCGCTTGGGACCGCCCAGGGTGATGTCGTATTCGGTGAACGGGACCCCCTTGGCGTTGAGCAGGGCAATCGCCCTGACGCAATAGGGACAGCCCCACTTGGTATAGATTTCGACCTTGGGCGTGGACACTTGCGCACTCCTCTTGAAACGCCGTCGCGCTAACATACATCGGGTGCGAAGTCATGGCCTGCAAGAGGCTCTGGCTTCACCGGGATGCCACTTTCGGGTCCCGGGCCAACCATGATTGCTCAACAAGAGGATTGTGCCATGAACCGTTTCGATTTCACCCCCTATCGCCGCACCATGGTCGGGTTCGACCGGCTGTTCGACCTGCTGGAAAACCAGAACCGGATGAGCAGCGGCGACAATTATCCGCCCTTCAACATCGAGCGCCGCGGCGAGGATGCCTACCGCATCACCCTGGCGGTCGCCGGGTTCAAGCCGGGCGACATCGACATTACCGCCCAGCAGAACCTGCTGGTGATCCAGGGCAAGAAGGGCGAGGACGCCTCGGCCGGTCAGTTCCTTCATGTCGGCATCGCTCAGCGCGGGTTCGAACGCCGCTTCGAACTGGCCGACTATGTCCGGGTTGACGACGCCAACCTCGAGGATGGCTTGCTGACCATCGATCTGGTGCGTGAAGTGCCCGAGGCGATGAAGCCCAAGAAGATCCCGGTCGGAACCCAGAAGACCCTGACCGTGGTGAAGGACGGTAACGCCAGCGAAGCGGCCTGACCGCTTCCGTTTCCGACTCCAGATAAAATTGGGGGCGAGGCCTTCCGGTCTCGCCCCCGCGATGCTTTCGCACCGCCTTATCGCATCTCGATCGTCCGGGTCGCAGAAGACGATCCGATCGCGACAAGCTCTATTGGTTGCGGATTGCCCCGCTACCGCCCGAAAGCATCATGGCAGCAGCTTAAGCCCGCTTGCGCAACATTCCCGCAACGAATCCGGTTGAAAATGCCTTAGCGCCACCCCCGGCAATCCGGCTAAGTCATTTTGCCTGCTCGGAATTCGCGGGCCCACCTCGAAAATCTCGGAAGTCCGCCGATCCTGGCGGTTAATGGTTCCTCCGTTCGGCAAGGCCCAAAACCTTACGATTCGCTGTCACAAGTCCCCGCTAAGCCGCCGCAAGCGCCCATGGCAAGGGCTTTTCGCGGTACCGCTACGGCATCCGACAAACGGCTTTTGTCGGTTCAGACCAGACGCGCCTGTTGCAATGCTGCGGCGATGAATCCGGCAAACAGCGGGTGCGGTTCGAACGGCCGGCTCTTGAGCTCGGGGTGGAACTGCACCCCGATGAACCACGGATGGTCCGGGCGCTCGACGATTTCGGGCAGCAGGCCATCGGGCGACATGCCCGAAAACACCAGCCCGCCCTGCTCCAGCGCTTCGCGATAGGCGCCGTTGACTTCGTAGCGGTGGCGATGGCGCTCGCTTATCGTGGTGCTGCCGCCATAGATCGCCGAGACATGGCTGTTCGCGCCCAGCCTCGCTTCGTAGGCGCCAAGCCGCATGGTCCCGCCCAGGTCGGTGTCGGCGCCCCGCTTTTGAAGGCCTTCGGGGCTCATCCATTCGGTGATGATCCCGACCACCGGTTCGCTGGTTTCGCCGAATTCGGTCGAACTGGCGGCGGCAATTCCGGCGGTGTTACGCGCGCCCTCGATGCAGGCCATCTGCATCCCCAGGCAGATGCCGAAGAACGGCACCTTGCGTTCGCGCGCGAACCGGACCGAGGCGATCTTGCCCTCGGTGCCGCGCACCCCGAAACCGCCGGGGACCAGAATGCCGTGCATCGGTTCAAGCTTGGTGACGATCGCATCGTCACCCTGTTCGAACAGCTCCGCATCGATCCACTTGATGTTGACCTTGACCCGGTTGGCCATGCCGCCGTGGACCAGCGCCTCGTTGAGGCTCTTGTAGGCGTCGGGCAGGCCTACATACTTGCCAACCACTCCGATCGTCACTTCGCCTTCGGGGTTCTGGTAACGATCGACGATGTCTTCCCACCGCGAAAGCTCGGGCTTGGGGCTGGACAGGCCGAAATGGTGCAGCACTTCGGCGTCGAGCCCTTCGGCATGGTACTGCAGCGGCACGGCATAGATGCTGCTGGCGTCAAGCGCCTGAATCACCGCTTCCTTGCGGACGTTGCAGAACAACGCGATCTTGGCCCGCTCGTTCTCGGGCAGCGGATGCTCACAGCGGCACAGCAGGATGTCGGGCTGGACGCCCAGGCTGGTCAGTTCGCGGACCGAGTGCTGGGTCGGCTTGGTCTTGAGTTCGCCGGCGGCCGAAACATAGGGCACCAGGGTGACGTGGACCGAGCAGAACCGCTCGCGCCCCAGTTCGTTGCGCAACTGGCGGATCGCCTCGATGAATGGCAGGCCTTCGATGTCGCCCACCGTCCCGCCAATCTCGCACAGCACGAAATCGAGATCGTCGGTATCGGCCAGAGCGAAGCGCTTGATTTCGTCGGTGACGTGCGGAACCACCTGCACGGTCGCGCCCAGATAGTCGCCGCGGCGTTCCTTGGTGATGATATCGCGATAGATCCGGCCCGAGGTGATATTGTCAGCCTGGCGCGCCGAAACGCCGGTGAAACGCTCGTAGTGCCCCAGGTCGAGGTCGGTTTCGGCCCCGTCGTCGGTAACATAGACCTCGCCATGCTGATAAGGGCTCATCGTCCCCGGATCGACGTTGAGGTAGGGGTCGAACTTGCGGATCCTGACCTTGAATCCGCGTGCCTGCAGCAGCGCCGCGAGGCTTGCCGCCATGAGACCTTTGCCGAGCGAGGAGACCACGCCGCCGGTGATAAAAATGAACCGCGCCATGGGAGTCGCGCCTTAAGCCGGGTTTGCAGAGTCGGGCAAGCACTGCTTGCCGCAATCCACAGTTGAGGATGCAAAACGCACCCTCCCCCGCCACACAGGCCGGGCAGGTGCGCCGCGATGAAGAGACTTAGTTCTGCTTGCCGGGCAGAGTCAGCGGGGCGAGGCCGCCGTTGCCTGGCGCGGGGGTTGCCCCGGCCCCGTCCTGCGGAGCCTGCTGCGCCGGAGCGCCTTGCGGCTGGGCCGGCGGAACCTGCTGGGCCTGAGCGGCCGCGGCAGCATCCTCGACCGAACGTTCCCCGCTCGCCTTCGCGGCCAGGGCCGCGAGCACGATGCTGAGAATCACGAACAACGTTGCCAGGATCGTGGTCATCCGGGTCAGGAAATCGGCCGCGCCACGCGCCGACATCAGCCCCGCCGGGCTGCCGCCCACGCCCAGGCCGCCGCCTTCGGACTTCTGCATCAGGATCACGCCAACCAGCATGGCGGCGATGATCGCCTGGACAACGGTCAGGAAAATGAACAGCGACATGGACAATCCGGATCAAGAAATGGGTCGGCCGCAAGGGCCTTGGCGCGCATCTAGGCGCGCTTCGCCCTCAGCGCAAGGTTTTGGCGGACTATTCCGCACCCTGCCCGGCAGCGGCGGTGACGATCGAAAGAAAGCTCTCGGCCGTCAGGCTGGCCCCGCCGACCAGTGCTCCGCCAACCTCGTCGGCAGCCAGCAGTTCGTCGGCGTTGCCGGAATTGACCGATCCGCCATAAAGAATTCGTACCGCAGCGCCCGCTTCGCCATAGCTTTCGAGGATCTGCCGGCGGATCGCACGATGCATCGCCCCGACGTCCTCGACCGAGGGCACTCGCCCGGTCCCGATCGCCCAGACTGGCTCGTAGGCGACGGTCACCTGGGCGGCGACATTCTCGCCTTGCGGCAGCGACTTGGCGACTTGCCCGGTTACCACCGTCTCGGCCTTGCCGGCGTCGCGCTCGGCCTCGGTCTCGCCCACGCAGACGATTACCTCGAGCCCGCCGGCCAGTGCCGCTTCGGCCTTGGCCCGCACCGCGCCGTCGTCTTCGCCGTGCATTGCCCGGCGTTCGGAGTGGCCGACGATCACGAAGCTGGCGCCGGCATCGGCCAGCATCGGGGCGGAAATATCGCCGGTATAGGCCCCGGACGGCTGGGCATGGCAGTCCTGCGCGCCGACCAGCGCGGTCTGTGCGGCTTCGGCCATGGCCTGGACCAGGGTGAACGGCGGGGCGATGCCGACCCGCACGCCCGGGTGCCGGGCCGCGCCGCGATCGATCGAGCGCGCCTCGGCCAGCATGGCGCGGGTGCCGTTCATCTTCCAGTTGCCGACGATAAAGGGCCGGTTGGGCATTGACCAATTCCTCACTGAACCTGCGTTTGCCCGTTCAGACGCCGGGCTTGAGCTTCGCGCCTAGGCCAGTGCGGCGCGGCTTGTCAAAGGGCTTGCGCCAAGCCGACGGGGATGGCGCAAGGAGCACCATTGCCTGCGCCGCCAATGATGCCTAAAGCCCGCCGCAGGTGCCGCCACGGTGGCACGCACCGGATTCCGTTATCGAGCGAGCGATGATTCATTCCATCCGCAGTTTCTTCCAGACCAAGCTTGGCGTCGGCGTTACTCTGGCCTTCGTGGTCCTGATCGGGCTGGTTTTTGCGATCACCAGCGTTTCCTTCAATAGCGGAGCGACCTCGGCCAGCGGCGACACGGTGGCGACCGTGGGCAAGGAACGGGTCGGCGCCAACGATGTCGAGCGGGCGGCCAGCAACTACCTCTCTCGGCTTCGCAAGGAAGACCCGACCGCAACCATGGCCGCCTTCCTCGCCAAGGACGGGCTGAACGAGTTGATCGCCTATCTGGTTGACCGCAAGGCGGCGCGTCTGTTCGGCGAAAGCCACGGAATCTACGTTGATGACGCTCTGGTCGCCAAGGAGATCGCCAAGATCCCGTCCGTGCAGGGTCCTGACGGCAAGATTGATAGCGCGCGTTATCGCCAGTTCCTCAGCGATCGCGGCCAGACCGACGCCGAATTCCGTGCCGAAGTGGCCGAAGGACTGATGGCCCGGCAGCTGCTGGGCTCGAACGATCTGGGTGTGGTGGTCCCGCGCAAGGTCTCGATGCGCTATGCCGGGATGGTCACCGAACGCCGCAAGGGCGCGATCATCACCCTGCCGGCCGCAGCCTTCGCCCCCAAGACCCCGCCAACCGAGGGCGAAATCACCGAGTGGTACAATTCCCACAAGGCCGACTATTCGCTGCCCGAACGCCGCACGATCCGTTACATCGTGTTCGGCGACAACGTGCTGAAATCCGTCCCCGCCCCCAACGATGCTGAGATTGCTGCGCGCTACAACGCCACCAAGGCTTCGCGCTTTGCCGCCACCGACAAGCGCAAGCTTTCGCAGATGGTGCTGCCGACCGAAGCCGCCGCCAAGCAGGTGATGACCGAAGTGGCCGCCGGCAAGACGCTGGAAGCCTCCGCTACAGCCAAGGGCTTGGCAGTTGCTTCGCTGGGAACGCTGACCAAGGAAGAATACTCGCTGCAAAGCTCCGGCGCGACTGCCGACACCGTGTTCGCTGCGCCCAAGGGCAAGGTGATGGGTCCCTACAAAGCCCCGCTCGGCTGGTTGATCGTGCGGGTCGATGGGCTTGAGGCCACGCCCGGCAAGACGCTTGATCAGGCTCGCCCCGAAGTGGTCAAGGAACTGACCGAGGAAAAGCGCCGCGAGGCGATTGCCGAGTTCTCGGCACGGATCGAGGACAACATCGCCAATGGCGCCACCCTTTCCGACGTCGCCAAGGATCTTGGCGCAAACGTTCAGGAAACCGCGCCCTTGACCGCCAATGGCGGCGTATTTGGCAAGCCCGGCGCAACTGCGCCGAAGGAACTCGCTCCGGTGCTGCAGGCAGCCTTCATGATGGAAGGCGAAAAGCAGCCGCAGCTGGCCGAGGTTGAGCCCGGCAAGACCTTCATGATCTTCGATGTCGGCACCGTTACCACGGCCGCCCCGCCGCCGCTGACCGAGATCCGTCAGCAGGTGATCGCCGATCTGCAGCTGTCAAAGGGTGCGAAGCTCGCCAAGGCTGCCGCCGAGAAGGTCAAGGCCCAGATCGAAAAGGGCGTGCCGCCCGAAGTCGCGTTGGCTTCGCTCGGCATCGCGCTGCCGCCGGTCGACAAGGTCGACAAGGCGCGGATGGAAGTCCAGGCCCAGGGCCCCAACGCCCCCAAGCCGGAACTGCTGCTGTTCTCGATGGCCAAGGGCAAGGTCCGCCTGCTCGCCGCGCCGCGCAACCGCGGATGGTATGTCGTGGCCGTGACCGAAGTCACCCCGGGCACCGTTGCTGCCGATGACAAGCGCCTTCCCGGCCTGGAACAGAGCCTGCAGAGCACGACCGGCGGCGAATATGCCGAACAGATGCGCGGCGGGATGCGCAACGAAGTCGGCTCGACCCGCAACGAAGGCAACACCGGCACGCTCAAGAAGCGGCTCGAAGGGGCGCGCTGAGCGCGAGGACGATGGCGGGAGGCCAAGCCGAAAACCGGTCTGCGGCTGCGCAGGCGCTGAGCGAGGGCCGCGCCGGGCTGGTCTGGCGTCGGCTGGTCGCCGATACCGAAACACCGGTCGGCGCGGCGCTCAAGCTGTTCGAGGACGGGCGCGGCGATTTCCTGCTCGAATCGGTCCAGGGCGGCGAAGTGCGCGGGCGTTACAGCCTGATCGGGCTCGATCCCGATCTGGTGTTCCGGGCAACCGGCGCGCAGGCTGAGGTCAACCGTAACTGGCGGCACGACCGCGAGGGCTTCGGGCCCCTCAGCGGCGACAGCCTGACCGAGCTGCGCGCGCTGGTCGATGCCTGCCGGATCGACGTTCCCGCAGAACTGCCCCCGGTGCTGGCCTGCCTGGTCGGTTATTTCGGCTATGAAACCTATGGGCTGATCGAAAAGCTGCCGCGCCCGGCCGATAATCCGCTGCACCTGCCCGACATGCTGTTCGTCCGGCCGGCACTGATCCTGGTGTTCGATCGGCTGAGCGACGCGCTGTGGTGCGTTGCCCCGGTGTGGCCGGGTTCGGGCGACCACGCACTGGACGAAGCACAGGAACGGATCGACGCGGCGCTGGCCAAACTGGCCCGCCCTGCCCCTGAAGCCCGGCTTGACGCGACCCTGCCCGAACCGGTGCTGCAACCGACCATGGCGCCCGGCCAGTACCGCGAAATGGTGCTGCGGGCGAAGGACTACATCGAGGCGGGCGACATCTTCCAGGTGGTGCTGGCGCAGCGTTTCACCTGCCCGTTCACCCTGCCCCCGCTGGCGCTGTACCGCGCGCTGCGGCGGGTCAATCCCTCACCGTTCCTCTATTTCCTCGACCTGCCCGGCTTTGCCCTGACCGGATCGAGCCCGGAAATCCTGGTCCGGGTCCGCGACGGCGAAGTCACCATCCGCCCGATCGCCGGAACCCGCCCGCGCGGCGCGACGCCAGAGGAAGATCGCGCCAACGAAGCCAGCCTGCTGGCCGATGCCAAGGAACGCGCCGAGCACCTGATGTTGCTCGACCTGGGCCGTAATGACGTCGGCCGGGTGGCGGAGGCCGGCACGGTCAAGGTCACCGAAAGCTACACGATCGAGCGCTACAGCCACGTCATGCACATCGTCTCCAACGTGGTCGGCCGGCTCGACGCGGCGGGCCACGATGCGATCGACGCGGTCTTTGCGGGATTTCCGGCCGGCACCGTCAGCGGCGCGCCCAAGGTCCGTGCCTGCGAGATCATCGCCGAGCTCGAACCCGAGACCCGCGGCGCCTATGCCGGCGGGGTCGGCTATTTCTCGCCAGACGGCAACCTCGACAGCTGCATCGTGCTGCGCACCGGGGTGGTCAAGGATGGCATGCTCCACGTCCAGGCTGGCGCCGGGATCGTCGCGGACAGCGACCCGGCCTATGAACAGCGCGAATGCGAAGCCAAGGCCGGCGCGTTGA
>CAZNII010000094.1:0-9635 GCA_964573075.1 uncultured Novosphingobium sp. | reverse complement strand
TAGGTTTCGCTGGCTTTTTCGGCATGGCGCAGAAACGAGGAATAGACCCCGGCATAGCCCAGGCTCAGCGTTTCGCGGTCGACCCGCACCGGGCGGTCCTGCAGCGGGCGGACCAGGTCTTCGGCCGCGTCCATCAGCAGGCCGACATCGCAGCCGTGGTTCCAGCCCTTGCGGTCGGCAGCGGCGACGAACACTTCGAGCGGGGCATTGCCTGCGCCTGCGCCCATCCCGGTCAGGCTGGCATCGATCCGCACCGCGCCGCACTGCGCCGCGACGATTGAGTTGGCGACGCCCAGCGAGAGGTTGTGGTGCGCGTGCATCCCGCGCTGGGTCTCGGGCCTGAGCACCCGGTCATAGGCTTCGAACCGGGCGCGCACCCCGTCCATGTCGAGCGCCCCGCCGCTGTCGGTGACATAGACGCACTGCGCGCCGTAGCTTTCCATCAGCAGCGCCTGGCCGGCGAGCTGGTCGGGCTCGATCATGTGGCTCATCATCAGGAAGCCCGAGACGTCCATGCCCAGATCGCGGGCGATGCCGATATGCTGCTTCGAGACGTCGGCCTCGGTGCAATGGGTCGCGACCCGGACTGAGCGGACCCCGATGTCATAGGCGCGCTTGAGTTCCTCGACCGTGCCGACGCCCGGCAGGATCAGCGTGGTCAGCACGCATTTGTCGAGCACTTCGGCCACCGCCTCGAGCCATTCCCAGTCGGTGTGGGCGCCAAAGCCATAGTTGAAGCTGGCGCCCGACAGGCCGTCGCCATGCGCCACTTCGATCGCATCGACGCCTGAGGCCTCGATCGCGGCGGCAATCGCCTTGACGTGGTCGATCCCGTACATGTGGCGCACCGCGTGCATCCCGTCGCGCAGGGTCACGTCCTGGATGTAGAGCTTGTCGCCCGCCTCAACGTTGAACTTGCTCATGCCGCCATCCTCCGCGCGGCGAGCAGTTCGCCGGTGGCCTTGGCTGCGGCGGTCATGATGTCGAGGTTGCCGGAGTAGGAGGGCAGGTAATCGCCCGCGCCTTCGACCTCGAGCATGATCATCGACTTGATGCCGGTAAACTCGCCCATCCCGGGGATCTTGAGCCGGTTGTTGTCGCCGAAGCGCTCGAACTGCACTTCCTGCTTGAGCCGGTAGCCGGGGACGTATTTCTGCACTTCGGAGACCATCTCGGCGACCGAGCGGCGGATCGCCTCCTCGCTGCCGCCTTCGCTCAGCGTAAACACGGTGTCGCGCATGATCATCGGCGGCTCGGCCGGGTTGAGGATGATGATCGCCTTGCCCCTGGTCGCCCCGCCGACCACCTCGATCGCCCGGGCGGTGGTGCGGGTGAACTCGTCGATGTTGGCGCGGGTGCCGGGCCCGGCCGAGCGCGAGGAGACCGAGGCGACGATTTCGGCGTAGTGGACCTTGTCCGACACCCGGGCGACGGCGGCGACCATCGGGATCGTCGCCTGCCCGCCGCAGGTCACCATGTTGACGTTGGGCTGGTCGAGGTGCTGGCTCATGTTCACCGGCGGCACGGTGAACGGCCCGATCGCCGCCGGGGTCAGATCGACCACCTGTATCCCGTCGGCCCGCAGCGCCTCGTCATGGGCCTTGTGGGCATAGGCGCTGGTCGCGTCGAAGGCGATGCCGATGTCCTTGTAACAGGGCAGCTTCTTCAGCCCCTCGATCCCCTCATGCGTGGTGGCAATGCCATGCTCGCGGGCCATGGCGAGGCCCTCGGAGGCGGGATCGATCCCGACCACCGCAGCCAGCTCCATGTTCTGCGGGTACTTGATCATCTTCATCATCAGGTCGGTGCCGATATTGCCCGAACCAATGATCGCGGCCTTCACGCGTGACATTTGCATTCCTTCAGACAAAGCGCGCGGTGCAGGTTCCCACACCGTGCAGGGTCATTTCAAAGACGTCGCCCTTCACCGCCGGTTCGAGCGGAACCAGGCTGCCCGAGAGGATCACGTCCCCGGCATCGAGCGTGACACCATAGGCACCAAGCGTGTTGGCCAGCCAGGCCACCGCCTGGGCCGGATCACCCTGGACCGCACTGCCATAGCCTTCGGACAGCGGCGCACCGTTCTTGGTCACTGTGACATGGAGCGCGGGCAGATCATGTTCGCGCGGATCGGCCCTGGCCTCACCCAGCACGAAGACCCCGCAGCTGGCGTTGTCAGCCACGGTATCGACGATCCCGATCTTCCAGTCCCGGATCCGGCTATCGACGATTTCGAAGCAAGGGGCGATGGATTCGGTTGCCGCCAACACATCCGCGGCGGTCACACCCGGACCGTTGAGCGCATGCTTGAGGACAAAGGCAATCTCCGCCTCAGCGCGCGGCGCGATCAGGGCTTTCGCATCGACGTCGATCTCCTCGCCGACCTCCATCCAGTCGGTCAGGAAGCCGAAGTCGGGCTGGTGCACGCCTAGCATGTCCTGCACCGCCTTGCTGGTGACGCCGATTTTCTTGCCAACCACCCGCTCGCCATCGGCCAGCCGCCTGTCCAGGAAGCCGAGCGAGATGCCATAGGCATCGTCGACGCTCAGTTCGGGGTGGCGCGCGATCAGCGGCGCGACGGTGCGGCGTTCGCGCAAGCAGCGGTACAGTTCTTCAGACAGGTCCTCGCGCAGGCTCACAGATAGGCTCCGTCCTGGTAGATCAGCGGATCGACCGCTTCGCTGACTTCTGCGCGCAGCACCCGGGCGATCACGATCGAATGGGTGCCATAGGCAAGCATGGCGTCGATCACGCAAGACAGCACCGCCTGGGCCCCGGCCAGTTCGGGTACCCCACCCGGACCCTCGCGCCAGGTGCCGATCCGGAAGCGCTCATCCTGCGGCACGCCGCCACCGAAGGCCGCCGAAACATCCTGTTGATCGCGCGACAGCAGGTTCACCGAAAGTCCGGCAGTCGGCACCAGCAGGCCATGGAGGGCAGTTGCGCGGTTGACGCAGACCAGCACCGCCGGCGGATCGACGGTCAGCGAAGTGACCGATGTAGCCGCCATTCCGACCGGTCCGCCCTCACCCCTGGCCGCAACCACCGCGACCGACGCGGCCAGCCGCCGCATCGCCGCCTTGAAGCTCGCCGGCAATTCCTCGGGGATCAGCGGATAGCCGTCAGCCACGCAGGAATTCCAGGCAATAGCGGTTGAATTCCTCGGCCCGCTCGACCTGCACCCAGTGCCCGGTGCGGGTGAAGGTCAGGCAGCGGGCATCATCGCACCGGTCCAGGAAATGGCGCGCGCCGCTTTCCGGACAGAATTCGTCATTCAGCCCCCACATCACGAAGACCGGGACCTTGAGTTCGCCCACCCGCGGCCCGAGATTGGGGGTGCGCATCCGCACCAGCACGTCCTTGGGCTGGGTTCGGGCGACGGCAAAGCGTTCCTGCACCAGCGCGTCGGGAATCTTCGGCGCGAAATCGGGGTGGACCAGATTGCCAATCAGCCGGCGCTGCTCATCCAGGTTGAAGTCCGGCCCGCCGAAGTTGGAGACCATCTTGGTGATCCCCGGCATCTTGAAATAGTCGGCCTGCTCTTCGACGCAGCCCGGCGCCATCAGGATCAGCCTGTCGGCGAATTCGGGATGGTCGAGCGTCATCTGGATCGCCACCCCGCCGCCGAGCGAATTGCCGACCAGCGTCGCCTGCTCGATCCCGTGGGCCTTGAGCGCGCCGTACAACGTGTCGGTGAACAGCTGCAGGGTGTAGTCGATCCCCTCGGGCTTGGATGAGGCGCCATAGCCGATCATGTCGGGCAGGATCACCCGATACCCGGCCTCGACGAAGGCCGGCCAGTTCTGGCGGAAGTTGGACGCCCCCGAAGCCCCCGGGCCGCTGCCGTGGATGAAGACCACGACCGGCCCGCTTCCGGCCTCCTTGAGATGAATGTCATAGCCGTCGACGCAATAGGTCGCTTCGCTGAGCGCGGTCATGTCATGCACCTCACAAGAACGGGTTGAGCGGTGCTTCGCCTAGCATGGCGTTGATCGCATCGCTGGTGCGGTTGTTCGGATCGTTGGCGACATGCGCGCGACCAGCGTTGAGATCGAGCCAGGGCTGGATGATTTCGCTGGTCAGGTAGATCGCCCGGCCGCCGAGCAGCTGGACCACGTCGTCGATCAGCGCGGCCAAGCGGCGCACTACGGTGGCCGATTGGTAAGTGAAGAAGGCGCGCTTCTCCATCGGGATTTCCTCGCCCCGCCCGGCATAGCCCATCAGTTCCTCGAAGGTCAGCCGCAGGGTGGTTTCCATCTCGCCCTTTTCGGCAATCGCCCGGGCCAGCGCGGCGTGCAGGATCGGGTCCTGCTTCGATGCCTTGCCGGTATTGGTCGAGACCCGGTCCTTCATGATCGCCATGCCGGCGTTGATCGCCGCCTGGGCGCCGCCGAATGCCGCGGTCGAAACCGAGCGGACGAAGACCTGCGCCCAGGGCAGGGTATAGAGCGGACCGGTGTTCACTTCCTGGCCCGGGTTCTTGCACAGGAATCCGTCGATCGAACGGTGGGTGCGATAATCGGGCACGAACACATCGTCGACGATGATATCATGGCTGCCGGTGCCCTGCAGGCCGAACACCTTCCATGCCTCGCGGTCGATCGCATAGTCGCTGCGCGGCAGCAGGAAGGTGCGCATTTCCGCCGGGGTGCCATCGTCCTTGGGCGGACAGAATGCGCCGAGCAATACCCAGCCGCAATGAACCGATCCGGTCGAGAATCCCCACCGGCCGGACAGGCGGAAACCGCCTTCGACATGGGTCACCTTGCCGACCGGCTGATAGGTCGAGGAAACCAGCATGGCTTGATCTTCGCCCCAGACTTCCTGCTGGGCCTGGTCGTGGAACAGCGCCAGTTCATAGGGGTGGCAACCGACCACGCCATACATCCAGCCGGTCGACATGCAGCCCTCGGCCAGCGCCTTCTGCACTTCGAAGAACACGTTGGGGTGCATCTCATAGCCGCCATAGCGCCGCGGCTGGAGAATCCGGAAAAAGCCGGCCGCCTGCATTTCAGCAATGGATTCGGCCGGAACATCGCGGTTGGCGACGCAGCCTGCGGCGCGGGCCTTCAAAGTGGGGATCATCGCCCGGGCGCGGGCAATCAGTTCCTCGGCGGTCGGCACTTCCTGCGCGCTGTCCGCGCGTTGAGCGGCGGTGGCCATTCTCCCATGCTCCTGTTCTTCGACTCGATTCCGGCCAGATCCACTAGCCTCGTAAAATTTTTTATAGTTTGATACGCAAATCGTCAATTGAAAAGCCCCTTCGCTTCCGATAATGCACATTTGAAGCATGATTGAAGCCGCGATTCAGTGAAATCGGCTTTCGAGGGAGAAGACCGCCTTGGCACAGGCGACCAAGATTGACCTCAGCGGACAAGTGGCGCTCGTCACCGGCGGCACGCGCGGCCTGGGCCGGGCAATCGCCGCCAGTCTGGCGGAAGCCGGCTGCCGGGTTGTGGTCTGCGCCCGCAATGCTCCCGAATCGCTGCCCGAAGGCGTCGCCTTCATCCCCGGTGATATTCGCGATCCGGACGCAGCCAGGGCAATGATCGAGGCGATCGTGGCCGAACACGGCCGGATCGACATCCTGATCAACAATGCCGGCGGTTCACCTGCCACCGCGATAGAGGCCGCCAGCCCGCGGTTCGTCGATGCGATCCTCAAGCTCAACCTGATTGCCCCGCTTTACCTGGCCCAGGCCGCCCACCCGCACATGGTGCGCCAGGGCGGCGGGTCGATCGTCAACATCGCCAGCGTTTCGGGGATCCGCCCCTCGCCCGGCACCGCAGTCTATGGCGCAGCCAAGGCCGGGCTGCTCAACCTGACGCAGAGCCTGGCGCAGGAATGGGGCCCGGCCGGGATCCGGGTCAACGCGATCATCGCCGGGCTGATGAGCACCGAGAACGCCGAGGCGACTTACGGCGATGCCGAGGCCCAGGCGGCGGTCGGCCGCTCGATGCCGCTGCAGCGGATGGGCAGCGGCGAGGATCTGGCCGGGGCAGTGCTGTGGCTTTGCTCGCCGCTGGCCGCCTGGGTCAGCGGGGCACGTATCAATGTAGATGGCGGGGGAGAACGACCGTACTTCCTCGACCTCGTGAAAGGGGAGTAACGGCCATGGGCGTCAAGGCGCTTGGCTATGTAATTGTCGAATCGGCCCAGCCGGCCAGATGGGACGAGTTCCTGACTCAGCTTGCAGGCGTGATGCGCGCGCCCGATGCTGCTGACGGGGCGATGCAGTTCCGGATCGACCAGCGCCCGTTCCGGTTCCGGATCGAGCCGGGCAGCCGCGAACACTTCACCGCCGCCGGCTATGAAGTGGCCGATGCAGCCACGCTCGACGCCCTGGCCGGAGCGATCGCTGCGGCCGGTCGCCCGGTGCTCCGGGGCGAGGCCCAAGCCTGCGCGCTGCGCGGGGTTTCGGCCTTCTTCCGGACCAGCGATCCGGCTGGCAACGGACTGGAATTCTATTGCGGGGACAGCGAGGCCGAAACGCCGTTTGTCTCGCCGCTGGGGATCGACCACTTCGTCACCGGCGACATGGGCATGGGCCACGCGGTGTTCTCGGTCCCCAATTTCGACGAATGCGTCGCCTTTTATCGCGATGTGGTGGGCTTCCATGAGACCGACATGCCGCGTTTCTATTTCGGCGGCGGCGGGCCGGACGATCCGGGCATGGGCTTTGCCTTCATGCATGCCGACAACGGCCGGCACCACTCGATCGCGCTGGGCGAAGGCCCGGTTCCGCCTTCGGGCTGCGTTCACGTCATGCTGCAGCTGCCCAATCTGCTCGAGGTCGGCAAGGCGCATGACCGGATGAAGGCGCTGAACTATCCCGAAAGCGCCACCCTGGGCCAGCACTTCAACGACGAAACGGTCGGCTTCTATGTCCAGACCCCGGCCGGGTTCGATCTCGAGATCGGCTGCGACAGCCTGGTGATCGATCCGGCCAGCTGGGAAGTGACCAGACACATCGGTATCTCGATCTGGGGCCACGAATGGGCCTGGCAGAAGGCGATGAAGGAAGCCCAGATGAACGCGACCCCGGCTGCGGCGGAATGACCAGGATGCTCGACAAACGCATGACCCCTGCCGAAATCGTGGCCCAGTTGCGCGACGGCATGACGATTGGCATCGGCGGTTGGGGCCCGCGGCGCAAGCCGATGGCGCTGGTGCGCGAGATTCTCCGCTCGCCGCTCAAGGACCTGACCGTGGTCGCCTATGGCGGCGCGGACGTTGGGATGCTGTGCGCGGCGGGCAAGGTCAGGAAACTGGTTTTCGCCTTCGTCTCGCTTGACGCGATCCCGCTGGAACCGTGGTTCCGCAAGGCGCGCGAGGCCGGGCAGATCGAAGTGCTGGAACTGGACGAAGGCATGTTCCAGTGGGGCCTGAAGGCTGCGGCTTTCGGGCTACCGTTTCTGCCGACCCGGGTCGGGCTCGGCACCGACCTTGCCGCGCTGGGCGGGCTCAAGACCGTCCAATCGCCCTATGCCGATGGCGAGACGCTGATCGCCATGCCGGCGCTGAAGCTCGATGCGGCCCTGCTCCACGTCAACCGCAGCGACTGGCGCGGCAACATCCAGGCCTTTGGCCCGGATGTCTATTACGACGAGTGGTTCGCCCGCGCCGCCGCCAAGACCTATGTCAGCTGCGAGGAACTGGTCGACCGGATGGAGGACCACTATCCCGACCAGGCCCAGGCCAACATCGTCGAGCGCGCGTTCATCTCGGGCGTCACCGAAATCCCCGGCGGTGCACACCCCAGTTCGATGCCCCCGGCCTATGGTTGGGACATGAAGGCCTTCAAGGCCTACACCGATACCGCGAAGGATCCGGGCGACTGGACCGCGGTGCAGGATCGTTTCGTCGGTGCCGACGAAGCCAGTTACCTTGCCGATTTCGGCGGCCTGGAGGCGGTGAAGGCTTTGCCTTTGCCGATATTCTGATGAGCGACGTGACCCTTGCCGAACTGTGCATCTTCGCCTGTTCCGAAGCCTTCCGGAACAACGGCGAGGTCGTTGCCACCGGGGTCGGCCCGGTGCCGCGCCTGGCCGCCAGCCTGGCCAAGCTGACCCACAGCCCCGAACTGATGATGACCGACGGCGAGGCCTATCTGGTCGAGCAACCGGTGCCACTGGGTCCGCGCAAGTATGAAGACCGCAAGCCGGCGGGCTACCTGCCGTTCAGCCGCTTCTTCGACGCCGCGGTCTGGACCGGGCGGCGCCACGCCATGGTCACCCCGACCCAGATCGACCGGTTCGGACAGATCAACCTCTCGCAACTGGGCGGCACCCACCGCCAGCCCAAGACTCAGATGCTGGGCGTGCGCGGCTTTCCGGGCAACACCATCTACCACCCGAACAGCTTCTTCTTCCCCAGCCACACTCCGCGGGTGTTCGTGCCGGGCGAGGTCGATATGGTTTCGGGGGTCGGTTACAACCCGGCCAAGCGGGTGCCGGGCGGAAACTATTCGGGCGTCGATCTGCGCACGATCGTCACCAACCTGTGCGTGATGGATTTCGCCGGGCCGGACAACGCGATCCGCGTGGTTTCGCTCCATCCCGGCGTTAGCTTTGCAGAAGTGCAAGAAGCCACCGGGTTCGAACTGATCGACGCCGTGGCGGGTGAGACCGCCCTGCCTGATGCCGAGGCGCTGGCGATCGTCGCCGGGCTCGATCCGCACGGGATCCGCAACAGCGTGATCAAGGACAATCCCCCAGCCCGGAGGGCAGCATGACCAAAGGACGCGAACTCGTCGAACCGCAGGACGCCCGGCCCGAGTACGAAACGGCCGAGCCGGTGCTCTACGAAGTGGTCGACGGTGTGGCCTGGATCACCATGAACCGGCCCTCGTTCAACAATGCCCAGAACGGGCAGATGACCTATGCCCTCGATGATTGCTTCAACCGCGCGGTGCAGGATGACAGCGTTGGCTGCATCGTACTGGCGGGTGAAGGCAAGCACTTCTCCGCCGGGCATGACATCGGCACGCCGGGCCGCGACCTGCACAGCGAATTCGACAAGCGGCTGATGATCGCCCCCCACACCAACAAACCGGCCGCCGAGCTGCTCTATACCCGCGAGCAGGAGCAGTACCTTGGCATGTGCCGCCGCTGGCGTGACGTGCCCAAGCCGACCATCGCGATGGTCCAGGGCGCCTGCATCGCCGGCGGGCTGATGCTGGCCTGGGTCTGCGACCTGATCGTGGCGAGCGAGGACGCCTTCTTTCAGGATCCGGTGGTGCCGATGATGGGCATTCCGGGGGTGGAATACTTCGCCCACGCCTATGAACTGCCGCCGCGCGTGGCCAAGGAATTCCTGCTGCTGGGCGAGCGGATGCCCGCCGCCCGGGCCGAGCAGTTCGGCATGGTCAACAAGGTGGTGCCGCGCGATCAGCTGCGCGAGGCGACCGCGGCCTGGGCCGCCAAGCTGGCCGGCGCGCCGCGGCTCGGCAACTGGCTGACCAAGCAGGCAGTCAACCACGTCGAGGAACTGCGCGGCAAGCGCAGCGCGATGGACGCGGTGTTCCATATGCACCACTTCGCCCACGCCCAGAACGACCTGCTTTACGGCAACTCCATTGCCGGGGTTTCGGGCAAGTCCGCCGCTGCCGCCAACAAGCAGCGCGACGGCAAGGG
>CAZNII010000093.1:1723-9803 GCA_964573075.1 uncultured Novosphingobium sp. | reverse complement strand
GCAGCACGCCCTTGGGCTTGCCGGTGGAACCGGAGGTGTAGAGGATGAACAGCGGGTCTTCCGCGTTCATCTCCTCGGGCGGGCAATCGGCGCTTTGCGCGGCGCAGCCCTCGTGCCAGTCGACATCGCGGCCCGGCACCATCGTGACAGCGGCGCCGGTGCGCTTGAGCACGATGACCTTTTCGACCGAGGTGACCTTGGTCAGCGCTTCATCGACATTGGCCTTCAGCGGCACGGCCTTGCCGCCGCGCAGCCCCTCGTCGGCGGTCAGCACCACGGTGCTGTCGCAGTCCTCGATCCGGCTGGCGAGCGAATCCGGGCTGAACCCGCCGAACACCACCGAATGGATCGCCCCGATCCGGGCGCAGGCCAGCATGGCCACCGCCGCTTCGGGCACCATCGGCAGGTAGATCGTCACCCGATCGCCCTTCTTGACGCCATTGGCCTTGAGCAGGTTGGCGAAGCGGCAGGTATCGGCGTGCAGTTCGCGATAGGTGATGTGGCGCGCGGGCTCGTCCGGGCTGTCCGGCTCCCAGATGATCGCCACGGTATCGCCGTGCTGGGCCAGGTGCCGGTCCAGCGCATTGGCAGCCAGGTTGAGCGTTCCGTCGGCGAACCACCTGATCCCGAAATCGGCCTCGTCGAAGCTGGTTTCCTTGACCGTGGTGAAGGGCTTGATCCAGTCGATCCGCTGGGCCTCGGCCCGCCAGAAGGCTTCGGGCTCTTCCACCGAACGGCGGTACATTTCCTGATAGCGCGCCTCGTCAACCAGCGCGGTTTCGGCCCAGCCTGCGGGCACGGGATAGATCGCTTCGCCCATTCCCGACACTCCTCCTTGCCATAGTGATTCCCCCTGCGCGGGGACCTTTGGAACCTGTCTAACGAAAGCCGCGCCGCGATGCGAGCATAGACAAAGGTCGTAGGCCTAAGACCTAGATCGCTCTGCCGCGCCGCCGCGCCGCAATCCATCCTCCGACGATCCCGAGATTCGACATCGGGACTGCCAAGGAGAGGGGACATGACGAAGGGAAGGAAAGCGCTGATTGCCGGTCTGCTGGCCGCCTCGGCCCTGGTCGCGCCGCAGACGGCGCTGGCCAAGCCCGGCGCATCGGTGGAAGCGCGGCTCGACCGGCTTGAGGCCGAAGTGGGGAACCTGCGCGGCGAGGTGAGTGCGACCCGCGCCGAAAACGAACAGCTCAAGCAGCGTGCTGCCGATGCCGAGGCCCGCGCGGCGGCCGCCGAGGCCCGCGCCGCCGATGCCGACAAGCGGCTGGCAACGCTCGAAGCCAAGCCCGCCCCGGCGCCGGCTCCGGCTGCTGCCCCGGCCGACGGGTTCAAGTCGGGTTCGACCACGCTCAAGATCGGCGGCTATTTCAAGCTGCTCGCCTCGAGCACCCGCTATTCCGACGGCGAAGTGGCGACCAATTCGCTGGGCCGCGACTTCTACCTGCCGCAGACCATCCCGACCGGCGGTGCGCCGGCCAGCCGGGTGACCGATTTCACCGCCAAGCAATCGCGCTTCTGGCTCAACCTCGATACCGCGGTCGCCGGGCACAGCCTCAAGGGCTACCTCGAATTCGACTTCCAGGTTTCGCCCGGGGCGCAGGGCTCGCAGCGCACCACCAACGGCTACAACCTGGGCCTGCGCCGCGCCTACATGCAGGTCGACAAGTGGACCTTCGGGCAGGACTGGTCGACCTTCCAGTACACCGGGGCCTTGCCGGAAAGCACCGACTACGTCGGCGGCGCCGAGGGCACGGTCTTCGTCCGCCAGCCGCTGATCCGTTACAGCGCGGCGCTGGGCAAGGGCACCACGCTGCACATGTCGGTGGAAAATCCCGAATCCGGCACCGCCACGCTGGGTTCGCCCACGCTCAACGAGAACGGCGATGATCATCTGCCCGATTTCGCGGTGCGGCTGGCCTGGGCCGGCAAGCGCGGCGAGCTTTCGCTGGGCGGCCTTGCCCGGCAGGTTCGGGTCGAGAATGCCGGCATTTCCGCCCAGACCGGCGGCTTTGGCGTCAGCCTTGGCGGCAAGCTGTTCTTCAACGAAGCCAAGACCGGCGATGCGCGGATCATGGTCACCTACGGGCACAACATCGGCCGTTATGTCGGGCTCAATTTCGCCCCTGACGCGGTCTATGTCCCGGCTACCAACAGCCTCGAATCGGTCAACACCTTCGCGGTGATCGGCGCGGTGCGGGTGCCGGTGGCGCCGGGCGTGCGGATCAACCTGATGGGCAGCTACCAGAACGTCGATTATGACGACAGCCTGGCCCCCGCCAATATCGCCACCTTCAACAAGAAGGCTTGGAGCGGGGCCGCCAACCTGTTCTACTCGCCGGTGAAGAACGTCGACCTGGGGGTCGAGTATCGCCATGGGGAGCGCGATCTGGTGAACGGCGCCAACGGCACCACCGACCGCTTCGACGTGGTCGCCAAGTACAGCTTCTGAGGATCACAACGGGAGAGGGACAATGGACTTCCACGAAACGGCGGCCGACGTAGCCGCCCTGCCCAAGCATCACCAACCAACCCATGACGAGAAGCTGGTGATCACCGCCAGCTCGCTCGGCACGGTGTTCGAATGGTACGATTTCTATCTCTACGGCCTGCTCGCCACCTTCATCTCGAAGGTGTTCTTTGCCGGCGTCAACGAAACCACCGGCTTCATCCTGGCGCTAGGCGCCTTTGCCGCCGGCTTCGCGGTGCGCCCCTTCGGCGCGATCGTGTTCGGGCGGATCGGCGACATGGTCGGCCGCAAGAACACCTTCCTGGTGACCATGGGGATCATGGGTCTTTCGACCTTCGTGGTCGGCCTGTTGCCGGGGTACGAGACGCTGGGCGTTGCCTCGCCGATCATCCTCGTGCTGCTGCGGATCCTTCAGGGTCTGGCGCTGGGCGGGGAATACGGCGGTGCGGCGACCTATGTTGCCGAGCATGCCCCCAACGACAAGCGCGGGCTTTACACCAGCTTCATCCAGATCACCGCCACCTTCGGGCTGTTCGCGGCGCTGCTGGTGGTGCTGGGCTTCCGCACCTGGATGGGCGAGGAAAGCTTCGGTGCCTGGGGCTGGCGTTTGCCGTTCCTGATCTCGATCATCCTGCTGGCGGTCTCGATGTGGATCCGCATGCAGCTGAACGAGAGCCCGGTCTATCAGAAGATGAAGGACGAAGGCACTACCTCGAAGGCCCCGCTGACCGAAGCCTTCGGCAAGTGGAACAACCTCAAGTGGGTGCTGATCTGCCTGTTCGGTGCCGGTATGGGTCAGGCCGTGGTGTGGTACGGCGGCCAGTTCTATGCCCAGTTCTTCCTTGAAAAGACCATGAAGGTCGATGGCGCGACCACCAACATCCTGGTGGCCACCGCGCTGCTGCTCGGCACCCCGTTCTTCGTCTTCTGGGGCTGGCTGTCTGACCGGATCGGGCGCAAGTTCATCATCCTGGGCGGCTGCGCCCTGGCGGTGCTGACCTACTTCCCGGCCTTCCACCAGCTTGCCCTGGCGACCAACCCGGCGCTGAACGCGGCGACCGAATCCAGCCCGGTGACCGTTACCGCCGCGCCTGGTGAGTGCTCGTTCCAGTTCGACCCGATCGGCAAGAACAAGTTCGACAGCACCAGCTGCGATATCGCCAAGGCCTACTTCGCCCGCAACGGCCTCAACTATGTCAACGTCGAGGCTCCGGCCGGAACCGTTGCCACGGTCAAGGTTGGCGAAAAGGTGATCGAGGTTCCGAACCCGGCGACCGTGACCGGCACCGAACGGGCCGATGCGATCAAGGCGTTCGGCGGCGCGCTGACCGGCGCGCTCAAGGAAGCGGGCTATCCGATCAAGGAAAACCCGGCCGCGGCCAAGGATCCGAAGGCTCCCAAGCTGGTGTTCTTCGCCGACAAGGCGCAGATCAACAAGCCGCTGGCGATCGCGATCCTGTTCTACCTCGTCCTGCTGGTGACCATGGTCTATGGTCCGATCGCGGCGATGCTGGTGGAACTGTTCCCCAGCCGGATCCGCTACACCTCGATGTCGCTGCCCTACCATATCGCCAACGGCTGGTTCGGCGGGTTCCTGCCCACCACCGCCTTCGCGATGGTCGCGGCCAAGGGCGATATCTACTACGGCCTGTGGTACCCGGTGGTGATCGCCGCGGCCACGGTGGTGATCGGCCTCCTGTTCCTGCCTGAAACCTTCAAGCGGAACATCGACGACTGATCGACCCTACCCAGGAGAGCGCCGCGCCTTGATCCCGATCATGGCGCGGCGCAAACCTGTTCATAGAGCCGGATTCGAAAGGGATTTGGAAATGAGCGAAGCCTACCAGCGTGCTGCCCGTGAAAGCATCGAGGACCGCGAAGGGTTCTGGACCCGCGCGGCCGGCATGGTGGACTGGTTCGCTCAGCCGAGCCGCGCCTGGGACGAGCAGCGCGGCTGGTTTCCCGGCGGCAGGCTCAACACCGCCTACAACTGCATCGACCGGCATGTCGCGGCCGGCCGCGGCGATGCGGTCGCGCTCGCCTATGACAGCCCGGTTACCGATACGGTCCGGCGCTATTCCTATTCCGAATTGCACGAGGAAGTCGGCCGGGTCGCGGCGATGCTGGCCCGGCTGGGCGTCGGCAAGGGCGACCGGGTGATCATCTACATGCCGATGATCCCGGAAACCGTCTTCGCGATGCTGGCCTGCGCCCGGCTGGGGGCGATCCATTCGGTCGTGTTCGGCGGCTTTGCCCCGCTAGAGCTGGCCAAGCGGATCGACGATGCCACGCCCAGGGTGCTGCTAACCGCCAGCTGCGGGATCGAAGGCGCGCGGACCATCGCCTACCAGCCGATGGTCGACGAAGCGCTCGAACTGGCCAGCCACCGGGTCGATCAGGTCGTGCTGTTCCAGCGCGAACGGCTGCGGGCCGAGGGCAGTGCCTATCAGGACTGGATGGAGCTGCGCGCCGCGACGGCCGGCGAACCGATCCCGCCTTGCGCCGAACTGGCGGCGGACGATCCGCTCTACATCCTCTACACCTCGGGCACGACCGGGGTTCCCAAGGGCGTGGTGCGCGAAAACGGCGGCCATGCCGTGGCGCTCGCCTGGTCGATGCAGAACATCTACGGGATCGGCGCGGGCGATCCGTTCTGGGCGGCAAGCGACGTGGGCTGGGTGGTGGGCCACAGCTATATCGTTTACGGCCCGCTGATTGCCGGGGCGACCACCGTGCTGTTCGAAGGCAAGCCGGTCGGCACCCCCGATCCCGGCACCTTCTGGCGGGTGATGAGCCGCCACGGGGTGAAAAGCTTCTTCACCGCCCCGACCGCGATCCGCGCGGTGCGCAAGGAGGATCCCGATGCGGCGTTCCTCAAGGAAATCGGCACGGGGACATGCCGGGTGATCTTCCTCGCCGGCGAGCGGGCCGATCCCGATACGATCGCCTGGCTCGAAGAGAAGAGCGGCCTGCCGGTGATCGACCACTGGTGGCAGACCGAGCTGGGCTGGCCCGGCGTCGCCAGCTGCTTTGCCCTGGGCGACCTGCGCCGCAAGCGCGGCAGCGCCGGGTTCCCGGTGCCGGGCTATGAATTCGCGATCCTGGGCGAGGACGGCCAACCGGTGCCCCAGGGGCAGAGTGGGGCCGTGGCGATCAAGGAACCGCTCGCGCCGGGCGCCTTCCGCACGCTGTGGAACAACCCGGCCGGTTTTGCGAAGAACTTCGCGACCTTCCCCGGCTGGTACGAAACCGGCGATGCCGGGCACTTCGATGACGAGGGCTTCCTCCACATCATGGGCCGGACCGACGACATCATCAACGTCGCCGGACACCGCCTCTCGACCGGGCAGATGGAGCAGATCGTCGCCCAGCAGGACGGGGTGGCCGAATGCGCGGTGATCGGGGCCGACGATGCGATCAAGGGGATGATCCCGATCGCCTTCGTGGTCCCGCGCGCCGGGTTCGAAGGCGACGGCGGCATGGCCGCGCGGGTGCTGGCCGCGGTCCGGCACGAACTGGGCGCGGTGGCCGCGCTCAAGACCGCCTTTGTCGTCCAGTCGCTGCCCAAGACCCGCTCGGGCAAGATCCTGCGCAACCTGCTGCGCAAGATCGTCAACGGCGAGGAATACGGCATTCCGCCGACGATCGAGGATCCGTCGGTGCCCGATCTGATCGCGGCGGCCGTGCGGGGCTGAACCCCATACCTAGTGCGGCAAATCCTGTGCGTGCTGCGGCCCCGGGCGCTCGCCTTCGGGGACGGTCGGGGTCCTGAGATTGGCGCGGCTCATCAGCGGAATCAGCGGCACCACCGCCAGGGTCATCCACATCATCAGGTAGAAATCGTCGATATAGGCGATCATCGCCGCCTGGCGGTTCACTTCGGCATCGAAGATCCGTAGCGCCGCCTCGCCATATTCCTGGAACCTGTCGAGCGTCGAAAAGTCGACCACCTGGGTGAACGATGCGGTGACCTTGCCGGCGAGGTCCGAGTGGGCGATCTGCAGGTTGCGCGCCAGGAAGGTGGTGACGATCGAGATCCCGACCGAAGAGCCGATCGAGCGCGCCAGGTTGAGCATGCTCGATCCGTCGGTGCGCAGGTGCGGAAGCAGCGTGGCAAAGGCGCTGGCATTCATCGGGATGAACACCAGGCCCATTCCCAGTCCCTGGACGAAGCCGGAAATCGCGATGTGGTTGTAATCGGTCTGGAGCGTCCAGGCCGACATTTCCCACAACGAGAGCCCGGCGATGGTGAAGCCCAGCGCGATCAGGACGCGCGGATCGAACCCCCGCCGGACCAGGATTCCGGACAGCTGCATGGTCAGCAGCGTCCCGACCCCGCGCGGCATCATCGCCAGGCCGGTGTCGATCACGCCATAGCCGAACAGGCGTTGCAGCATCGGCGGCAGCAGGGCCATGGTGGCGAACATCACCACCCCCATCGCCACGCTGAAGAAGATCGCGAAGACAAAGTTCGGGTCGGCGAACAGGGCCCGGTCGAACAGCGGGTTTGCCGCTGTGGTAAAGTGGATCGCGGCCATCCACAGCGCCGAGAGGGCGAAGAACAGATAGATCCAGAACTCGATCGATTCGTACCAGTCGATGTGGTTGCCGCGATCGAGCAGCAGCTGGATCGAGGTCAGCATGACGCCGATCATGGCAAAGCCGGCCAGGTCGAACCTGCGCTGAATGATCGGGCGCGAGGGCAGCTCCGCGCTCATGATCGCCAGCGAGATCGCGCCGAGCGGGACGTTGACGTAGAACACCCAGCGCCAGTTCCAGTTTTCGGTCAGCCAGCCGCCGATCAGCGGGCCCAGGATCGGGCCGATCATGATGCCGATGCCCCACAGCGCCATCATCTGCGGCTGGCGCGATGGCTTGTTGGTATCGATCATCGCGGCCTGGGCAAGCGGCGAGATGAACGCACCGGAAGCACCCTGCAAGGCCCTGAACACCACCATCTGGGTGACATTCTGGGCCATCCCGCACAGCATCGAAGCGAACACGAAGCCCGCGACCGAGACGATGAACAGCCGCCGCGATCCGATCCGGTCGGCCAGCCAACCGGTGATCGGCATGGCCACGGCGACCGCGACGATATAGCTGGTCAGCACCCAGCTGATCTCGTCGCTGGTCGCGCCGAGGGTCGATTGCATGTGCGGCAGGGCGACATTGGCGATCGTGCTGTCGAGGACCTGGATCAGCGAAGCGGTCATGATCCCGATGGTCAACAGCAGCGGGTTGTCGGTCGGCAGCAGCGGCACGTCGTCGGCCGCGCTGACCATGCGCGGCGGCGGCGATCCGCGGGCTGGACTGGCGGCGGCGCTGGCCACGGCGGTTGCCCTAGCGCTTCCGTCCGTCGGTAAAGACCTTGACCTTGACCGACAGGCCGGAAATCAGCGCGCGCGGGCTGGCTTCGTCGAACACGATCCGCACCGGCACCCGCTGGGTCACCTTGACCCAGTTGCCGGTTGCGTTCTGGGCCGGCAAAACCGAGAATTCGCTGCCGGTGCCAGCCCCGATCGAGGCAACGTGGCCCTTGATGACCAGTCCCGGATAGGCGTCGAAGCGGATCTCCGCCGGCTGGCCGACTTGCATGTCACCCAGATC
>CAZNII010000093.1:0-1623 GCA_964573075.1 uncultured Novosphingobium sp. | reverse complement strand
TCGGCCATCGCCACCTGGTGCTGGGCAGCCTCATAAGCGGCCTTGGTGGTAAAGCCCTTGCGCCACAGCGCTTCCTGGCGGGCCAGGTTGGACCGGGCAAAGGCGATGTTCTCGCGCGCGGCGGAGAAATCGGCCCCGGACAGCGCGGAGGAATTCGCCAGCGCCGTCTGGCTGGCCTGGGCGGTGGCAATCGCGGCATCGGCCTGAGCGATCTGCAACTGGAACGGTTCGGCATCGATCCGGAACAGCAGGTCGCCGGCCTTGACGTGCTGGTTCTCCTTGACGAACACCTCGACAATCTGCCCGCCGACCTGGGCGCTGACCGACACCTTGTCGAGGTGGACATAGGCATTGTCGGTCGAAACCTGGCCTTGCAGGCTGCGCCAATAGACCACCCCGCCGATCAGTAGGGCCAGCGGCAAGGACAGCATCAGCAGCAACCGGCCCCAGTTGCGGCGCGGCCGGGGCGGCGGGGCCTGGGTGGCGGCCGATTCGCCGGCCAGCTTCGGATCGGCTTCAGCCATGGGTCACCTCCGCCACGGTCCGGGCATTCGAGAAGTTCACGCGAATCGTCTCCAGCATTTCGGCCAGCGCCTGACGCTGCGGAGCGTCGAAGCCGGCCAGCATTTCTTCTTCAAGGTCGCGCAGCGAATCCTTGGCCTGATCGATCAGCTGGATGGCGCGCTCGGTCAGGAACAGCCGCCAGATCCGCCGGTCGGCCGGATCGCGGCGCCGCTCGATCAGCCCCGATTCCTCCATCCGGTCGATCATCCGGGTCAGCGAAATCGGTTCCACCTCAAGGCGTTCGGCATAGAACCCCTGGTTTTCCCCTTCGGTCACCGCGAGGATCAGCAGCAGCCGCGCCTGCGGGCTGGTCATTCCCAGTTCGCGCACCCGCGCATCGAAAGCGCGGCGCAGCAACCGCGCGCTGTCGGACAGCAGGTAGGGCAGGCTGAGTGTCATGGCTTGCCATATAATAGACCTGCTTATCTTAAGCAAGCCTTGCACAATCGCTTGCGCTGTGCTCTTGGCGATTGCGATTTTTAAGTGATCGGTTAAACCGATTCCCGAAACCAGTACCAATGAGGAGGAATGCCGTGGCGATCAGGACCCGGATCACCGAACTGCTCGAAATCGAACACCCGATCGTCCAGGGCGGGATGCAGTGGGTCGGTACGGCCGAAATGGCCAGCGCCGTGTCCAACGCCGGCGGCCTGGGGATCATCACCGGCCTGACCCAGCCCAGCGCCGAAGCGCTGCGTGACGAGATCGAACGCTGCAAGGGCATGACCTCCAAGCCCTTCGGCGTGAACATGACCGTGTTCCCCGCGATCAATCCGCCCGATTACAAGGCCTATACCCAGGCGATCATCGACAGCGGGGTGAAGGTGGTCGAAACCGCCGGCACCCCGGCCGTTCGTGAGCTGTGGGAAATGATGAAGCCGCACGGGATCAAGATCCTGCACAAGTGCACTGCGGTGCGCCACGCGCTCTCGGCGGAAAAGGCCGGCGTGGACGTGATCAGCATCGACGGCTTCGAATGCGCCGGGCACCCGGGCGAGGACGATATCCCCGGCCTGATCCTGATCCCGGCGGCGGCCGACAAGGTCAAAATTCCGCTGC
>CAZNII010000092.1:3683-10007 GCA_964573075.1 uncultured Novosphingobium sp. | reverse complement strand
GTCGCGGCGAACATGTCGTCAGCACTGGTCGCTGCGGCAGCGGCTTGCTGGGCCTGTCCCAACTGGTCGAGCCCGGCTTGCGCCAGGGCGCCGAGCAAGGCCTGCTTGTCCGGGAAGTGGCGATAGACTGCAGTAGCGGAAACACCGACATCGCGCGCCAGCTGGCGCAGCGAGAGATCGCCGATCGCGGTCGTTTCCAGCGCAGTCAGACCCGCTTCGACCAGTGCGGTGCGCAGGTCGCCATGGTGATAGGCGCGGGCCGGCGATTTCGATGTTGACACTGTTATCATAGCCCCTATGTTTACGGCATAAACATTAAGGGGAGATTCGCTCCATGGCAAGCAATGTCGAACTGGCAATCCGTTCGGTCGTTACCAAGGGCCTGACCGGCATGGCCAAGCTCAACCGGTCGCTGATGAGCAAGGACCGGGTTCACCCGTTCCTGACCGGGATCCATGCCCCGCTGCATGAAGAGCGGACCATCACCGACCTCAAGGTGACCGGAACGATTCCGCCCGAACTCAAAGGCCGCTATGTCCGCAACGGGCCGAATCCGTTTGCGCCCGATCCGCGCGGCCATCACTGGTTCCTGGGTGACGGCATGGTCCATGGCGTTGCGCTCAAGGACGGCAAGGCGCTGTGGTATCGCAACCGCTATATCCGCACGACGATGCTGGAGGCTGCTGGCGGGCCCAAGGCCGCACCCGGACCGCGCCGGGGCGAGCGGGAAGTGATCAACACCAACGTGATCCAGCACGCCGGCAAGACGCTCGCGATTGTCGAGGCCAATGCCTATCCGCAGGAACTGAGCTATGAGCTCGAAGCCGTTTCATCGCATGACTTCGAGGGCACGCTCAAGGGCCCGTTCAGCGCCCACCCGCACCTCGATCCGCTGACCGGCGAGCTCCACGCGATCTGCTATGACGCGATGGTCCAGGATACCGTGTGGCACACCGTGGTCAGCCCCGAAGGCCGGGTGCTGCGCGAAGAACCGATCCCGGTGCAGGATGGCCCGTCGATCCACGAATGCACCGTGACGAAGAATTACGTGGTGGTGTTCGACCTGCCGGTGACCTTCTCGATGAAGGCGCTGATCGCGGGCGAACAGTTTCCCTACAAGTGGAACCCCGATCACCAGGCCCGGATCGGGCTGCTGCCGCGCCACGGCACGGCGGCCGAGATCGTCTGGTGCGCGATCGAGCCGTGCTACGTGTTCCATGTCGCCAATTCCTATGAACGCGAGGACGGGGTGGTGATCATCGACAGCTCGGTCCACGAAACGATGTTCGCAGGTGGCCCCGACGGCCCCAACGGGAGACCGCTCGGGATGGAGCGCTGGGAAGTCGATCCCAGGGCGGGCCAGGTGCGGCGGATCACGCTGGATAGCGCGCCGCAGGAATTCCACCGGCCCGATGAGCGCTTCTTCGGCCAGCAGTACCGCTATGCCTGGTCGCTGGGCCTGCCCCAGTCGGGCGATCCGGCCTTCCTTGGGCAAGCCCCGATCTATCGTTACGACCTTCAGACCGGCGAGCGGCAGGCCCACGATTTCGGACCCGGCCGGGTGCCTGGAGAGTTCGTGTTCGTCCCGCGCAGCGCCGATGCGGCCGAGGGTGACGGCTGGGTGATGGGCTATGTCATCGATGCCGCGAACGAGACCACCGACCTGGTGATCCTCGATGCGGCGGACATGAGCAAACCTCCGGTCGCCTCGATCCACATTCCCCACCGGATCCCGCCGGGGTTCCACGGCAACTGGCTGGCGGACGAGGCCTGAATCCGTGCAGGTCCTGATCCTTGACGGACATCCCGATGGCGGCCGGCTGCTAGACGCCTTGCTCGATCGCTATGCCGCGGCGGTGCCGGCAGGCGCGAGTCTTGAGCGGATCGCGGTGCGCGATCTGCAATTCGATCCGGTCCTGCACCGCGGCTATTCCGCCGATCAGCCGTGGGAGCCCGATCTGCAACGGGTAGCCGCGGCGATCGATGCCTGCGATCATCTGGTCGTGGCTTTCCCCTTGTGGTGGGGCGCGGAGCCGCCGGCGCTCAAGGGTCTGCTCGACCGGGTCCTGCTACCGGGCTGGGCATTTCGGTATCACAAGGACGATCCGATGTGGGACCGGCTGCTGGCCGGTCGCTCGGCCGACCTGATCGTTACCATGGATACGCCGCCGTGGTATCTGCGACTGGCCTTTGGCGATCCGGTGGTGAAGCGCTGGACCCGCCAGATCCTGGGTTTCACCGGGTTCAAACCGGTCAGGGTGTTCCGCTTCGGTGCCACCCGGCGCGGCGGGGCCAAGGCAAAGTTCGAAACCTGGGCCGCTCAGCTTGAGCGCGCTGCCGCCGGGATCACCGGACTGAAGCGCGCGGACAAGCAGGCGGCAATGGCGCTGCGGACCGACGGAGCTACCGCCAGGGCCGAACGGGCTTCCTAGCAAACGCAATCCGCCACTTGAGATTCGTCAAGGCGTCGTGTCTGTTGGCCTGCCATCCCGCTCGGCAGGAGGAGTAATGGACCAGGCAAAGCTGCACCTGCTGGAAGCGGGGCTGACTCGCGCAGCCGAAACGCTGGGGGACGTGACCGTTCCGGTAATTTCGGCATTCTACGCCCGCTATCCCGATGCCCAGGCCAGCTTCCGGCACCATTCTCCAGCCAATCCGGCGTCGCTCGAGGCCGAGATGGTCGGCAATGTGCTCTATTATGCGATGAACTGGTTCGAGAACGCGGTTGAGGCGCGGATCGCGTTTGACAGTTCGGTCCCGCACCACAGGGTGGCGCTGGGCGTCCCGCCGGACTGGTATCGCGGGCTGATCGAGGCCTTTTTCGAGGTTGTCGAACCCGCAGCCGCCTTGATGCCTGAAGAACAGCCGGTCTGGGCCGAACTGCGCGAAGGGCTGGTGGGGCTGGTCGAGCGCAACCGTTTCCTCTAGCGACGCGCGGATGAACCCGCGCTTCGAATTTTCCGTCCACGCCACCGATGGCAAGGCCCGCACCGGCACGATCCGGATGCGCCGGGGAGAGATCCGCACGCCGGCCTTCATGCCGGTCGGCACGGCCGCCACGGTCAAGGCGATGAAGCCCGAAAGCGTCCGCGCAACCGGGGCGGACATCATCCTTGGCAATACCTATCACCTGATGCTGCGCCCCGGGGCGGAGCGGGTGGCCCGGCTTGGCGGGCTGCACCGTTTCATGAACTGGGACCGCCCGATCCTGACCGACAGCGGCGGATACCAGGTGATGAGCCTGTCGGACCTGCGCAAGATCACAGAGGAAGGGGTGACCTTCAAAAGCCACCTCGATGGCTCGAAGCACCTGCTGACCCCGGAGCGCTCGATGGAAATCCAGCGCCTGCTGGGCAGCGATATCGTCATGGCTTTTGACGAGTGTCCGCGCGCCGATGCCCCGCTGGACGTCATCGCCGCCTCGATGCGGATGTCGATGCGCTGGGCCGCGCGTAGCCGCGCCGGGTTCGACAGCGGCGAGGAACACGCTGCGGGATCGGCGCTGTTCGGGATCCAGCAGGGGGCGCTTGACGAGGCGCTGCGCCGCGAGAGCGCCGAGGCGTTGCAGCAGATCGGTTTCGATGGCTACGCGATCGGCGGTTTGGCCGTGGGTGAGGGGCAGGAGGCGATGTTCGCGACGCTCGAGTTCGCGCCCGCCATGCTGCCGGCCGATCGACCGCGTTACCTGATGGGGGTGGGTAAGCCCGACGATCTGGTCGGCGCGGTCGAGCGCGGGGTGGACATGTTCGATTGCGTGCTGCCCAGCCGCTCGGGCCGCAACGGCCAGGCCTTCACCTGGAACGGCCCGCTCAACCTCAGGAATGCCCGCCATACCGAGGACAGCGCGCCGCTCGACGAGCGCTGTCCGTGCGATGCCTGCGCCAAATACAGCCGGGCCTATCTGCACCACCTGGTCAAGTCGGGCGAGATTCTCGGTGCCATGCTGCTCACCGAGCACAACCTGACGTTCTACCAGGCGCTGATGAGCGGGATGCGCGCAGCCATCGGGGAAGGGCGGTTTGCTGCTTTCGCCGCAGACTTTCGGCGCGATTATCTGGGCTAGTCGAACCCGACGAAACGGGTCGCTTCGGCCACGCTCTTGCGTTCCGAAACCACCGCATTCGCCGGGAAGCTGTCATCCGGCCAGCCCAGCGCCACGGCTTTCATGATCACCTGGTCGTCGGGAATTCCGGCGTGTTCGCGCACCACCGGGCTCTGCATGATGCCCTGGCTGTTGATGACGCAGCCCAGCCCGCGTGACCAGGCGGCGTTGACCAGCGCGGTGGTGACCGCACCGCAGTCAAACGCCGTGTCATCGCTGTCGGCCAGTTCCTTGTCATAGGTGATTATCACGCAGACCGGAGCATCGAACTGACGGAAGCCGCGCAGCACCCAGTCCAGCCGGGCGTCCTTGTCATCGCGGGCAATGCCCATTGCCGAGAACAGTTGCTTGGCGACGCCGATCTGGCGCTCGCGGTGCACGCCTTCGAAGGCGTGACCGGTCCGGAATTCGCGGCTGTGGGGCACCCCGGCCAGGTTGCGCTCGGTATTGCCGGCGCGGATCCGGTCGAGCGGTTCGCCCGAGATCACGTGAAAGTGCCAGGGCTGGGTGTTCATCGACGAGGGCGAGCGCATTGCCAGGGTCAGCACTTCCTCGATCAGTTCGCGCGGCACCGGCTTGTCGAGATAGCCGCGGATCGAACGGCGACCGAGGACGACTTCATCGTATTGCATGGACTTCCCCCAGGGCATCTTGCTTGGCTTGATACCCATGTTAACCGCTCGATTAAAACGCGCAAACGAAAAGGGCGGCCCCGCAGGACCGCCCTTTCACATTCGGAGCGTACCGATCAGCGCGAGTAGAACTCGACCACCAGGTTCGGTTCCATCTTCACCGGATAGGGCACTTCATCGAGCGTCGGGACGCGGACAAAGGTCGCCTTGTCGCCGCCTTCGGGGGCGACATAGTCGGGCACTTCGCGTTCCGGCAGGCTCTGCGCTTCGGCGACGAGGGCCATTTCCTTGGCCTTCTTGCCCAGGCTGATCACGTCGCCCGGACGCACGCGGCGGCTGGCGATGTTGCACTTCACGCCGTTCACATAGATGTGGCCGTGCGAAACGATCTGGCGGGCCGAGAAGATGGTCGGCGCGAACTTGGCGCGGTAGACCACCATGTCCAGGCGCTGTTCGAGCAGGCCGATCAGGTTCTGACCGGTATCGCCCTTCATGCGGCTGGCTTCCTGGTAGGTGCGCTTGAACTGCTTTTCGGTGACGTCGCCGTAGTAGCCCTTGAGCTTCTGCTTGGCGCGCAGCTGGATGCCGAAGTCCGAAAGCTTGCCCTTGCGGCGCTGGCCGTGCTGGCCCGGGCCATAGGAACGGCGGTTGACCGAGCTCTTCGGACGACCCCAGATGTTTTCGCCCATCCGGCGGTCAATCTTGTACTTCGACGAATTGCGCTTCGACATGGCGCGTCTTGTCCTTCAATTTGCTTGCCCGGCACTGTGCCGGGCTTCTGGTCCGGAACCGCACCATTCCGCCGTTTACGGAATGCGAGACAGGCTTCACCGGAGTGCCCGCTCAATTGCGAAGGCGCGCCTTTGGCCGCGAATGGGCGGAAAGTCAACCCTTGCGCCCGGGTTCCCGCGGCCCCTTGCCGAGCGCCGAGAGCACGCCGCGCATGGTCCGCACCTCAAGGTGGTTCCAGCCCGGCTTGGTCAGCATGTTGCGCAGCGTCCGCCGGGTGGCGGCAGCGCGGCTTTCCGGACGGAAATAGCCGGTCGGGGCGAGCAGCGCCTCGAACTGGGCGATCATGCCTTCCAGCTCGTCCTGCGGGGCAGGGGGCAGCAGCTCCTCGACGGTCGGCTGTTCGAGCGCGGCATGCTTGGACCACTCGTAGGCCAGCAGGATCACTGCCTGGGCCAGGTTGAGCGAGCCGAATTCAGGATTGATCGGCACGGTCACGATCGCCCGGGCCAGCGCGACATCGTCGGTCTCCAGGCCCGAACGTTCGGGCCCAAAGACATAGGCCGACCGCCCCGGTTCGCGGTGAACTGCCTGTGCCGCCTGTTCCGGCGTCAGCACCGGCTTGGTCACCCCGCGTTTGCGCACTGTGGTGGCATAGACGTGCGCGCAATCGGCCACCGCATCGGCAAGGGTTTCGAAGACTACGGCCCGTTCCAGCACCACGTCGGCCCCGGCCGCGGCCGGTCCGGCACTGGGGTTGGGCCAGCCATCGCGCGGGGCAACCAGGCGCATCTCGACCAGCCCGAAATTGAGCATCGCCCGCGCCGCCTTGCCAATGTTCTCGCCCAGCTGCGGGCGGAC
>CAZNII010000092.1:0-3583 GCA_964573075.1 uncultured Novosphingobium sp. | reverse complement strand
GCATCGCGCACGGTCGAGGCAAAGTCCTCGAAGTCCTTGGCCTCGGTAAAGTCGCGATAGACCGATGCGAAGCGGATGTAAGCCACGGTATCGAGCGCGCGCAGGCCTTCCATCACCATTTCGCCGATCGCCTTGGCCGGGACTTCGGTTTCGCCCATGGTTTCGATCTGGCGCTGAACGCCCGAGACCAGCTGGTCCAACCGTTCCTGCGCGATCCCCCGCTTGCGGCAGGCGAGGGCGACCGACTGGTCGATCTTGGTCCGGTCGAAGGATTCGCGGGTACCGTCGCTCTTGACCACGGTGATCTCGCGCAGCTGGACCCGCTCGAAGGTGGTGAACCGCGCGCCGCAGCTGTCGCACTGGCGGCGGCGGCGGATCGCGGTGTTGTCCTCGGTCGGACGCGAATCCTTTACCTGGCTGTCATCGTGGGCGCAGAACGGGCAGCGCACTTAGCGGCTCACAGCGTCGGATAGATCGGGAAGCGGGTGCACAGCTCCTCGACCCGCGCGCGGACCCGCTGTTCGACCTGGCCATCGCCATCGTCGCCGTTGCGGGCCATCCCGTCGACCACTTCGGCGATCAGCTGGCCGATGGCGGCAAATTCCGCTTCGCCAAACCCGCGGGTCGTGCCCGCCGGGGTGCCGAGGCGGATGCCCGAGGTGACGAAGGGCGAGCGGGTGTCATAGGGCACGCCGTTCTTGTTGCAGGTCAGCCAGGCCCGATCGAGACCTTTTTCGGCGGCCTTGCCGGTGACGTCCTTGGCCGAAAGATCGACCAGCATCAGGTGGTTGTCGGTCCCGCCCGAGACGACCCGCAGCCCCTGGTCGGTGACGCTGGCGGCCAGCGCCTTGGCATTGGCGACGACCTGAGCGGCATAGGCCTTGAATTCGGGCTTCAGCGCATCGCCGAAGGCCACCGCCTTGGCGGCGATCACATGAACCAGCGGGCCGCCCTGCAGCCCCGGGAACACCGCGCTGTTGAGCTTCTTGGCCAGATCCTCGTCGTTGGTCAGGATCACCCCCGAACGGGGACCGCGCAGGCTCTTGTGCGTGGTGGTGGTGACCACGTGGGCGTGCGGGAAGGGCGAGGGGTGCGCGCCGCCCGCAACAAGCCCTGAGAAATGCGAGATATCGGCCAGCAGGTAGGCGCCGACCTCGTCGGCAATCTCGCGGAAGCGCTTGAAATCCCAGTGCCGCGAATAGGCGGTGCCGCCGCAGATGATCAGCTTGGGCTTGTGCTCGCGGGCAATGCGGGCAACCTCGTCCATGTCGATCAACTCGTCCTCGCGGCGTACGCCATAGGGGATCGGCTTGAACCACTTGCCGCTCATGTTCACGGGGCTGCCGTGGGTCAGGTGCCCGCCGCAGTTGAGATCGAGCCCCATGAAGCTGTCGCCCGGGTTCATCAGCGCCAGGAACACGGCCTGGTTCATCTGGCTGCCCGAATTGGGCTGGACGTTGGCGAACTGGCAGCCGAACAGCGCCTTGGCCCGCTCGATCGCCAGGCTTTCGACCACGTCGGCATATTCGCAGCCGCCGTAATAGCGCTTGCCCGGATAGCCTTCGGCGTACTTGTTGGTGAAGACCGAGCCGGTTGCTTCAAGCACGGCCAGGCTGGTGATGTTCTCGCTGGCGATCAGTTCGATGTTGTGGCGCTGGCGCTTCAATTCGTTCTGGATCGCGGCGTGGACTTCGGGGTCCGCATCGGCGAGGTGCGCGGTGAAAAATCCGGCGGAACGGACGGCATCGGTCATCGGCGCGGGTACCTTCAGGTCTGGGGATTGGATAGCTTGTCGACGCGGCCGGCATGGCGGCCCCCGCCGAACGGGGTGGAAAGGAATGCGTCAAGGCAGGCCTTGGCCATGTCGGGCCCGGTCAGCCGGGCACCCATCGCAATCACGTTGGCATCGTTGTGCTCACGCGCCAGCGCGGCCGAGAGTGGTTCTGAGACCAGCGCACAGCGGCAGGCCGGGTTGCGGTTGACCGCGATCGAGATGCCGATCCCGCTGCCGCACAGGGCCACGCCGAATTGCGCGGTGCCATCGGCGACGACCGAGGCCAGCTTGTAGCCGTAATCGGGATAGTCGACCCGGTCGGTCGTTTCCGGTCCCAGATCGGCCACTTCATGGCCAAGTTCGATCAGGTATTCGCGCAAGGTCGCCTTGAGGTCGACGGCGGCGTGGTCTGATGCAATGGCAATGCGCATGGGTTGGCTCGGCCCCGCTCGGGATGAGAATCGCTGGCGCCCCCATTAGTCGGGCGATCCCCGCATTGCCAGCATGGCTACCGTTAAATCTGGTGATCTTGGCCCGCCGGCAAAGAACCATCAGGGCGCAGCCGGATCGATTATCGCAATCGCATCCAGCACCCCCAACATAATGTCGCGGTCTGAGGGGGCGTAACGGACCTTGGAAACATGGGTATCGATGTAGCGATTGCCGCGCGTCCGACAGGCAAAGATGTGTCGCTGGACCACCTTGCCGTCGGCGGACAGCGGAATCGAAAGTTCGACGACTGCCGCCTCGCCGCGGCTGCCGGTCTGAACATCGATCGGGTGGAAGGTGCCGCCGCCGGCCGCGCGCCGGGCGTTGATCTCGCGGCAACCATCCATGGTGGCCTTGCCGGGAACCTTTTCGATCATCACCGAGAGGATCATTTCCCGTCCGCGATCGAGAAAGGTGTAGATCCGCCGTCGGCCATCATCACCCTCGTCGCCAAGCGTGGCAAAGCCAGGCAGGTTCAGGCTGAGATGCCAGGGTTCGCCCTTGACCTCGATCGTGGCGGGCCAGGTTTCGCTCGCGAGTGCCAGGGCCGGCGTCACCAGAGCCGAAAGGGCCAGGGCCAGGCGGAGTGCCGGCCGGGTCAGCGTTTCTTTGCCTTGCGCTTGGCGAGAAGGTCGGAAATTTCCATGGCGATTTCCTGGCCGAACCCGCGCGCCATCTGCTGCACATCGACCATATAGACCTGGAACGCCTTCTGAACGTCCGGATCGGTCATCAGCTTGGGCGACTGGCTCAGAAAGTGCCGGCCGGCCGGAGTTCGCGCAAAGGCGTTGATCTCGGTAAGCTCGGCCAGGCTGAATTCGCGGACATAGGCACAGGCCACTGCGCCGTAGATCTGCGGCAGGTGCTTGTTCAGGATCGGCATAAACCGATCGGGCAATTCCTTCATCCGGCGATCATAGATCGCGCGTACTTCCGGATCGTCGATCGGGAATTCCCGGCTGCTGTCCATCATCTGCAAAACGGACCCCAGGAGCTGACGCATCATCTGGTCAGTCTGGTCATCGGGCACAGAGGCATTGACGATGCCCCTGGCGAGCTCGAACTTGGCCGGATCGGCAGCAGTATCGATGCAGGCGAAATTCGCCGGCACGACCTCGGCAAGAGCCGGCGTCGGGGCGAGCGCGAGCAGTGCCAACGGCGCGAGAAAGCGCCTCATTGGTCCAGGAAGCTCCGCATCTTGCGGCTGCGGCTCGGATGCTTGAGCTTGCGCAGCGCCTTGGCTTCGATCTGGCGGATGCGTTCGCGGGTGACCGAGAACTGCTGGCCGACTTCTTCCAGCGTGTGATCGGTGTTCATGCC
>CAZNII010000091.1:7281-10071 GCA_964573075.1 uncultured Novosphingobium sp. | reverse complement strand
TTCTTGTCGAGCGCGGGGGCTTCCTCGATCGGGTAGAATTCGCCGTCGATCCGCACCCGGGTGAAGCCGGCCTTCTGCCACTCGGCCAGCTCCTTGCGGTATTCGCCCTTGCGGCCGCGCACGACGGGGGCGAGCAGGTAGGCGCGGGTCCCTTCGGGAAGCTGCATCACCCGGTCAACCATCTGGCTGACGGTCTGCGCGCTGATCGGCTCGCCGGTGGCCGGGCTGTAGGGCACACCGACCCTCGCCCAGAGCAGGCGCATGTAATCGTAGATCTCGGTCACCGTGGCGACGGTCGAACGCGGGTTGCGGCTGGTGGTCTTCTGCTCGATCGAGATCGCCGGCGAGAGGCCGTCGATATGCTCGACATCGGGCTTCTGCATCATCTCGAGGAACTGGCGGGCATAGGCCGACAGGCTCTCGACATAGCGGCGCTGGCCTTCGGCATAGATCGTGTCAAACGCCAGGCTGCTCTTGCCGCTGCCCGACAGCCCGGTGATCACGATCAGCCGGTCGCGCGGGAGCGTGACGTCAAAGCCCTTGAGGTTATGCTCGCGCGCGCCGCGCACGACGATATGGGTAAGCGACATGGCGCCGCTGTTCCACATCTGTTCGATTCAGGCAAGGGGAGGCGATTTGCCCTTCCCCGGCTTGCTCTTCCCGCCGTTCCCGGTCTAGGGACGGCGCCAGGTCTGCGCGCTTGACCCTGATGGATTGCCGATGCGTTTCCCGTTTTCCGCCCCGTTGCTTGCCCTTTCGCTGTTCTTCTCCGCCCTGATCGCCCCGGCACCGGCCTCGGCCGCGATCGAGCAGACCGCCGACAACGCCAATACCTGTGCCCTGCTCTATCTCCATTTCGGCGATACCGGGCCGGGCTATGAACGGCTGGTCGCCAGGTCGGCCGAGCTGAGCGGGCGGACCGTTCCGGCGGTGCGGACCGACCTGGCCGAACGCAAGATCAGGCTGGAAGCCGCGATCCGCGAAGGCCGGATCGATCCCGCCATGTTCGATGACCTCGCCACCCGGGCCTGCCCCGAGGGCTTCGGGATCGCTCCGGTGGTCAAGCGCGGCAGCACGGTTGCCAGCGCGCCCTCCGGCAATTCCGGGCGGCCCGATCCGGCGATGTGCGCCGGGCTGTTCCGCTGGCTCGACGCGCGCTATCCCTCGAACACCTGGGGCACCACCTGGGCCGGCGACGAGATGGTCCGGCGCGGGGCCAGTGCGGCGGGGTTGAGCTATGAGGCGCTGGACCGCCAGGTCGGCAATTTCGCCCCCAGCACCGACAATCCCGCGACCCTGCTCGATCAGGCGGTGCGCTGTCAGGATGCCTATGACACCCCGGTCCCGCCCGGCGCGGTGATCGCCGCCGCCCAGCACGGCGACCGCCCGGGGATCGAGCGCGGGCGGATCAGCTATTGCCAGGCGCTGGGCAACGATTTCGACAGCAAGTTCCCCAGCATCGAGAACATCGAATGGGCGATCGCCCGCCACCCGCCGAGCGGGATCGACCAGGCGATGGCCGCGATGAAGTCGCTCCAGTGGCATTTCAAGATGATGGACAAGGCCAATTGCCCCGACAGCATCACTGCTCCCCGCGTCGCCCGGTTCGAGGAACTGACCACCCGCGCAACCAATGCGACCAACCAGGCCAAGGCCCGGCTCGAGCGCGAAGGCAAGTGGTGGTAGGCCGCCGCGCGGACAACTTGTTCATTTACCAGCAAAGCCGAACCTGCCACAGTCAGTGACAGGTCGCGCCTTGCAATCCGGCTCTTGAGGAATGGGCATGGCGTATCGCGTGAAGTTGGGTTCCGTATCGAAGCTGGCGCTGGCCGCGCTGCTGCTGGCCGCACCGCAGGCCATGCCGGTTGTCGGCGCGCCGGCGGCCGAAGCCGCCACGAAGAAGAAGACTGCCGCCAAGAAGCCGGCGGCAAAGAAGCCGGCCACCACCAAGCGGGTCTGCACCACCGCCAAGGTCAAGGGCAAGCTGGTCAAGACCTGCAAGACCGTGAAGATCGTGCCGGTCCCGCCGCCCCCGCCGCCGGTGGTGGTGACCACGGCGGTTCCGGTCCCTGCCCCCGCGCCGGAGCCGCAACGGCTTGCCGCCGCGCCGGTTCCGCCGCCGCCCGCGCCGGTTCCCGCGCCGCCCCCGCCCCCGGCGCAACCGCCGGCCGAGGCCTATTTCTACATCGACCTGGCCGACAGCCTGGCCGCCGCGATCGGCGATGCCCCGCCCGATTACACCTTCCGCTATGACGGGATCGACAGCTGGGCCTGGGTCAGCCGGGCCGGCGAAACGCTGATCGTCGAGCCGGGGCGCGACGGGATCGTCCAGTATTACTTCTACCAGGGCGAGACCGCGCCCTATCTGGTCCGCGATTCCTATTATGCCTATGCCTTCGACGGGACCCGGCTGGTCCAGGTTTACGACGATCGCGGGCGGCTGTTCACCGGCCAGCTTTCATGGCGGCAGCGCGATGACAGCCGCGTGCTGTTCGATCGCGGGCGGGCGCTGCTTTCGGCCGCCTGGCGCAGCCGCAACTGGAACGGCGATGCCGCGCTCAGCTGGTACGGGGCGATGAACGGCGGCGCGTTCTATTATGACTGGTCGCGCGGCTGGAGCGGCAGCTGGAATGGCGACTGGCGCCGCCGCTCGGATTGGCGCGCCTTCGAATACGACCAGTTCGGGCGGATGCCGCCGCGCTATCTCGACGATGAGCGCCGCCGCCGCAAGGATTCGGCCTGGCGCTATGACCAATGGCGCCGCGGCGGAGCCCACGGCGCCCCGCCGCC
>CAZNII010000091.1:2314-7181 GCA_964573075.1 uncultured Novosphingobium sp. | reverse complement strand
CCGGAACCGGTTGCACCGCCGCCGAGTTCGAGCGAGGTCCGGCAGGATCCGATCTCAACCCAGGAACCCTGATGGCTGCACAAGGAGGAAGACCATGACCAAGACCCGTACCGGGATCGCGCTGCTGGGGGCTTTCGCCTGTCTGGCGCTGGCGGCGACTGCTCCGGCCGATGCCAAGGGCAGGAAGCGCCCGGCCGAGCCCCCGGCCGCTGCAGCTCCGGCAGAGCCGCCCGCGCCGGATCCGGAAGCAGAACGCGCCAGGCTCAATGCCGAACAGGCCAAGGCGGCCCAGGCCCAGAACGCCGACAATGCCGCCGGCCAGCAGGCCTATCAGGATGCGCTCAAGGCCCGCGATGCCGAAATCGCGCGGCAGAAGGCCGAATACGATGCGGCAATGAAGAAGTGGGAAGCCGATGTCGCGGCCTGCAAGGCCGGCGATGCCAGCCGCTGCGCCAAGCCGAACTAGGGCCAGAACCCGGCCCTTCCACCAACGCCCGATCCCTATCGGCGAACGGCATTGACTCACCCGCCCCCGCGCGCGAGGGCAGGGCAGCTTTTCTTGGCGGGTCCGCGCTGCGGCCGGGCCTTGCCTCCGGGATGGAGTATGCCCTTATGAAATCGCGTTTCCTGATTGCCGGCGCCGCGCTTGCCGTGCTGGCCGTGCCGCTTGCCACCACCCAGCTTGCTGCCCAGGCCGCCGCCGCGGGCAAGGCCGCGATCGGCGCCTGGGGGGTCGATCTGGCCGGCGGCGATGCCAGCGTCAAGCCGGGCGACGATTTCTTCACCTATGCTTCGGGCAAGTGGTACGAAAAGACCCAGATCCCGGCGGACCGTCCCAACACCGGCACGTTCTATGACCTGCGCGAAGCAACCCAGGAACAGGTCAAGTCGCTGATCGTCGCCGCCCCCAAGACCAGCAAGGTCGGTGCCTTCTATTCCAGCTTCATGGACGAAGCCCAGGTCGAGAAGGTCGGGCTCGCCCCGCTGAAGCGCGATCTGGCCGCGCTGAACGCGATCAAGACCAAGGCCCAGTTCGCCCGCTACATGGGCACCACCAATGGCCGCTTCGGCAGCGCCGTGGTCGATATCGGGGTCGATGCCGATACCGCCAATCCCGAACTCAACGTGCTCTACCTCGGCCAGGGCGGGCTTGGCCTGCCTGAGCGCGAATACTACTTCGGCGACCAGTTCAAGAAGCAGCGCGATGCCTATCACGCCTATATCGCGCGGACCATGAAAACCCTGGGCTATGCCAATCCGGAGGCCGCTGCCGACACGATCATCGGTTTCGAGCGCGAGATCGCCAACAAGAGCTGGAAGATCGCCGAACGGCGCCAGATCGAAAAGCTCAATAACCCGATGAGCACGGCCGAGCTGATCGCCTATGCCCCGGGGCTGGACTGGAACCAGTTCTTCGCCGGCGCCAAGGTGCCCGCGCAGAAGCGGATGATCGTGGGCGAGAATACCGCGGTCAAGGCGATCGCCCAGATCTATGCCCAAACCCCGCTGTCCACGCTCAAGCTGTGGCAGGCGTTCCACATTGCCGATCAGGCTTCGCCCTATCTGACCAAGGCGATGGTCGACAGCCGCTTCGAATATGCCAAGACCCTGTCGGGCGTTTCCGAAAACCGCCCGCGCTGGAAGCGTGGGGTCGATCTGGTCGGCAATTCGCTGGGTGAACTGGTCGGCCAGGACTATGTCGCCAAGTACTTCCCGGCATCGTCCAAGACCAAGATGGACGCGCTGGTCGGCAACCTCAAGGTTGCCATGGCCGGCCGGATCAAGAGCAACGAGTGGATGGGCGATGCGACCAAGGCGGCCGCGCTCGAAAAGCTCGCCAAGATGGACGTGATGGTCGGCTATCCCGACAAGTGGCGGTCCTATGCCAAGCTGACGATCGTCCCTGGCGATCTTTACGGCAACGTCGTGCGCGCGGGCGAGTTCAACAACGCCTATCGCATGGCCGATCTGGGCAAGCCGGTTGACCGCAAGAAGTGGGGGATGAACCCGCAGACGGTGAACGCCTATAACGGCGGCCTTGAAAACAAGATCGTGTTCCCGGCCGGGATCCTGCAGGCCCCGTTCTTCGATCCCAATGCCGACGATGCGGTCAACTATGGCGCGATCGGCGCGGTGATCGGGCACGAGATCAGCCACGGTTTCGACGACCAGGGCCGCAAGATCGACGCCAAGGGCGCCGTGCGCGACTGGTGGACCGCCGAGGACGCCAAGCGGTTCGAGGAACAGGCCAAGATCTTCGGCGCGCAGTATGCCCAGTTCGAGGTTGTCCCGGGGGCGTTCATCAACCCGGAACTGACCATGGGTGAAAACATCGCCGACTTTGCCGGCGCGGCGGTGGCGCTCGACGCCTATCATGCCTCGCTGGGCGGCAAGCCCGCCCCGGTGATCGACGGTCTGACCGGCGACCAGCGCTTCTTCCTGGCCTGGGCCCAGGTGTGGCGCGCCAAGGCCCGCGAGGACGCGCTGCGCAACCAGGTTGCCACCGATCCGCACAGCCCGGCCAAGTACCGCGCCTTCGCGCCGCTGCGCAACATCACCGGCTGGTACACCGCCTTCAACGTCCAGCCGGGCGACAAGCTTTACATCGCGCCTGAAAAGCGCGCCAAGCTCTGGTAACAATCGGTTCAGCCGAGACTCAGGGGGCAGCGGCAACGCTGCCCCCATTGCCTTTGAAGGGACTTACAATGCGCACGCTTTCGCTCGTTTCGCTTTCCGCCCTGGTGCTGGCCGGCTGCGCCGCTTCCAGCGCCGAACCCGCCGCTGCTCCGGCAGCGACCGCCACCCCGGTTCCGGCGCCCTATGCCCCGGTGATCCCCAAGGGCACCGGGATCTTCGCCGAACCGTCTAACCTGCCGTTCCAGGCGCCGGACTTCTCGAAGATCAAGGAAAGCGATTACGAGCCGGCGATCGAGCAGGGCATCGCGATCCAGCTGGCCGAAGTCGATGCGATCGCCAACAATCCCGACGCGCCGACGTTCGAGAACACCTTCGTCGCGCTGGAAAAGTCGGGCGCGATGCTGACCCGGGTGATCTATGTGTTCGGCGCGCTGACATCGGCCAACACCAACGACAACCTCGACGCGATCGATACCCGCGTTTCCCCCAAGCTGACCGCGATGCGGGATTCGATCACGCTCAATCCCAAGCTGTTTGGCCGGGTGAAGACGATCTACGACGCCCGCCACAGCCTGAACCTGGCGCCCGACCAGATCCAGCTGGTCGAGCTGACCTATGACAACATGGTCCGCAACGGCGCGATGCTGTCCGATGCGCAGAAGGCCCAGCTGACCGAGATCAACGGCCAGCTTTCCTCGCTGCAGACCGAATTCGGCCAGCGCCTGACCAAGGGCACCAAGGATGGCGCGCTGGTCGTCAACGGCAAGGCCGGCCTCGCCGGGCTGGGCGCGGGCGATCTTGCCGCGGCGGAAAAGAACGCCGCCGACCGGGGCCTCGCCAAGGGCAGCTACGTGCTGTCGCTGCAGAACACCACCCAGCAGCCGCTGCTGGCCTCGCTGACCAACCGGGCGACCCGCCAGGCGCTGTTCGAACGCAGCTGGAACCGCAGCGAGCGTGGCGATGCCAACGATACCCGCGGCCTGATCGTCAAGATCGCGGCGCTGCGGGCCCAGAAGGCCAAGCTGCTCGGGTTCGACAGCTATGCCGCCTATGCCCTGTCCGACCAGATGGCCAAGACCCCGGCGGCGGCGATCGGCTTCCTCGAAAGCTTCGCCCCGGCGCTGGGCGCGGCGCAGCAGCGCGATGCCAACGATCTCAACGCCTTCATCCGCAAGGAAGGCGGCAAGTTCACCGTCACCCCGGCGGACTGGGATCACTATGCCGAAAAGCTGCGCAAGCAGCGCTACGCGCTCGACCAGAACGAGGTGAAGCCCTATCTCGAGATCACCAACGTGCTGGAAAACGGCGTGTTCTATGCCGCCAACCAGCTCTACGGGCTGACCTTCAAGAAGCGCACCGACATTCCGGTCTATCACCCGGACGTGACGGTTTACACCGTCTATGACCAGGATGGCAGCGAACTGGCGCTGTTCTATTTCGATCCCTGGAAGCGCGACAACAAGTCGGGCGGGGCGTGGATGTCGAACTTCGTCGACCAGAACGGCCTGACCGGGACCAAGCCGGTGGTGTTCAACGTCTCGAACTATACCAAGCCCGCCCCGGGCCAGCCCGCGCTGGTCACCTGGGACGATGCCAACACCATGTTCCACGAATTCGGCCACGCGCTCCACGGGATGCTGTCAAACCAGCGCTATCCCTCGATCTCGGGCACCAACACCGCGCGCGACTTCGTGGAGTTCCCCAGCCAGTTCATGGAAAACTTCATGACCGAGCCCAAGGTGCTGGCCAACTTCGCCAAGCACTACAAGACCGGCGCACCGATGCCGGCGGCGCTGGTCGCCAAGATCGAGAAGGCCAGCACCTTCAACCAGGGCTATGCGCTGGGCGAAGTGATCACCGCCGCGCTGCTCGACATGAAGTGGCACTCGATGGGCGCGGGCGAAACCCCGACCGACGTCAACGTCTTCGAAAAGGCCGCGATGGCCTCGCTCGACGGCAAGGGGCTGCACACCGACCTGGTCCCGAGCCGTTATCGCACCAGCTATTTCCGCCACATCTGGGGCGGCGGCTATGCGGCGGGCTATTACGCCTATTCGTGGACCGAAATGCTCGATCACGATGCCTATGCCTGGTTCAAGGAAAACGGCGGGATGACCCGCAAGAACGGCCAGCATATCCGCGACACGATCCTGTCGAAGGGTCACAGCCAGGACTATTCGGTGATGTACCGCAACTTCGCCGGCCGCGATCCGCGGGTCGAGCCGATGCT
>CAZNII010000091.1:0-2214 GCA_964573075.1 uncultured Novosphingobium sp. | reverse complement strand
AGGTCGTGCAGCACCAGCGCCACCCCCAGCCCCTGCCCCGCCAGCTTGCGGAAATGGCCCAGCAGCGCGAGCTGATGCCCCAGATCGAGGTTGGCGAGCGGCTCGTCGGCCAGCAGCCAGCACGGCTCGCCCGCCAGCACCCGCGCCAGCATCGCCCGCGCGCGTTCCCCGCCTGACAGGCGCGAGAGCGGACGCTTGCGGTATTCGCTCAGCTGCACGTCGGCCAAGGCCCGCTCGATCGCCGCGCGGTCGGCCTCGGCGCCCAGGTTCCACGGCAGGCGGCCCAGCCCGGCCAGCACTTCAACCGACAGGTCCCAGGCCAGTTCGGCCTGTTGCGGCAGAAAGCCGATCCGCCGAGCCCGATCGGCAGGATCGAGCGCGGCGAGCAGATCGCCGTCGAGGCGCACCGATCCGCTGCTGAGCGGCAGCAGCCCGGCCAGCGCGGTCAGCAAGCTCGATTTGCCGGCGCCATTGGGCCCGCAGATCGCGGTCACCTCGCCCTGGCGCAGCGTCAGCGAGACCCCGCGCAGCCGGGTGCCGAGGGTCAGGTCCTGCGCCGCGATCGTCATGCCAGTTCGCTCCGCATCCGCAGCAGCAGCGCCAGGAAGAACGGCGCGCCGAGCAGCGAGAGGGCGATCCCCAGCCGCAGCTCGCTTTGCAGCGGCAGCACCCGGCACAGGCAATCGGCCAGCAGCAGCAGCAAGGCTCCGGCCAGCGCGCTCGGCAGGATCAGTTGCGACGGGCGGCGGTCGGTGTAGCGGCGCAGCAGGTGCGGAACGACCAGCCCGACAAAGCCGATGATCCCGGCCGCCGCCACGCCTGCGCCAACGGTCAGTCCGACCCCGCCGATCATCAGCCATTGCAGCCGGCGCGGATCGACCCCCAGCGAGCGCGCCGCCGCTTCGCCCAGGGTCAGCGCATCGAGCGCCTTGCCGGCGCGCAGCAGCAGCGCGATCCCGGCCAGGGTCAACGGCGCGGCGAACCACACTTCCTGCCACGAACGGTCGGTCAGCGCGCCCATCAGCCAGGTCACGATCTCACTCATCGCGAAGGGCGTTGGCGAGAGGCTGATCGCGAGGCTCATCAGGGCGCCGGCCAGGCTGGCGATGATCATCCCGGCCAGGGTGAACAGCAGCGCCGAGCCGCCCCGCCCGGCGATCAGGCCGAGCAGCGCCATCGCCCCGGCCGCGCCGAGCAGCGCGAACAGCGGCAGGATCCAGGGCGTCCCGGCCAGCCCGGTCCAGAAGCTCAGCACCGCCCCCAGCGCCGCGCCGGGGGCAATCCCGAACAGCCCCGGATCGGCCAGCGGATTGCGCAGATAGCCTTGCATCGCCGCCCCGGCCGCGCCCAGCCCCGCCCCCAGCGCAAGTGCCAGGATCGCCCGCGGCAGGCGCAATTCCGTCAATATTATCAGCTCGTTGGGCGACAGGTCGGAGAACGGGTCGAGCCACACCCGCCCGGCCAGCAGCGACAGCGGCACGGCCAGCGCCAGCGCGGCGAGCAGCCAGGCGACCGGGCGGGTCACAGGCTGCGCCTCACTTGGCCAAGCCGATCGGCGGTCTTGATAATGGTCGGCCCGCCGCACCACAGCAGCGCCGGGTCGAGCGGTTCGCGCCGTGTGCCGCTGAGTGCGGCCAGCGCCGGATGGGCCAGCATCCGGTCCTCGTTGCCCAGCCCGTGGCCGGCGGCGAAAATCAGCCGCGGCGGGGCGGCGAGCAGTTGTTCGAGCGGGAGCATGTCGGCCTGGCCCAGCCCGCGTGCGGCGGCGGCATTGACGAAGCCGGTCCGCCGCAGCAGGTCGGCGATCAGCGTGCCATCGCCCGGGACGATCCCCCCACCCTGCCAGACCAACGCCGGCACCGGCGACCCGGCAGGCGCGGCATTGGCGGCCAGCGCCGCCTCGATCCGCCCGACCAGCGCCTCGCCGCGTTCGGGGTGCCCGGCCAGCGCGGCCACCTGGCGGACCTGGGCCAGGCTTTCATCGACGCTGGTGGCAATCCCGACCCGCTCGAGCCGCAGCCCCAGCCGCCCGATCGCCTGGACGCTGGCCGGGCTCATGAACGGGGTGCCGATCACCAGCTGCGGCCTCAGCGCCAGCAGTTCCTCGACCGTGCCGGAGGTTGCCGGAAAACGCCGCGCGACGGCCAGGTCCATCGAGCTGGAGGCCGGATCGTGGCTATAGGCCGAAATCGCCACGATCTGCCCCGGATCGGC
>CAZNII010000090.1:5523-10074 GCA_964573075.1 uncultured Novosphingobium sp. | reverse complement strand
AAGTACGACCCGGCCTCGGTCCTGCGGGGCGAGCGGGCGATCGCGGCCTACCAGGCGGCCTATCCCAAGGGGCGCTATTTCGCGGACGCAGAGGATATGAAGCGCCGGGTTTTCGCGATGCGGGGCGATTGGGGCGGTCTGGCCGGGGCCTTGTCGGCACGGATCGACAACGGACCGCGCGATGGCGTGGCGACCGCAGGGCTGATCGACGAGGCCGACACCTATCTCCTGGGCGACCGCAAGGGGCCGGAATTCCTGCGCGATCCGGAAATGCTCGCGGTCTGGGACCTGCGGGCGATGCGGACCAGGCCGCAGGAGTTGGGCGATGACCGCGTCTATTACATGGTCGATGAGAACGACTATGGGCCTGAACCCGCACAGCTCACGCGCCAGGGCCTCCGGGCCCAGGCCGAGGCCTTCGCCGGCTATGACGAGCTCTATGCCTTCCTTGACGCGAGCTTCGCCTTCTACCGCGAGCAGGACTACAAGCGGGTCCTTGCGCTGATCCCGCCGGGAACCCGGGCCAGAAGCTACACCACGCTGGAGCTCAGCCGACAGGCCTTGCGGGCCATGGCGCTTGACCGGCTGGGCGATCCGGGCGCGCCGGCGCAATGGGCTTCGCTGCTTGAGGGCGCGAGTGCTCCCTACCAGCGCCAGGCCGTGGAGCTGGGCCTGGCCCTGAGCCTGGAACGGGCCGGACGGCTCGACGAGGTCTTCGCGCCCGGCTCACCGGTTACCGACACCACCTTGCGCAGCCGGATCCTGCAATTCGCCGCGAGCCGAGCCATGCTGCGCCGGGCGGCTGCCGATCGGACCCGTCCGCCGCGCGAGCGCGACATGGCGGCCTTCACCTTGCTCTACAAGGATCTCAGCCTAGGGCACTATGCCGACTTCGCGGCCGACCGGGCACTGGTCCGGCCCGGAGCCCCATCCGAAGGGTGGTTTTACAATCTGGCCACCAGCGAGGATGTTCCGGCCGGGCTGTTCGTGAAGGGGCCGTTCGCGCGCGGCGGTTTTCCCTGTCCGGACCTTGCCGTCACCGCGCGGCAGCTGGCAGCCAGGCCGGACGATTCCCGCGCCCTGCTGTGCCTGGGGGAGTTCTGGCGGATTGCCGGGTTTGACGTCTATCTGCCTGAAAACAATCAACCGATGGCTGACGAGATCGGGGCGATCAAGCCGCAGTTCACCGGCCAGCTGCTCGAACGCGGCGATATCTACCTGAAGGTCCTGGCCAATCCGGCCACCACCCGCGCCGATCGCGCCTACGCACTCTACCGCTCGATCTGGTGCTATGCATCCTCGGGGATCCAGCGCTGCGGCGGCAAGGAAGTCGAACCGGCGCAGCGCAAGGCCTGGTTCACCGAACTCAAGACCCGCCATGCCAAGACGGTCTGGGCCCAGCGCGCCGAGGTCTATTGGTGAGACGGCTGATTTTCGGCCTGGCGCTGCTGGTCGCGGCTTGCGGCGAAAGGCCGGCAAAGACGGTCGATGCGGGCGATTACGACGCCTTCTTCCTGTGGGCCGGGGTCAGGCCGCAGCCGGTGCTTGAACGGGCCGCGACGCTCTATCTGCTGGCCGGGGAAGTGCGGCGCGACAGCGGCTTCGTGTCGTTGCGGGCCACGCCCCGGTTGGATCACGGCGAGGTCTGGCTGGTGGTGCGGACCGAGCGGCTCGATTGGGACCAGGCGACCTATGGCAACGTGCTGCGCGAGCTGGCGCGCTGGCAGCATGCCGGCAACCGCATGGCCGGGCTGCAGATCGATTTCGACGCCTCTACCAAGGGGTTGGAGCGCTATGGCGCGTTCCTCAAGGACCTGCGGGCGCGGTTGCCGAAGCAGTACCGGCTGTCGGTTACCGGGCTGATGGACTGGAGCGCCAATGCCGATCCGGCGGTGCTGGCCGGGCTCAAGGGCACGGTCGATGAAGTGGTGGTCCAGAGTTACCAGGGACGCACCACGATACCGGGCTATGAGCACTACCTGGCCAGACTGGCCCGCGTGCCGGTGCCGCACAAGGTCGCGCTGGTCCAGGGCGGCAAGTGGCGCGAGCCGGCGGCGCTGAAGACCGACCCGCTGTTCCGCGGCTATGTGGTATTTCTGGTCAACCCGCGCTGATCAGGCGGCGACATCGACCTGCGGCGGGTGGCAATCGTCCTCGGTCGCGGTCTCGACCCGGTTGCGGCCATTGAGCTTGGCCCGGTAGAGCGCAGTATCGGCTGCGCGCAGGGCAGTGCGCGGATCGCCGCAGGCAAAGACATCGGCGATCCCGGCCGAGAAAGTGACCTGGCCGAACGGCTGCTCGGTCGCGCGGTTGACCAGGCGGCGATCGGCTAGTTGCTGGCGTAGCCGGTCGAGCCTGGCCGAAACGCCCTCGATCCCCTCACCCCGGAACAGCATGACGAATTCCTCGCCGCCGTGGCGGGCGACGTGGCAGCGGTCGTCGGAAATCTTCGCGAGGCTTTCGGCGACCAGCTTGAGCACCCGGTCGCCGGCCTCGTGGCCGTGGCTGTCGTTGATGGTCTTGAAGTGGTCGATATCGCAGAAAGCGACGCACAGGGTATCGCCCTCGGCGCGGGCGAGGCGGTATTCCTCGTCGAAGGTCGCCTCGAACGAGCGGCGGTTGGGCAGCCCGGTCAGGTGATCCTCCCCGGCGCTGCGCCGGGCTTCGTCGAGCCGGCGCTTGAGCGCGCGGGTCTGGGCCTCGCTGCGCAGCATCTGCTTTTCGATTTCGCGGGTGCGGCGCAGCATCACCTTGGCGATGGTGGCCAGCTCGGAAATCACCTCGCCGGCCCGGGTGACCTGTTCCAGTTCGCTGACATGAGCCTCGAGCGCCGAGTGATATTCGCTGGTCGCATGCTGGGCATCGCGGCTGGTCCGGCCGAATTCGTCGATCGAATGCTCCAGCCGCTCCATCAGCTGCGACAGCAGGGCGATTTCCTCGCCCTCGCCATTGCTGCCCAGTTCCTCCTCGATCCACTCGGCGGTCAGGGGTTGCTGCTGGTGCAGGCGGCGGTCGATCGCGCGCACCACCCGGCTGTCTGCCCCGCTGAGGTATGACCAGGCGATCGCCAGGGTGCGGCCATTCACTTCCAGCTTGTGGTTGCCCAGGAAGGCACCGATTTCCACGACCTGGCGCTGCTGCAGACTGGCGCGGCGTTCTTGCCGGGGCTGGGCCTGGGCCTGATCGGGCGAGGGCGGGGCCGGGCGCGGACCGAAGCCCAGCCAGCCGAGCAATCCGCCTTGCTGGCGGCCAAGATTGGGATCGTGCGCGGTCATGGCCATGGTTAACGGCATGACCGCGCCGAATTTAAGGCCGTCAGAAACTGAAGGCGGTTTTCAGGAACAGGCCCACCGTGACCTTGTCGTCCTTCGACTTGTAGCCGACGGTGATGCCGGGAAGGATCGCGCTCTTGCCCGGAATGCTGAAATAGATCGGCAGTTCGGCCTGCCAATCGTCGCTCAGCACGTCATAGCCGGCGGTCAGCGCCGCACCGATCCCGCCCTTGCCATTGCGGAACGGAAAGAACCGCCGGTACTCGCCCTTCAGGGTCAGCGCATCTTCCAGCACGGGCGCGCGCGACAGCGCATTGACGCAATCGTCCGCCGGGGTGACGATCACCGTCTTGCAGACCACGGCTTCGCTCAGTTCCTCGGGTGCGCGGCTGTATTCCGCGTCGAACTTGATCGCGCTGACCGCATCGTCCGGGTAATGGGCAAAGCCGGCGCCGACCGACCAGGTGACGTGGCGCTTGCTGCCTTCGGCCAGTGTTCCGGGGGTGACGAAGTCGAACTTCTCGGTGCCGATGCTCGCTTCGATACCAAGCGTCGAATAGCCGCCCAGCACGATCCGGTTCATCCGCAGCTCGGCTTGCGGCAGGTGGGTACGGATGAAGTCCTCGTTGGGGTGCTCGTAGCCAGACTGGCATTGCTGCTCGGTCGGCTTGTCAGGACCGGTTTCCGCCCGGCAGGCCGCCAGCGCCTCGCGGTTGAGTTCCCTGAACTTGTAGTTGTCCAGCGCGAAACTGTCGCTGCCCGAGAACAGGAAATTGAACGCCAGGCTGACCTTCGGCCCGCCCGACAGGCGGTCGAGCGTATCGCTGCTGGCGAGATTGTCCTTGCCGCCGACCGGAAATTCGGCGCTGAGCGACCAGGTCAGGTCGGTGCCCCCGGCATTGCCGCCGGGGCTGCCGAGATAGCCGCCATAGCCGATTACCGTGCTCGACTTGTCGGCATCGACTTCGATCGTGAAATCGAACCCGGTGGTGGCGTCGATGAAATCGCCGCCTTGATTCTGCAGTTCCTGGGCCTGGACCTGTCCGGCCGACAGGCCGGCAAGGACGGCGGCGAGCTGAAGTGTCTTCCTCATCGTCGCGCCTCCCTCAGGTCCGGAACCAGCAAGTCGAGCTGCGCTGGGTCCGATCGGCCGGCACTTCGACTTCGAACGGCCATTCGCCGTCCGCCGGGACGATCAGCGTGGCGCCATCGACTTCCGCCTTGGCGCTGCGGCCGGTGCCCTTGAGCACGATCCGCAAGGCATATTCGCCGGCGGGCA
>CAZNII010000090.1:3310-5423 GCA_964573075.1 uncultured Novosphingobium sp. | reverse complement strand
GGGGGCGGGCGGCGATGGCCGCGCGGCAGCTGGGCCTGATAGGCGCGGCCGCAATGCTCGACGCAATAAGGGAACCCTGGGTTCACCTTCTCGCCGCAGAAGTGGAAATCGGGTTCGCCCGGGTGGCCCATCGGCCAGCGGCAGATCCGGTCGTTGAGATCGAGCAGGCTGGTCTTGTCGGCCACTTCGGGGCTGGGCTTGGCCGGAACCAGCCGGCGCGGCGGCGCAGGCGGTATCGGGGCCTGCTGATCGCCCGGGCCCTGGCGCAGGAACCCACCGGGGCCGACCGAGACGATCCGCGGCATATCGGCGGCGGGGGCGGCAGGAGCCGCGGCGGCTGCGGCCGGCGCGCGCGGTGCGGGGGCCGGGCGCGGGGCCGGGGCCGGCCGGGGCGCGGCTTCAGCCTTGGGCGCCTTGGGCGCGGGAGCAGCAGCTTCCTTCTCGTTCGGCTTGACCGGGCTGGGCCGGGCCTTCAGTCCCAGACGGTGGGCCTTGCCGATCACGGCATTGCGGCTGACCCCGCCGAGTTCGTCCGCGATCTGGCTGGCGGTGGCGCCGCCTTCCCACATCTTGGTCAGCTTTTCGATCCGTTCGTCGGTCCAGCTCATCGATCAATTTCCTCAGCGGCAACGTGCCGCATGCTTGCCATGGGCGCAGGCTGCGGATAGTCGCCACAGCATGGCCGATCAACCTTTTCCCGCTGCCAAAAGCACTGCCTTGCCCACAACCGCCGCTGGCGGGGGGAAAGCCAGCTTTCCGGCTCAGGGGGTGCCCCACTTCACCGGGTTCAACCGGCTGGGGCTGTGGACGCTCTATATGAAGGAGGTCCGCCGGTTCTTCAAGGTCCAGACCCAGACGATCTGGGCCCCGGCGATGACCACGCTGCTGTACCTGATGATCTTCACCGTGGCGATGGGCCGCGATGGCCGCGAAGTGCTGGGCGTGCCCTTTGCCAGCTTCGTCGCCCCGGGGCTGATCGTGATGGGCATGGTCAACAACGCCTTCGCCAATACCAGCTTCAATTTCCTGGCCGGCAAGATCCAGGGCACCATCGTCGATTACCTGATGCCGCCGCTGTCCAACCTTGAGCTGATCCTCGGCCTGATCGGGGCGGCGGTAACCCGCGCGATCCTGGTCGGGCTGGCGATTGCCGCGGCCATGCTGCTGTGGCCCGGTGTCTCGCTGGCGGTTGCGCATCCCTGGGCCGTGGTGTGGTTCGGGCTGATGGGATCGGTGATGCTGGCGGTGATCGGGCTGATCACCTCGGTCTGGGCCGAAAAGTTCGACCATGCGGCGATGGTCACCAATTTCCTGATCGTGCCGCTGACCATGCTGTCGGGCACCTTCTACGTGATCGACAACCTCAACCCGGTGTTCCAGTCGGTCAGCCGGGCCAATCCGTTCTTCTACGTCATTTCGGGCTTCCGCTTCGGCTTCCTCGGCCAAAGCGACATCGGCGCGACCAACCAGGCGGTGATGGGCGGTGCGATCTATGTCGGGGTACTCAACCTGGTACTCGGCCTGGCGCTCTATGCCCTGCTCAAGAGCGGGTGGAAGCTGAAAAGCTGATAGCCGGGCGGGGGGGCGATCCTGTGCTGAAACGGATCGGCCGCGCGCTGACATCGCCAACGGCAGGGGTAATTGTCGGGGTTGTCCTGGCAACCTTCATCCATGGTGCGTCCGGGCTGACCATGTTCGGCGTCGGGATGGTCACCGATCCGCCCGGTGCCAGGGAAATGGCGCTGCTGGGGGGCTCACTCGAACCGGCGCCGGCGATCTACAACCTTTCCGTTGGCGAGCTGCTGACTGCACCGCTGTTTTGGATCTGGCTGGCGCTGCGCAGCGCGGCCGCGCTGGCGGTCTGCCTGCCGGTTGCGCTGTGGTCGCGCTGGCAGTTCCGCCACCGCTCCGATCCGGATTCGCTGCTTGGCACCTTCCTGATCATGCTGCCGGCGGCGCTGGTCTGGTGGCTGACCATGTTGGCATTTCAGGAAACCGGGGAAATGGGCGAACAGGCCGACCAGCTCGGCTTCCGGTTCTTCGGCCCCTTGCTGGCGCTCACCCCGGCGGCGCTGCTGGCCCTGGTGGCAAGCCTGTTCCAGCGCTTTGGCGC
>CAZNII010000090.1:0-3210 GCA_964573075.1 uncultured Novosphingobium sp. | reverse complement strand
TCACCCCGGCGGCGCTGCTGGCCCTGGTGGCAAGCCTGTTCCAGCGCTTTGGCGCGGACCAGCCGGCAGACCCGTGGCGCAATGCTCCGCAGCCCGATTGGACCAGCAAGATCGGTCAGCGGGCGAGCAGCAGCATACCGCTGGCCGAAGTCAGCCTCGAGCCGACCATCCGGGCGATCGAGGTCGATCGTACCGGCCTGGCAGTGCTCGGTTCGCTGGCCGCAGCAATTCCCGGGGTGCTGATCATCGTGCTGGTGATGATCCTCGCCATCGTGTTGAGCGGGCTGGCCGGCGGGAATTTCCCGTTCGCCGGGCTCGGCAAGGTGATTGGCTTTGGCCTGGGCGTTCCGGTTGCGATCCTGGCCGGGCTTGCGCTGCTGCGCCAGCGCCTGCCGCGCGGGTACACCGGCCTGTTGCTGGTGCTGCTGCTGGCCGGGCTGGGCAGCAGCCTGGTCGAGCCGGTCTGGCTGATGGCGATCGATGCCCCAAGCCCCGAGGCAGTGCAGATCAAGCAGCGCCTGCTGGGGACCGCCGCCTGGACCGTGCCGTTGGTCGTCCTGATCCTGCTGGCCTGGCTTCGGGCGATGCTGCGCTTTGGCGGGCTGTTCCGGCCCATTATCGGCGCGGAGCAGCGCTCGGCGCTGGCATTGGTTATGGCCGATCTCGCCGGTCTGCCGCGCCTGGTGCTGGGGCTGGGCTGGCGCAACCTCGGCGCGCAGCTGGCCGCGGCTTTCGGGCTGATGCTGCAGGCCCCGCTGCGGGTGCTGGGCATCGCGGTGATTTCGACCGGCGCGATGGCCAGCCTGTTTTCGCCATTGGCCTTCGCCAAGTTCCAGGCCGGCAGTGCCAGCGCGGCGTGCAGGGGGGCAGACTTCAATCCCTTCGCAGTGTTGAGCCGGATCGAAACCTGCCCCGGCAACCGCGATTTTGACCTGGCGATGGTCCAGTTGGGGCAGCTCCCGCCGCTCCTCAGCCCACTCACGCTGTTCCTGATCTTCATCCCTGCCTTTGCCGGCCTGTGGCTGGGCCGGGCGGCGCTGGCGGCCAGCGCGCGGCGTTACCAGAAGATCGCCTCGGCCGATCCGCGCCCACCGGTCTTCTACCTGCGTCCGTTCCACCTCGACCGGGTCAGCCTGAAATGGCGGCCGCGGTTGTGGTCCACGCTGATCGTACCACGCCCGGCCGAACCGCGTTCGATCGACGAGATCATCCTCAACGGCTGCATCGAGGACGGCCCGGTGGTCGCCTATGGCCGGCCCGGCGAGCCCGCCCCGCCGCTGGGTGCGGCCCGGCTCTATGTCGGCACGGGTGACTGGAAGGCGATGGTCCTCGCGCTCGCCGGGGCCTCGCGCTACGTGGTGATCGCGGTCGAGCCGACCGACGGGGTGGTCTGGGAAGTGGAACAGACCATCGCCAACGGCTGGGCCGAAAAGTCGCTCTACCTGCTGACCTCTGCGCGCGACACGGGCGAGGCCTGGCGGATGGTCGAAGGGATCACCGGCCAGGTTGGCACCCCGCAAACCGGGCGCGGCGCGCTGCGCCCGGTGGCGCTGATCCAGCGCGAGGGAGCCTGGCAGGTGCTGATGGCGCGCGATATCTCGCGCCTCGCGGTGGAGGCGGCGTTGCGCCATTTCCGGGCCGGCAGCGCGCCGGTGGCTTGACTTGCCGGCAGCACCCGGCGCAGGGGCGGGGCACCTCCAGCGATCCGAAAAGCCAATCCATGCCCCAGCCGTTCCTGCCGCTTGAAGCCACCGCCGATCCGCTGCGGTTCCGCCTCGCCGTCGACAAGGGGCTGTGTGTCGGCCCCGAAGGCCACATCTTCATGTTCGGCGGGGTCGGGCTGGCCTGCGCGGTCGAAGCGGCCAAGCGGGTCGCCGGGCGCGAGCTGATCTGGGCGACGGCGCAGTATCTGTCCTATGCCCGGCCGGGCTCGATCCTCGAGGTCGATGTGCGCTTGCCGGTCCAGGGTCACAACGTGACCCAGGCGGTGATCAACCTGCACTGCGGCGATGAAGTGATCATTTCCGCCACTGCCGCGCTGGGCGAGCGCAGCGGGCATCCCGAATACCAGTGGTTCGACTTGCCGGCAGTGCCGCGGCCCGACGACTGCGTCGAATGGGTCGCCTGGAACCACCAGGCCGGCCAGCTGATGCGGCGGCTGGAAGTGCGCGTCGCGCCCGACAGTACCGCCCTGCGCCCGCGCGACGGGGTACCCGATCCTTCCGGGCGGATGCAGATGTGGATGCGCAACCGCGAAGGCGCGCCGGTCGATTCGACCCTGCTTGCACTGTTCGGCGATTTCGTCCCGACTGGAGCCGGGGTGGCGCTGGGCCTCGATGGCGGCGGCAACAGCCTCGACAACACGCTCAGGCTGCGTGCCGTGGTCCCGACCGAATGGGTGCTGTGCGATATCCAGATGAGCAGCGTCGGGCGCGGCTTCGCCCACGGCCACCTGCGGCTGTTTGCCGAGGACGGTACGCTGATGGCCACCGCCTCGCAATCGCTGGTGCTGCGTTACCGCAAGTAGCGCCGCCGCTGCCGTCAGTGGGTCATCTGGCGGCGCAGGCGATAGCGCGCGCCGTCGAATTCCTCGAACAGTTCGGGCAGGCCCGGGTGATCGACCGGGCCGCCATCGGCATCGCCCAGCAGGTTCTGCTGGCTGACATAGGCGATATAGCTGGTGTCGCCGTTCTCGGCGAGCAGGTGGTAGAACGGCTGTTCGCGGTGCGGGCGCACTTCCTTGGGGATCGATTCGTACCATTCCTCGCTGTTGGCGAAGACCGGATCGATATCGAACACCACGCCGCGGAAATCGAAGATCTTGTGCCGCACGACATCGCCGATCCCGAATCGCGCGCGCGAAAGCCGCGGCGCGTCGATGTCGCGCCCGGCCTGGGGAGAAAAGAAGGAAGCACGGTCCATGACTTGCAATATAGGGCTTGTGCGGTTGCGAAACAACGCCGGCCGTTTCCGCGTCCCCCGAAAAGGGACGATAGGGGGCTTGGCAAGCGCCGCGCCATCGGCTAACCGCGCCACTCTTCGACCGGACCGGCCCCGCGCCGGCTCGCGATCGCATCTCGCGGAGAGGTGGCAGAGAGGTCGAATGCGCCGCACTCGAAATGCGGTTTACGGGCAACCGTAACGTGGGTTCGAATCCCACCCTCTCCGCCATAATTTTCCGACAACGAGGCCCCCGGGACGGTCGATTGG
>CAZNII010000089.1:3289-10156 GCA_964573075.1 uncultured Novosphingobium sp. | reverse complement strand
CCGGCGAGAACCATCAATACCGCCAGCCAGGCCGCAGCCCCGCGCTGGGCGGCGCGGTCGAAAAGGCGAGGGGACGAATCAGCTGGCATTGCGGCCTTCGACATAGTCGATGAAGCGGGCCATGATCACCATCCGCGGGATCGCCGCCGCGCGGCTCAGCCAGTCTTGCAGCGATAGGTCGCTTGTTTCGGGCCAGTCTTCCAGCGCCTGGCGAGCGTGTTCGAGGTCGAATATCGCGGCGTGGCGAGGAACCTTGGCCAAGGCTTCGACTTCGCGCAGCAATTCCTCGCGCCGGGGCGACAGGCGCGCGTGCCAATCGGCACCATGCGAACCGTAAAGTCGGCTGGTCCTCGCGTCTTCGGGCATCTTGCCGCGCAACATCTCGCGGGCGAGCCAGCGGGACTGGCCGTTGTGCAGGAACATCCCGCTGGGCAGCCCGGCACAGAACTCGAAAAACGGACGGTAGGCGGTCGGGTCGCGCTGGCTGATCCCGTGGATCTGTTCGAACCCGCTGTAGGTGTCCGAGAACTCGCCCCAGGTATTGCTGTGGACTTCCTTGATCCAGGCCAGCCGGTCGCGCAGCGGATAGCGCGGATCGGGCAGTCGCGCGGCGGCCGCGCGGGCAACCGCCCCGGAACTCTCCGCAAAGTCACGGCGCAGTGGCGATGCGATTGCATAAGGATTCGCAGCACCCCGGATCCGGCGCTGCCAGTCCCACAGCGAATCCGGCAGCAGCGGCAGCAGCGCCATTGCCACGAAGCGTCGCCACATCGGGCGATCATCGTCGATCACATGGCGCAACGCCAGGTAAAGCTGGCGCCAGTTCAGTTTCAGCAGATACTCGCAATAGGCCCAGTTCCCGTCCGCGCTCGCGGTCAGGTTCCCGAACTCGCCCAGCAACACGCGGTCGCAACCATCGCTCCGGGCTGCTTCCCACAGAGCGTGGTAGGGGTAGAGATTGGCCAGGCCCTGCGGTGCGGCGCCGATCGTCAGGAATAATTCGTTGAGCCGGGTGGTGAAATCCCGCCCGGCGTTGTCCGAAAAGTGGGGCACGATCCTTGGATGCATCGCGCAAAAGGCCTCAACCTTCGGACGCTCGTCGCCATACTGCCCGCCCGGGCACCAGCCATCCCAGCCGGGACCGACCGTGAAGGTATAGCTGTTGAGTGTTGCGTCGGCGGGCAAGGCTTCCAGCGCCTTGACCGCGACCAGGCTTGAATCGAGTCCGCCCGAAAGCAGCACGGCCGGCTTGCGGCTGCCGGCCAGCGCGGCCCTGGCTCCTTCGGCCAGCAACGCCTCGGCCTCAGCCAGATAGTCGGCGCGGCTCGAGCGGGGCAGCCGGGGCAGACTTCCGGGATCGTAATAATGCTCTGTCGCGGCCCCGCCCGGGGTGACGGTAACCACCGAGCCCAGGGGCACGCGGCTCACTCCTTCGAACCAGCCGCGCTGCTCGTCTCCGGCGTTGAACCAGGCCATGTCGGCCAGCTTGGCATCGTTGAGCCGTTGCTCGATTCCGCAGGCAAACAAGGCTCGCACGGCGGTTGCCGCAATCACCCGGCCATCGCCGCAATGATAATGCAACGGCGGCGCCCGCAGCGGACTGCGCGCCAGCCGCAGGCAGGATTGCTCACGGTCAAGAGTGGCGGTTGCGTAGTCGCCGATCAGACGCCGGTCGGTGCCCGGGCCCCAGGCCAGCAGGGCCGCGCCATAAAGCCGGGCCAAGGCATCGCTGTCGCCAGGTGCCGGCACCGGATGGCCCAGTTCCGCCGCGATCGCGGCAGCGTTGTCGATGAAGCCGTGCAGCAGCACGGTCAGCGGCCCGATCCGGACCGGTCGCCAGGCCCTGGCTCGCCGATGATCGGAATGCGACATGAGCTGGGCAAGGGTGCCGAAGCTGTCGCTGGTCTGGCCGCAAGCCCTTCCGCTGCCTGCAGCAAGCGACGCAGCCAAGCGATCGGCGCCGCTACTCAGGTCAGCGCGGTGCCGCCATTCCAAGCCAAACACGAATGATCCCGCAGGAAGGATCGAACCCGCAGCTTATGCGGGTCAGTGGTTCACGACTTGCCGCTGCTACCTTCGCCGGTCCCGTTGAGGCCGGGAGCCACGTCTTCCAACTTGCCCAGCTTCTTGAGCTCGGGGCGAGTCCAGGCAGCAGATTGTTGTGCGGTCTTGTTCGACATCGTCGGGTTCCTGACTACAAAGAGACGGTAAGTTCGCATTAATTGTATGCGGGATGGGCGCGATTGCCAAGCCGCAACTGGACTTTCAGGGCATCTAACCGAAACGGACGACCGGGTGGAACGGTTGGTCGATCTCGCCGATCATGATTTCGCCGGCCGATTCGACCCAGGCGTGCAGATCCTCGATCGATCCGCGCCGACGTGGATCGAGTGCTGCGATCACCAGCTTGCTGGGCAGCCCGCGGCGCCGCAACATGGTATGGAACGCGATTGCGCGCGGCAGGCACTTGGTGTGAAACGGCAGCAGCGCCGCCGCACGGACTACGGCGCGGGCAAGCATCCGCGCCTCGCCTTCCGCGCCGCCACCATCCGGTTCCGCTTGGCTGACAGGACCAAGCCATACGCTCCAGCGACGGAGCGGGACCCAGGCGACGAGGAATCGGGCAATCGCCAGCCGCGCCATGCCTTCGCCGACCAGAGCACGCCAGCGCGCCGGAAGCGTCTCAGGCATCGGTTATCAACCCGGCGCGGCGCAGTTCGCTGACAAATTCGGCGACGTCTGTGGCAATCGCATCCGGCCCGATGCCGAACTGGGTGGCCAGTTCGGCAACCAGGACGTCAAGCTCGCGGGTTCCGTCGATCAGCTGCCAGACGGCCCGAGCAGTTCCCGCCAGCGAAAAGAACTCGCCGGTGGCCAGGCTCATTACCACCACTTCGTCATCGATCGCGGTTTCGCTGAAGCGGCCTTCGGCCTTTGCCAGTCGGGCGGTCACGTCATGATTCTCCAGGTGTCGGGACAATGTGGCTTCTTGCCAGTTCGACCGAGTGGGCGAAACCCTCGCCGGACCGGGGGCGTACCAGCCGGGCCATCGTCACCATACCGGCAATCCGCGCCCGCAAAGCGAACAACGCCGCCCGCTCAGGACGCTGCGCGGCGAGGTAGATCGCCTGGGTATAATGATCGTCCTCAAGCCGCGCGAAGCGCTCGGCGCCAGCGACCGGGTGCCAGGCCGTGACGGGCCCGTCCTCGAGAAAGGTCAGGCTGGCCAGCGGCAGCGGCATTGCAACCTCTCCCGCTGCGGTGCGGCAATAGAGCTTGCCGGTTTCCGCCCCGACCGGCGCTTCGCCCCGGGCGCCGCTCATCGTCAGGGCATCGGGCAGCAGCTTGAGCCGCTTGTGACCGGGCAGGCACATGATCCGACCGGGATCGGTCAGATCGAGCAGCAGGGTATCGTCGCAGAAGAGCGGCAGTCCGGCGGCGCCGAGACCGGCGACCAGGGTCGACTTGCCGGCGCCGGCCGGACCGGTAAAGGCATGGACCCGCCCCTCCCAGGCAACTGCCGAAGCATGGACCGGATAGAGGCCGTTGAGACAGGCAACCGCCGCATGGACCGTGCCCTTGAGCCACAACAGTTCTTCATCGGGGTCGGCATCCACCGGGCGCTCGATCGTGATCCCCTCGCCCGGCTGGTAGTAGTAGCCCAGCCCGCTTTCGCAGCGCAGCAGGAAACGGCCTTGGGCGATCTGCCAGCGGCCGGGGCTTGCCGGCTTGCCGCCCAGCCCGGTCGGCACCGGACCCAACCGCCAACGGGTTTCGCGCGCGATCAGTGCCATCATCCGGTCGGGGCTGTGGTTCGGCTTCATCGGTTGCAGGCTGTGACGTTTCCTCCTCTCGAGGTCAATTGCGGCCAGCCGCCCCGGTCACGCGCCAAGTGCCCGAGATACTGTGTGGAAAAGCCCTTAGGGCCCGCTTGTTCCCCCCAGATGTGGTGGGTAAGCGCCAATAAACGGAGCCCCGCAACCGCTCATGTCCGCGCCGCTGATATCGCCTTCGATCCTTTCCGCCGACTTTGCCCGGCTGGGCGAGGAAGTGCGCGCGATCGATGCGGCCGGGGCGGACTGGATCCACATCGACGTGATGGACGGGCACTTCGTCCCCAACCTGACGATCGGACCGATGGTGGTAAAGGCGCTGAGAGGGCACACCCAGAAGCCGTTCGACGTGCACCTGATGATCACTCCGGTCGATCCCTACCTCGAGGCCTTCGCCGAGGCCGGGGCGGACATCATCACCTTCCATCCCGAGGCTGGCCCCCACGCCCACCGCACTGTCCAGGCAATCAAGGCGCTGGGCAAGCAGGCCGGGGTCTCGCTCAACCCCGGCACCCCCGCCAAGATGCTCGACTACCTGTATGAAGAGGTCGACCTGGTCCTGGTGATGAGCGTCAACCCGGGCTTTGGCGGGCAGAGCTTCATTTCCAGCCAGCTGCGCAAGATCGAGGCGATCAGGAAGTCGATCGACAAGACCGGGCGCGCGATCCGGCTCGAGGTCGATGGCGGGGTCGATGCGGTCACCGCGCGGCAATGCGTCGATGCCGGGGCCGACGTGCTGGTCGCCGGTTCGGCCACCTTCAAGGGCGGGCCGGATTGCTATGCCGCCAATATCGCCGCGCTGAAGGGGGTGGGATGAGCGATGAGCGATGCCGTGCTCACCACCCGCAATGCGCCCGATGGGGAAATGCCGGTGGACGGGCCGGCGATCCCGCTGGGCGTTTCGGATGAGGGCGGACTGGTGAGCGAAGCCGCGCCTTCCCCGCCGCCGGGCGGCGAAGTGGTCGAACCCGGTCGGGCGCTGGCCCTGGCCGATTTCGCCCCGCCCTCGGTCGGCGCCGGAGAGCGGCTGCTGCGGCTGGCCTACCGGCTCGGCATTCCTGGATCGACTCTCGCTTCGCCGTTCCGCAAGCCGGCCAAGCCGCGCCTGCTGGCGACTGTCACCAACCCGCTGCCGGGCAGCAAGGTGGCCGGCACCGCGCTGCGCGCCGGGCATTTCCTGGTCCACGGGGCCAAATCGCCGATCGCCCAGATCGATTTTGCCGGCGCGGCCCGGATGGCCCCCCCGCTGGAGCGGGTGGTCCATTCGTTCTCCTGGCTCGCCGATCTCGAGGCTGCGGCTCCGCGCGAAGCGGTGGCGCCGGTGGCCGAACGGATCCTGGCGGCCTGGCTGGCCGCCAATCCCAAGCCGCCCGCGCGCCCCGGCAAGGGGCCGGCGTGGAGCGTCGCCAACGCCGGCCTGCGCGAGCTCAACTGGCTGGTCCATGCGCCGCTGATCCTCTCGGGCCCGGACAAGGTGCTGCGGGCCAAGGTGCTGGCTGCGCTCAACGATACCGCGCGCTGGCTCGACAAGAACGTCGGCCGCGGCGAGGACCTGCTGGCCCAGGTCGCCGGCTGGTGCGGGATCGTCGCGGCCGGGCTGCTGCTGCCCGATGGCAAGCCGCGCCGGCTGTTCGGCGAGGCCGGGCTGATCCGCGCGCTGGGCGAACTGGTCGGCGACGATGGCGGGGTGCTGTCGCGCAGTCCGCTCTCGCAGGTTGAGGCGATCGCACTGCTGGTGCGGCTGCGGGCCTGCTATCAGGCGGTGCGGCGCGATCCGCCCCAGGCGCTCGAAACGATGATGGGCCTGCTGGTCCCGCCGCTGCTGGCGCTGACTCACGGCGATGGCTCGCTCGGTTCGTGGCAGGGTGGCTGGGCGCTCGACGCGGCCGAACTTTCCGGCCTGATCGCCGCTTCGGGCGTGCGGACCCGGCCGCTGCGCGACGTGCGGCAGTGGGGCTATCAGCGGGTCGTGGCGCAAAAGGGCGTGCTGCAGTTCGATGCCGCGCCGCCGCCGCTGGCCAGGCACACCCGCGCCGGCTGTGCCTCGACCCTGGCCTTCGAATTCAGCCATGCCGGGCAGCGGCTGGTGGTCAATTGCGGCGGGGCGGGCTGCGCCGGCGGGCTGATGCCGGTCCGGCTTGAGCGTGACCTGCGCGCCACCGCGGCCCATTCGACCCTGGTGCTCGACGATACCAATTCCACCGCGATCCTGATCAACGGCAAGATCGGCAACGGCGTGTCCGAGGTCGAGGTCGACCGGCGCACGCTCGCCGGCGAGAAGATGGGTGGGGCAACCCGGCTCGAGGCCAGCCACAACGGCTATGCCGGGCGGTACGGCCTGACCCACCGCCGGATCCTGATCCTGCGCGACGACGGCACCGAGCTGCGCGGCGAAGACCTGCTGGTTCCGGCCGGCAAGAACGGCAAGAACGGCAAGGTCGGCTTCGCGATCCGCTTCCACCTCGGCACCGGGATCGAAGTGGGGCTGAGCGAGGACGGCCAGGGTGCCGGGCTGGCGCTGCCCGACGGGTCGTACTGGCAGTTCAGGGTTGGCGGCGAAGGCCAGCTCTCGATCGAGGAAAGCATCTGGGCCGACGGGCAGGGTCGCCCGCAGCCGATCCAGCAGCTGGTGATATCCGGCCTGGTTTCGCGCGGCGGGGGGAACTTCGCCTGGCTGCTCAAGAAGATGGGATAGGGTGGATCGACATTCCGCCCATAGCGGCCTGCAAATGGCGCTTCTGCGTACTTCCGGTGCTCACGACCCAAAGGTCGCTGCGCTCCGGGTCACGCAAAATCACCATATTCGGCTCGCTCTGAGCGAAATGTCGATCCACCCATGGTTCTTTGCCAATGAGGTTTTGAGTTGTGACGAATGTGATGATCAAGCGGGCGCTGCTTTCGGTGTCCGACAAGGCCGGGCTGGTGGACCTGGGCCAGGCCCTGGCCGCGCGCGGGGTCGAACTGGTCTCGACCGGCGGCACGGCCAAGGCGCTGCGCGATGCGGGCCTTGCGGTGATGGACATTTCCGAGCTGA
>CAZNII010000089.1:1756-3189 GCA_964573075.1 uncultured Novosphingobium sp. | reverse complement strand
ACGGCCAAGGCGCTGCGCGATGCGGGCCTTGCGGTGATGGACATTTCCGAGCTGACCGGCTTTCCCGAAATGATGGACGGGCGGGTCAAGACGCTCCACCCCAAGGTCCATGGCGGCCTGCTGGCGGTTCGCGACAATCCCGAACATGCCGCGGCGATGGCCGAGCATGCGATCGGCGCGATCGATCTGGTGGTGGTCAACCTCTATCCGTTCGAGGCGACCGTGATGAAGGGCGCCGAACGCGACGAGGTGATCGAGAATATCGATATCGGCGGCCCTTCGATGGTCCGCTCGGCGGCCAAGAACCATGCCTATGTGACGATCGTCACCGACCCGGCCGACTATGCCGGGCTGCTGGCCGAGCTGGAGGAAACCGGCGGGGCGACCCGCTATGAATTCCGCAAGCTGATGGCGGCGCGGGCCTTTGCCGCGACCGCCGCCTACGATTCGATGATCAGCCAGTGGTTCGCCTTTGCCGATCAGCAGCAGCTTTTCCCGGAAATGCTGGCGATCACCGCCACCCGCAAGGAAGAGCTGCGTTACGGCGAAAACCCGCACCAGCGCGCCGCGCTCTACATCCCCCGGGGGCCGCACGGCCAGGGGATCGCCCAGGCCCGCCAGCTCCAGGGCAAGGAGCTGTCCTACAACAATTACAACGATGCCGATGCCGCGCTGGAACTGTGCGCCGAATTCCGCGGCCAGGATCCGGCGGTGGTGATCGTCAAGCACGCCAACCCTTGCGGCGTGGCGCAGGGCGCCAGCCTGCTCGATGCCTGGACAGGGGCGCTGCAATGCGACGATGTCTCGGCCTTCGGCGGGATCGTTGCGGTCAATGTCCCGCTCGACGGGCCGACTGCCGAGGCGATCTGCGAGATCTTCACCGAAGTGGTGGTCGCCCCCGATGCCGATGAAGCGGCGATTGCAGCCTTCGCCAGGAAGAAGAACCTGCGCCTGCTGCTGACCGGCGATCTGCCCGATCCGCGCCGCGGCGGGCTGGCGGTCAAGCCGATCACCGGCGGGCTGCTGGTCCAGAGCCGCGACAACGGCGCGATCGGCGCCGCCGACCTCAAGGTCGTGACCAAGCGCGCGCCGACCGAGCAGGAACTGAAGGACTGCCTGTTCGCCTGGACGGTGGCCCGCCATGTCAAGTCGAACGCGATCGTCTATGCCAAGGACGGGATCACCGCCGGGATCGGCGCGGGCCAGATGAACCGGCGCGATTCGAGCCGGATCGCGGCGATGAAGGCGGCCGAGGCGGCCGAGAAATTCGGCTGGGCTCAAAGCCGCGCGGTCGGCTCGGCGGTTGCCTCCGATGCCTTCTTCCCCTTCGCCGACGGGCTGCTCGCCGCGGCTGAGGCCGGAGCTACGGCGGTGATCCAGCCGGGCGGATCGATGCGCGATGCCGAAGTGATCGAGGCCGCTGACGCCGCCGG
>CAZNII010000089.1:0-1656 GCA_964573075.1 uncultured Novosphingobium sp. | reverse complement strand
TAACCGGTTCAGTTCACCGCAACCGCTCAACGCTTCGTCGCTCTGTCGCCGGGTTGAACGCGATGTTCACTGGACGGTAACCCGGCTTTCTGCACGAGGGCGGTCAAGCGAAAACACCTAGCCGAGCGATTCTTCCATGAGCCTCTTTTCCGCCGATCTCTACAAGTCCTTCGCCATCGGCTTCGTGCTCGGCACGGTCGCGCTGGCAGGGGCCATGGCCTTCAAGGCGAATGACGGCGTGATCCCCCAGGCCCAGGCGGCAACCGCGATGCCTGACCAGACCCTGGTCGCCCCGGCGGCGGATTCCGTCCGCTAGGATTTGCCGTTCGCCGCGCGGGCGCCTATATTCCCGCCATGGCAAGCGCACACCACCACCATCATCACGAACCGACCGGCGCCAGTCTGGTCGATGAAGCGGCCAAGGCCTTTGCCGATTCGGGCGAGCAGTGGACCGGGATGCGCGCCGAAGTGTTCGAGGCACTGGCCGCCCAGCCGCGTCCGGCCTCGGCCTATGACATTGCCGAAGCGGTCTCCGCAGCGCGGGGCAAGCGGGTCGCGGCCAATTCAGTCTACCGGATTCTTGACCTGTTCGTGGCCGGCAACCTCGCCCGGCGGATCGAAAGCGCCAATGCCTATGTCGCCAACCCGCACCCGGGCTGCCGGCATGACTGCATCTTCCTGATCTGCGACAGTTGCGGCCGGGCCACCCACCTTGACGACGACAAGCTGACCGGCGCGCTGGTCGAGGCTGCGAAGAAGGCCGGCTTTGCCGATATCCGCCCGGTGGTCGAACTGCGCGGGGTCTGCGCCGATTGCAGCTGAGGCACTTCCCTGTCCGGAAAGGCCAGGGTCAGCCGAACTGCGTCAGGCTCAACACGTTTTCATCCCGGTCAGCGAACCAGGCGATCTTCGCGCCGCCATCGGGGCTTGACCAGACACCCTCGGCATCCTGGCCGAAGCCTTCGTAGATCTTGAACTCCACCCCCTTGGCCCGCAGCGCGGCCATCGCGGCGCGGATATCGGCGACGTGCCAACCCAGCACGGTGTGGCGGCTGGCGGCATGGCCCGGCACGTCGGTCAGCCGCAGCGGGGTGCGGTTGCCGATGTCGAAGGTCGCGGCATAATCGTCCTGCCCCAGCAGCTTCAGCCCCAGCACGTCGCGATAGAACGGCACGGCCCGCGGCAGGTGGGCGGTGGCGACGAAGACCACCGGCGGGGCATTGGCGGGCAGGGACATTGGCGAACCTTCCATGAAACGTGCATCGAAAGTCCTATGTAGTCTCAATCGACACGAATGAAACCAGCGTGTAAGGCGCTGGGCCATGAGCCCGAATCCGGCGACCCCCCTGCTCGATACCGTCGATGTTCCCGCGGACCTGCGCCAGCTTGCGCCGGGCCAGCTGCGCCAGCTGGCCGACGAACTGCGCGCCGAAATGATCGCCGCGGTCGGGCAGACCGGCGGACACCTGGGCTCTGGGCTGGGCGTGGTCGAGCTGACCGTGGCGCTGCACTATGTCTTCAACACGCCGGATGACCGGCTGGTCTGGGACGTTGGCCACCAGGCCTATCCGCACAAGATCATCACCGGCCGCCGCAGCCGGATCCGCACGCTGCGCCAGGGCGGCGGGCTTTCGGGCTTCACCAAGCGCAGCGAGA
>CAZNII010000088.1:8510-10426 GCA_964573075.1 uncultured Novosphingobium sp. | reverse complement strand
CGGTCGCTCGGCAGCCCGGCGAGCGTCAGCGCAACAATTGCCGCACTTGGCCCGGGGATCGAGGTAACCGCGATCCCGCGTTCGCGCGCCGCCCGGACCAGCTGATAGCCGGGATCGGAAATCAGCGGCGTGCCGGCATCGCTGACCAGTGCGACCGGCTGTTCGCGTGCCAGATCGAGCACGTGGTCGCGGGTCGCTTCGCTGGCGTGGTCGTCATAGCGGATCAGCCGCGCCTTGTGGCCGATATGCTGCATCAGCTTGCCGGTGACGCGGGTATCCTCACAGGCCACCGCAGCCACGGCACCGAGTACCGATGCCGCGCGGCGCGACAGGTCGCCCAGATTGCCAATCGGCGTGGCGACAATATAGAGTCCTGGTTCAAGCGGTTGATCCATCGCCACTACCATGGACTGCCGGCACGGGAGCGACAAGGCATGATCGATGTGCGGACGAACCGGCGCGGGGTGGTCTTGCTGGTGGGCGTGGCGCTGCTCGCCGGGTGCAAGGTGATCCCCAAGTCCCCCGGGGAAAAGCCGCCGCCCGATGCCCTGCCCAGCGATACCCTGCCGCCCGATCAGGCCCGCCATCGCATTGCCCTGCTGGTTCCGCTGAGCGGTCCCAATGCCGCGCTGGGCCAGTCTGTCGCCAATGCGACGACAATGGCGATCCTCGATACCAATGCCCAGAACATCCGCATCACCACCTATGACACCGCCGCCGGCCCCGCTGCAGCCGCGACCCAGGCGATGCGCGACGGCAACAAGCTGATCCTCGGCCCGCTGGCCGCCGGAGAGGTTGCGCCGATTGCCGCGGTAGCACGCTCTGCCAGGGTGCCGTTGATCACTTTCGCCAACGAGCCGCAGGCGGCCACTCGCGATATCTTCGTGCTCGGTCCGAGCCTGGAGAATTCGATCGAGCGGGTGGTCGGCTATGCCCAGTCGAAGGGGATTACCCGGTTCGCGCTGCTCGCCCCCAAGGGGGAATACGGCGCGCGAGCCAGCGTGACCTATAACGCCGCAGTGCGCGCGGCCGGCGGCACGGTAGTCGCCAGCGACAGCTATGAGCGCGGTAATAATTCGGTGCTGTCCGCCGCCGCCCGGCTCAAGACCAAGGGCGGCTTCCAGGCGGTGCTGATCGCGGATTCGCCCAAGTACGCGGCCATGGCGGCGCCACGGCTCAAGGCGGCGGGTGCGGCCAGCCCGCGGATCATGGGCACCGACCTGTGGAGCGGCGATCCGCTGGCCAGCAGCAGCGCCGCGCTGCGCGGGGCCTGGTTTGCCGCCGTGGCTGACAGCCGGTTCCGCCAGTTCACCACCAGTTACAAGGCCCGGTTCGGCGCGGCGCCCTATCGCCAGGCGACGCTGGGCTACGATGCCGTGCTGCTGACCGTGCGGATTGCGCGCGAATGGCGCGGCAACACCCCCTTCCCGCTGGCCCGGCTGATCGATACCGGCGGGTTCCTGGGGCTCGACGGGCCGTTCCGGTTCAACGCCGGCGGGGTCTGTGAACGCGCGCTGGAAGTGCGCGAGACCCGGGCCGGCGGGGTGACGATCATCAGTCCCGCGCCCGAGAAGTTCGTGGACTGACGAAAACATCGGAGCGGCGCTTGCGCGGCGGATTCGCCGCGTTCTATAGGCGTTCCCCATGTCCCAAGCCCCTGACGACCTGTTTGACAAGCTGCCCGCCAGTTCTGGCGATTCCTATGACGGTTCGGCGATCGAAGTGCTGGAGGGGCTTGAACCCGTCCGCCGCCGTCCCGGCATGTACATCGGCGGGACCGATGAGCGCGCCTTTCACCACCTTGCCGCCGAAGTGCTCGACAATGCGATGGACGAGGCCGTGGCCGGCCACGCCAACCGGATCGAGGTGACGCTGGAAGAAGGCAACCGCCTGACCATCACCGACAACGGGCGCGG
>CAZNII010000088.1:6689-8410 GCA_964573075.1 uncultured Novosphingobium sp. | reverse complement strand
ACGCCCAACCGGCGCGGGACCTCGGTCACCTTCGTGCCCGACGCCGAAATTTTTGGCGAGGAGGCGAAGTTCAAGCCGGCGCGGCTGTTCAAACTGGTCCGCTCCAAGGCCTACCTCTTTGCCGGGGTGGAAATCCGCTGGAAATGCGCCGCATCGCTCGCCAGCGAGGAGGTGCCGGCCGAGGCCGTGTTCCAGTTCCCCGGCGGCCTGGCCGATCACCTCAAGGAACAGATCGGCGCGCGCGAATGTGTGACGACCCAGTTCTTTTCCGGGACCCAGGATTTTCCGGGTGAGGAACAGGGCCGGGTCGAATGGGCGGTGGCCTGGCCGCTGTGGTCCGACGGGTCATATTCCTATTACTGTAACACCATCCCCACCCCCGATGGCGGCACCCACGAACAGGGCCTGCGCGCCGCGTTGACCAAGGGGATTCGTGCCTTTGGTGAGTTGGTCGGACAGAAGAAGGCCAAGGACATCGCGCCCGAAGATGTCGTCACCGGCAGCGAAGTGATGCTCTCGGTGTTCATCCGCGATCCCCAGTTCCAGAGCCAGACCAAGGACCGGCTCACCAGCCCCGAGGCCGCGCGCCTGGTCGAGAACGCGGTGCGCGATCACTTCGACCATTTCCTGGCCGACAACATGGAGCGCGGGAAAGCGCTGCTTGGCGCGGTGATGGAACGGATGGACGACCGCCTGCGCCGCAAGGCCGAGCGCGAGGTCAAGCGCAAGACCGCGACCAATGCGCGCAAGCTGCGCCTGCCCGGCAAGCTGACCGATTGCACCGGCGAAGGCGATCTTGAGACCGAGCTGTTCATTGTCGAAGGGGATTCGGCCGGCGGATCGGCCAAGCAGGCGCGCGACCGCAAGACCCAGGCGATCCTGCCGATCCGCGGCAAGATCCTCAACGTCGCCAGCGCCACGGCCGACAAGATCCGCGCGAACAGCGAAATCGGTGACCTGGCGCTCGCGCTCGGTTGCGGGATGCGCAAGGACTGCAATCCGGACAACCTGCGGTACGATCGGATCATCATCATGACCGACGCCGACGTGGATGGCGCGCACATCGCCACGCTGCTGATGACCTTCTTCTTCCAGGAAATGCCCGAAGTGGTCCGGCGCGGGCACCTCTACCTTGCCCAGCCCCCGCTCTACCGGCTGACCGCCGGCAAGGAGAGCGCCTATGCCCGCGACGATGCCCACCGGGCCGAGCTCGAGGCGACGGTGTTCAAGGGCAAGAAGGTGGAAGTCGGGCGGTTCAAGGGCCTGGGCGAAATGAACCCCCAGCAGCTGCGCGAAACCACCATGGATCCGGCCAAGCGCGGCCTGCTGCGCGTTACCCTGCCGCCCGAATACGAAGGCCGCGCGGCGGTGAAGGACCTGGTCGAACGGCTGATGGGCCGCGACCCGGCGCAACGTTTCATGTTCATCCAGAACCGCGCCGGCGACGTCGATCGGGATCTGATCGACGCCTAGAGACCCACTTCACCAGCCTCGAATATCCGCATCACCGGCGCGGCCACCGCCATCGCGCCAATCGCCGCCACGAATTCCCCGCTCTCCGGCACCGCGAAGTGGGTCCTGACCGCGGCCATGTCGGCCCACTCCTCCAGGAAGGCGATCCGGTGCGGATTTTCGGTGTCGATGTGGCAATTGTGCGCGATGCAGCCCGGTTCGGCGCGCGAACGGCGCGAGTGTTCGATGCCCAGTTCGATGGCGTTTTC
>CAZNII010000088.1:3367-6589 GCA_964573075.1 uncultured Novosphingobium sp. | reverse complement strand
CCCGGCCCAGTGGCACACCGAAGTCAGCGTTATCCAGCAGAGCTGGGACTACATCGCCGATCCGACAAAGGTCGGGGATGGAGGCTGGTCCATGGGAGGCTGGAGGGAATGGCTTGATCCCGCGCAGATCCCGGCTGATTTGCGCAGTGCACCGCTGAAAACCCGGACCAAACTGGTCCTGACTTTCAGCCCGGTCGGCGTACCGGAGGATTGCGCCGTCACCGTCCCCGCATCCGACCCGCGGCTCGACCGGCTGGCCTGCGAAAGCCTGATGGCCAGGGCCCGCCTCGGTCCGGCCTATTCCGCCCCCGGCAAGCCAGTAGCGTTCAAGGTCAACTTCATGGTCCGGTTCAACACCATGCCGATGGCCGACTATGAAGCCATTCTGGCCCGTCCGGTGCCGATGGCCGTAGCCCCTCCGGCCGATCCGGGCACACTGCCGGAATATGCCGCCTGGCCGCGGCAGAAGTGGCAGGGCGGGCTGCTGATTGCGGCCTTTCCCAACCTTCAGTCGCTTTACCCCGCGGAAGCCGGCAAGGCTGAAGGGACAGTCTCGCTCGAATTGCAGGTTTCGCCCGATACCGGCGCGGTGGACTGCACGATCGGGGTGAGCTCCGGCAACGCGGCGCTTGACCGGAAAAGCTGCGAGGTCGGGCAAAAGCTGCAGCTGGCCTATCCTACACGGTGTTTCCCTTGCTCGGTCCGCAAGATCCCGCTGCAATTCGTCTGGAACAAGCGCAAGGGTAGCCACATCCGGGTGCCGCTGGGCGTGAAGCGCAGCTACAATCCCACGCCAGATTACGTCATCCTGCACGATCCGCTCGATCCGCGAACCGCCACAATTCAAAAGGCTGACCGTGCGGTTCTGATCCCGATGACGGCCAATCATCTGCTGGAAGGGATCGACCGGGCCAGCGTGACCAACCGCCGCCCGCGGCTGGAAGTTTCCGTCGATGCCGAGGGCAGGATCACCGCCTGCAATGCGGGCTGGTCGACCGGCAATCCCGAACTCGACCGGCGGCTATGCGCCGAAGCCATGAAGGCGGTGCGTTATTCGGTCGTCGAAGACGTGTTCGGCAATCCGGCCGGTTCCGGCAATTCAAGGGTCTATCTTGCCCTGCGGATTGACAACTTTTGATGTGACATTATCACATGAGCCGAGAGGAGCTCTCCTATGCCTCGCCTGCCCCTGATCGCCGCCGTCTCGCTCGTCGCTCTGGCCACTTCGGCTTCGGCCGAACCGGGCATCGCCATCACAATCTATGCCGACAACCAGGCGCTGGTGCAGGACACCCGCGAGGTGACCTTCACCGGCGCTCCGCAGAAGGTCGAGTTCAAGGGCGTTTCCGCGCAGATCCGCCCGGAGACCGCCAGCCTTGCCGCGCCGGACATGCGGATCATCGAGCAGAACTTCGACTATGACCTGCTGTCCCCGCAGAAAATCATGGAGAACGCGGTCGGCCAGACCATCACCCTGGTCCGGACCAATCCCGCGACCGGCGCGGAAACCCGCGAACAGGCGGTGGTACTGGCGGCCAATGGCGGGGTGGTGCTGCAGATCGGCAACCGGATCGAGGTGCTGCGCGACGATGGCCTGCCGGTGCGGGTGATCTTCGATCGGGTTCCACCCAACATGCGCGCCGATCCGACGCTGTCGATCACGCTGCAGGGCACGGCCGGTAAGCGCGAGGCGGCGCTGCGTTACCTCACCCCGGGGCTCGGCTGGCGGGCCGACTATGTCGCGCTCTACGATGACAAGCAGGGCACGATCGACGTCCAGGGCTGGGTCACGCTGACCAACAATTCCGGCACGACCTATCAGAACGCCAAGACCATCCTGGTCGCGGGCAGCCCGCGGCTGCTTAACCAGCGCAACAATTACGGCGGCTATCGCCAGCCCTATCCGGCTGGCGACGGCGCAGGCATGGTCGAGGCCGGGACCGAAAGCGGCACGCGCGAACGGCTGGGCGACTATTACCTCTACCCGCTGGCCGAACGCACCACGATCGCCAACATGCAGACCAAGCAGGTCAGCTTCCTCGATGTCCATGGCGCTCCCGCCCAACACGGCTATGAAGCGCGGCTTGGCTGGATGCAGACCTCTGACAGTCCGATCTCGACGCAGACGGTCTATCGGTTCTCGAACTCGGCCAAGGGCGGTCTGGGCGATCAGCTGCCGGCCGGGATCGTCCGGTTCTACATCCGGGATTCGCGCGGCCAGGCGCAGTTCATCGGTGAAAGTGCAATCGGCCACACCCCGATGGGCTCGACGCTGGCGATCAACACCGGCCAGGCCTTCGACGTGAAGATCCAGCCGGTGGTCGAAAACCGCACCAAGCTGGGCTCGAGCCGCTGGCAGACCAAGATGCGCTATACCCTGACCAATGCCCTGCCCCGGCAGGTCACGGTGCGGGTGATCCAGGGCGGATTGTGGGGCGATACCCGGGTGGTCGAGGAAAGCCAGAAGGGTGAGCGCCGCGATGCCGATACGATGGCCTGGACGGTAACCGTCCCGGCCAACGGCAAGAGCGATCTGACCGCCACTTTCGACACGCGGTACTGACCGGCGGGTTCCCTCATGCCCCCCTACCCGTCCATGCTGAGCTTGTCGAAGCATTGCCTTGTTCTTCGAGCGGCCTGCCATGTCGCGCGAAGGAAAGGGCAGTCCTTCGACAAGCTCAGGACAGTCGGGCTTGGAATGCTGGTTTGGCTGATCACCGCCATGCTCCCCGCCTATCCCGCCAGTGCCCAGGATATCCGGGACGTGGCGGCATCCGAGCCGACCGACCTTTCTGTCACGATCTACCGCAATCCGGACCGCGATGGCGGGGCGATCGAGCTGGGTTCGCTGGGCGGTTTCGCGGTGATCGTCGAGACCCGGACCGTGCAGCTGCCAGCCGGAACCAGTCGGCTGCGCTTCGAAGGGGTGGTTGACGGGATCATCCCGGCCAGCGCGATAGTAACCGGCCTGCCCGGCGGAGTGATCGAGAAGAACCGCGATGCGGCGCTGCTCTCCCCCTCCTCGCTGCTGCGCGCCGCGCGCGGACGGACGCTGACCCTGACCCGCACCGATCCGGCCAGCGGCAAGCAGGTTCAGGTTCCCGCCGAACTGGTCAGCGCCAGCGAAGACGGGGTGGTGTTCAAGACCGCGAGTGGCACCGAAAGCCTGCGCTGTTCCGGTTTTCCCGAGACCTTCAGTTACTCGGTCGGGGCGGAAGGGCT
>CAZNII010000088.1:0-3267 GCA_964573075.1 uncultured Novosphingobium sp. | reverse complement strand
CAGGTGGTGGCGCGGTGCTGGCCCGCCCAGCGCACCCACGAGATTCCGCTGAAGCCGGACCAGCCTTATGTGCTGGTTCGTCCCTGGCAGCCCGGCGAGAGTATCGAGGCCGGGTTTTATTCCGAAGAGGACGGGGCGATCGTCGTCACCGCACAGCGCCGCAAGCAGGCGCTTCAGGATACACCAGTCGCGGTCACGGCCGTTGCGGCGGAATCGCTTGAACAGCTTGGCGATCTCAAGCTTTACCGGGTCCCGCAGCCGACTACCGTCGGGGCGATGCAGATGAAGCAGGTCCGGTTGATGGAACAGCCAGGGGTGCCGTTCGACAAGATCTATGCCTGGTCGCTTTACCCCTATCCCTATGCCCAAGCCGAACAGCGCGGCGCAGCCCAGGTGCTGCTGCGGACCCGCAACGACAAGAAGCACCACCTGGGCCTGCCGCTTCCGGCCGGGACCTTCACAATCCAGCAGGAACATTCCGGGCTTTTGATGCTGATCGCTGAGCCGAACCTGGGCGATACGGCCGAGGACGAAAAGGTCGAGCTTGTGGCCGGAACGGCACCGGACGTTTCGGTGTTGCAACGGCGGGTCAACCGTGATGGCGACAAGGCGCTCGACTATGAATTCGAAGTGACAAATGCCGGGCCCGATCCCGTGACCTTCGAGTTGAAGATCGATACCGACGAAGGCTGGAAGATTTCCGGGGCCAGCGCCAAGTCGATCAGGCGTGACGGGCGGACGGTCTTCGTACTGCGGATCGCCGCTGGAAGCACTGCGAAACTGCGCTTCACAGCCTCCGCGCAATAGCCGCTGCAGATCACCGCGTAACCGCGCTTGCCAAACTCAACTGAATTGATAGAGCTATATCTCTACCGATTCGGTAGATCATTTTGGGAGACTGCCATGCGTTCGTTCCCCCTTCCCCTCATAGCCCTTGCGATCCCCGCGCTGCTGGTCAGCGGCTGCGCGGCCGAAAAGTCGGAAAGCCCGACCACCCAGGAAGCTGCCGCTGCCGGCGCGCCGGATATCGGAGGCGCGGTCGCCCCCGGGGTCGCGTTCCGCTATGACTATACCTTCACCTTGCCCGGCAAGGCGATCTCGCAGGTCCAGCAGCAACATGCCCAGGCCTGCCAGAAGCTGGGCCCGAGCCGCTGCCGGGTTACCGGCATGGCCTATGACCAACCCGGCGAGGAACGGGTTTCGGCGCGGCTCGATTTCCTGCTGGCCCCCGATGTCGCCCATGCCTTCGGCAACGAGGCGGTCGCGGCGGTCGAAGCGGCCGAAGGCAAGCTCGACAATGCCAGCGTGACCGGGGAAAATGCCGGCGATGCGATCAAGCTCTCGCAGCAGGACAGCGCCGCCAACGAGGCAGAGATCGCACGGATCGAAGCCCGGCTTGCCGCCAAGGGACTGACTGCGGCCGAACGGACCGAGTTGCAGCAACAGCTTGCCGCGCTGCGCAATCAGCAGGCCGGCCTCGCCCAGGACCGCCGCGCCAAGGAAGCCGCGATCGCTTCCACCCCGGTGAGCTTCACTTATTCCAGCCAGGGAATTCTCTCCGGCCAGGGCACTTTCGGCAAGGCCGCCAGCGCCAGCTGGTCGAGCGCGGAATCGATGCTTTCGCTGGCCCTGCTGGTGCTGGGCGTCGCCCTGCCGTGGGTGCTGCTGATCGGCGGTGTGGTGCTGCTGTGGCGCTCGCCCGACCTGCGCCGACTGCTGCGGCGGCTGTTCGGGGTCGGCCAGGCAGAACCCGCGCGCGGCGAATAGGTCCACGCAGTCCCGTATCGATCCCGGCTCCCCCTGGCCGGGTCGGTGCGGGACACCTCTTTTCAGCCCGGTGCGCGCTCGGTCAGCCAGGCCTCGAGGCGCTCCGGATCGGGGAGCGCGACCTTGCGGTACCCGGTCTTCACTAGTCCCTGCGCGCGCAGACTGGCCAACGCCTTGGACAGCGTCATCTGCGAAACGCCGAGCATTCCGGCGAGGTCCTCCTGAACACATTCGATCGCCGCCGGCCGGCCACCAAGGCGCCACTGGTGCAGCAGAAGCTTGGCCAGGTGAACCTCCCGCGGGAGCGCGCGCAGATCGTCGTTCATGCTCATCGCTGCGCCCAGCCGCGAGGCGGTGATCGCATAGAGCGCCAGCAGCACCTCGTGGTTGGTCAGCATGCGATCGAAGGCGATCCGATCGAAATGATCGATCTCGACCTCCCCCGCCGCAACCGCGTGGTGGGTGCGCCGGCGCCGACTGTCGAACAACAGGATATCGCCGAAGTGCTGGCCAGCATGCACGGTGCTGACAAAGGTGTGCGAGCCATTGGCGTGGTAGCGCGAAAGCCTGACCTTGCCGCGGACCACCACTTCCATCGATTCGACCGGATCGCCGCGGCTGTGGATCAGTTCGCCATCGGCATAGCTGCGCCGCTGAGCCAAACCTGACAGCCAGCCGCGAGTCCGGGGCGAAAGCAGGTCGAGCAGCACTTTTCCTGCGACAGTCACCATTGCCCGCGTCTCCAATTACACACTTCTTTATATTCGCAGGCGGGCTGCAAGGCTAGGAATTCCTGCAATCCGAGTCCTTCGGGTCGCGCACTCAGGCCGAAAACGGTCACACCGGACGGACGAGGGGGAAGCGGGCGCCGTCAGGTCCAGCCACGGCGCCCGCCATCCCCCGCAAGGCTCGCCACCGCACTGCGAGACAGCTTCGCTCTCCACCTTTGCCGCTTGTCAGGCGCGCATGGCTCCCCTATCCCGCTTAACCGCACGATTAAATCAAACGGGGAGTTCCCATGCGCTTTGAAGGCACCAGCAATTACGTTGCCACCGATGACCTGAAGGTGGCGGTCAACGCCGCCGTGCTGCTGCGCCGCCCGCTGCTGGTCAAGGGCGAGCCGGGCACCGGCAAGACCGTCCTGGCCCACGAAATCGCCAAGGCCACCGGCGCGCCGCTGATCGAATGGAACGTCAAGTCGACCACCAAGGCGCAGCAGGGCCTCTATGAATACGATGCGGTCGCCCGCCTTCGCGACGGCCAGCTGGGCGACGAGCGGGTCCACGACATTGCCAACTACATCAAGAAGGGCAAGCTGTGGGAAGCCTTCACCTCGCCCCAGCTCCCCGTGCTGCTGATCGACGAGATCGACAAGGCCGACATCGAGTTTCCGAACGACCTGCTCCAGGAGCTCGACCGGATGAGCTTCGACGTCTACGAAACGCGCGAGCGGATCGCGGCCAAGGAACGCCCGATCGTGGTGATCACCTCGAACAACGA